>JAJQBG010000025.1 GCA_021203405.1 Bacteroides sp.
ATTATAGATAGCCTGGTTTGGTTAAACATTAGATAACGGCGAAGTAAAGAACAATCAAAATTTTTGAGCTGTAGAGCAACGACCGGTCTTAGGCTAGGGTTTTCAGCCCTGATAATTGCCTACAAACCATTACTACTATTCTTACATAGGTTTTAAAACGAGAAAAATCTCCCATTTTCCCACCGAAGACTATTAAAAAACAGTAAATCAAATTGTTATAGAGAGGGAAGATGCAAAAAAACACCTCCCATCACCTCCTATATCTCCCACCAACGGTGTAATTTTAAAATGCATGCTTCCTTATGTATAATTCTGTGTTTTTTCTGGATGCAACCAACTTTTCTGGCGGGTGTAACCCTTTTTATCTGTTTTTATATTCAAAAAAGATGATTATAAAATAAGTTTGTAGGCATACACCCGGGTAAAGTGCTGATAACAACTATGGGAAGAGAAAGAGAGAAAATGTTAAATTTCCGGTATAAGAATTCGAATTGAGTTCCTACCTCCCGAAACATACAGACTATTTTTGTAACTTTGCCCTGTCAAATAAATAAACCCATGGTATTTAAATATGATGTTATTGTAATCGGAGCCGGTCATGCCGGTTGTGAAGCAGCAGTTGCGGCCGCTAACCTCGGATCAAAAACCTGCCTGATCACAATGGATATGAATAAGGTTGGACAGATGAGCTGTAACCCTGCCGTAGGGGGTATTGCCAAAGGACAGATTGTGCGGGAAATTGATGCGTTGGGAGGACAAATGGGTATTGTTACCGATAAAACCTCTATTCAGTTTCGTATGCTCAACCGCTCTAAAGGCCCGGCTATGTGGAGTCCCCGTGCACAATGCGACCGCAATAAATTTATATGGACCTGGAGAGAAATTCTTGAAAATACACCGAACCTGCATATCTGGCAGGATACCGTGAAAGAGATCCTGGTAAAGGATAACCAGATAGAAGGAGTTATTACCTATTTGGATGCCATCTTCCAGGCTAAATGTGTCGTACTTACTGCCGGTACTTTCCTAAATGGATTGATGCATGTAGGTAAAACTCAGATAGCGGGAGGAAGAATGGCCGAACCGGCCTCTTACCGGTTGACCGAATCCATTACCCACCACGGTATCCGGCACGATCGCATGAAAACCGGTACTCCCGTACGTATTGACGGAAGAAGTATCCATTACGATCTGATGGATGTGCAACCCGGAGAAGAGACGTACCAGAAGTTCTCTTTTATGGATGGTATAAAAAGAGAACTTAAACAACTCTCTTGCTGGACCTGTTTTACTAACGAAGAGGTTCATGAAGTACTCAGGCAGGGCCTTCCGGAATCTCCCCTTTATAACGGACAAATTCAAAGTATCGGGCCCCGTTACTGTCCCAGCATTGAAACTAAAATTGTTACCTTCCCGGATAAAGACAAACATCAGTTGTTTCTGGAACCCGAAGGAGAAACAACTCAGGAACTATACCTGAATGGCTTTTCTTCTTCCTTACCGACGGATATACAGATTCATGCACTTCGTAAAATCCCGGCTTTTAAAGATATGATCATCTACCGTCCCGGTTATGCTATTGAATACGATTTCTTCGATCCTACTCAACTAAAACATACGCTGGAATCGAAGATAATCGCCAATCTCTTCTTTGCCGGACAGGTAAACGGTACAACCGGTTATGAAGAGGCGGGTGGACAGGGATTGATGGCCGGTATCAATGCCCATGTTAACTGCCACGGAGGTAAGGCGTTTACACTGGGACGTGATGAAGCTTATATAGGTGTATTGATCGATGACCTGGTGACCAAAGGAGTAGATGAGCCCTATCGTATGTTTACTTCCCGGGCCGAATATCGCATTCTTCTGCGGCAGGACGATGCCGATATACGTCTGACAGAAAAATCCTACAAACTGGGATTGGCAAAAGAAGACCGGTACCAACTCTATAAAGAGAAAAAAGAACAGATTGAGAACATCATTAACTTCACCCAAAACTTTTCTATAAAGCCAGCGTTAATCAATGAAAGCCTGGAAAAGTTAGGAACTACTCCTTTAAGACATGGATGTAAAATGATCGATCTGATCAATCGTCCCCAACTTACTTTAAAGAATTTAGGAGAGTTGGTTCCTGCCTTGAAAAAAGAGTTGGATAAAACCCCCTCCCGGCAGGAAGAGATCATTGAAACAGCAGAAATACAGATAAAATATCAGGGCTATATTCAGCGGGAAAGAATGATTGCCGAAAAGATGGAAAGGTTGGAAAATATTCGGATCAAAGGAAAGTTCGATTATAATTCGCTTCAGTCCCTTTCTACAGAGGCCCGGCAAAAGCTTATAAAGATCGATCCGGAAACCATTGCGCAGGCAAGCCGTATTCCGGGTATCTCCCCCAGTGATATTAATGTCCTGTTAGTACTTTCGGGCCGTTAAGAAAGAAAGTTCCACGTGAAACATTACTTTAAAAGAATTAGAATAAATTATTGAAAATGAGCAAAGAAAACCTGATTAAGAACATCCGTAATATACCCGATTTCCCGATTCCAGGAGTACAATTTAAGGATGTTACCACCCTTTTTAAAAACAGTGAGAGCCTGAAAGAGCTGGCAGATATCATGTACGAAATGTATAAGGATAAAGGGATCACCAAAGTGGTGGGAATTGAATCACGGGGATTTATTATGGGCCCGATCCTGGCCTTACGATTGAATGCGGGATTTATTCCTATCCGTAAACCAGGGAAACTTCCTGCAGAAACCATTGAAGAAAGTTATGCAAAAGAGTATGGAGTAGATACCATCCAGATACATAAGGATGCTGTTGATGAGAACGATATAGTATTACTTCATGATGATTTACTGGCCACCGGAGGAACTATGGAGGCTGCTTATAAATTAGTGAAAAAATTCAGTCCGAAAGATATGTATGTGAACTTTACCATCGAGTTAAAAGAACTGGGCGGAAGAGATATCTTTGATAAAGAAGCAAAAGTAGAGGCAGTATTGGAACTTTAAATAAAAAGAGCGATGAATCCGGAAGAGTTAAAAGCTACAGATTACTTAAAGGGGGTTGTTTCCAATCTTCCGGATAAACCGGGTATTTACCAATATTTGGATAATGAAGGTCGTATTATTTATGTAGGAAAAGCGAAGAATCTTAAAAAAAGAGTCTCCTCCTACTTTACCAAAGATCACGGTGCAGGCAAAACCCGGGTATTGGTCAGCAAAATTGTAGATATCAAATATATTGTGGTTAACTCCAAAGAAGATGCTTTATTATTGGAGAATAACCTGATCAAAATGCACCAACCACGCTACAATATCATGCTGAAAGATGATAAGACCTACCCTTCTATCTGCATCCGTAAAGAACCCTTTCCACGGGTTTACAAAACCCGGAACATTATCCGGGACGGATCCCTCTATTATGGTCCTTACAGCAATGTGCAGGCTATGTATGCCTTGTTAGGTCTTATCAAACAACTCTACCCTATGCGTACCTGTGCCCTGAATCTTACCCGGGAGAATATAGAGGCCGGTAAATTTAATGTGTGTTTAGAATATCATATCAAAAACTGCAAAGGTCCCTGTATCGGAAGACAGACAGAAGAGGAGTATATGGAGAATATCTTCCATATTAAAGAGATATTAAAAGGAGATACGCAACAAATAAGTAAAATTCTGCTGAAACAGATGCAGGAACTCTCTCAGAATATGCAATTCGAAGAGGCTCAGATAGTCAAGGAAAAATACGAATTGATCGAAAATTATCGGGCTAGATCGGAAGTAGTAAATCCGCAGTTCCACAATATTGATGTATTCTCCATTGCCGACGATGAAAACTCTGCTTTTATCAATTATCTTCATATTACCAACGGAGCGGTCAACCAGGCTTTTACTTTTGAGTATAAAAAGCGCCTGAATGAAACCCCGGAAGAGCTACTTACCCTGGGTATCGCAGAGATGCGGGAACGCTATAAAAGTAAATCCAAAGAGATCATTGTACCCTTTCCACCGGATATTGAGATGAATGGGGTAACCTTTACCGTTCCCCAGAGAGGAGAAAAGAAAAAACTGCTGGATCTTTCCCTGCTCAATGTAAAACAGTACAAAGTAGACCGGTTAAAACAGGCCGAAAAACTAAATCCCGAACAGAGAAGTGTACGCCTGATGAAAGAGATCCAAAAAGAGCTGGGACTGGAAAAACCCCCCGTCAGGATCGAATGTTTTGATAATTCCAACATCCAGGGAAGCGATGCGGTAGCCGCCTGCGTAGTGTTTATCAAAACAAAACCCTCTAAGAAAGATTACCGCAAATACAATATCAAGACTGTAACCGGGGCCGACGATTATGCCTCTATGAAAGAGGTGGTACGGAGAAAATATACCCGTGCCATTCAGGAAGAGACTCCCCTGCCCGACCTGATCATTACAGACGGTGGAAAGGGACAAATGGAGGTGGTAAGAGAGGTGATCGAAGATGAATTAAAGCTCAGTATTCCTATCGCCGGATTGGCAAAGGACCGCAGACACCGCACCTCCGAACTGCTTTTCGGATTCCCCGCCAAAGTGATCGGGCTCAAACAGAACTCTCCCCTTTTCCGGCTGATGGAACAGATCCAGAACGAGGTACACCGTTTTGCTATTACCTTCCATAAAGATAAGCGGAGTAAACGGCAGATCGCTTCTGCCTTAGACACCATTAAAGGGATTGGGGAAAAGAGTAAAACCGCCTTACTGAAAGAATTTAAAAGTGTCAAACGGATCCGGGAAGCCTCTTTCGAAGAGATTGCTGCTATAGTAGGAAATGCCAAAGCTAAAATTGTAGTAGAATCCCTGCAGGAGAACCGGGAGGAAAAATAAATTTCCTTTTTACAATCTTACCGTTTCTAAAAAAGAATCCTCTATATTTGTAATTATATTCCAAAGCCATGAGAGTAGTTATACAGCGTGTAAGCCATGCATCCGTTACCATAAACGGAACCTGTAAATCAGCTATTAAGCAAGGGTTACTGGTTCTTTTGGGAATTGAGCAGGCAGATACGGAAGAGGACATCCAGTGGTTAAGTAAGAAAATAACGGGATTAAGGATTTTCGGCGGTCTGCGGGGGGTTATGAACTTATCCATCAAGGATATAGAGGGTAATATTTTGGTAATCAGCCAGTTCACCTTGCATGCTTCCACTAAAAAAGGGAATCGTCCCTCATATATAAAAGCAGCACCCCCCACCCTTGCGATTCCACTCTATGAGCAATTCTGTACTCAGTTAAGTCAGGAGTTGGGAAAAGAGGTAGGAACCGGAGAATTCGGGGCCGATATGAAAGTAGAATTATTGAACGACGGGCCGGTTACAATATGTATAGACTCTAAAAACCGTGAATAATGACATTAAAAGAGGTACAAAACCAGGTTGATAACTGGATCAAAGAATACGGTGTCCGCTACTTCAGCGAACTCACCAATATGGCGGTTCTTACCGAAGAAGTAGGAGAATTGGCCCGTATCATGGCGCGAAAGTACGGAGATCAATCTTTTAAGAAAAATGAAAAGGAGGAGCTGGGCGATGAAATTGCCGATGTTCTATGGGTGTTGACCTGTATTGCCAACCAGACTGGAGTGGACCTGACAGAAGCATTTAAACGCAATATGCGCAAAAAAACCGAGAGAGATAATAAGAGACATATAAACAACTCTAAACTTAGTGAGAATGGGAAATAATGAAGCGGAAAAGACAAAGTATGAGATCGCCCTGGAGAAATACAATACAGCGATCAGCGATAAAGAGGTGAAAGAAAAGGTTGCTCAGTTAATTGAAACCAAAATAGCAGGAAATAATACCCCGGAAGTTAAAAAATTACTATTCAACTGCATTGACCTTACTGCACTTAACTCTGCCGACAGTGTAGAAAGTGTCATTGCTTTCACAGAAAAGGTGAATCGGTTTGAAGCGGAATTTCCGGATCTGAAAAATGTTGCCGCTATCTGTGTATATCCTAATTTTGCCAAAACAGTGTACAATACCCTGGAGGTAGAGAATGTGAATATTGCATGTGTTTCCGCAGGTTTTCCTTCTTCCCAAACCTTTATCGAGATCAAAGTGGCAGAAACAAACCTGGCTATCCTGGGCGGTGCCGACGAAATAGACATCGTGATCTCCATAGGAGCCTTCCTGAGCGGAGATTATGAGACCCTGTGTGAAGAAATACAGGAGATAAAAGCAGTCTGCAAGGATAAGCGCCTGAAAGTGATCCTGGAAACCGGTGTGCTGGAAACAGCGGCCAATATAAAGAAAGCCTCTATCCTCTCCATCTATTCGGGAGCAGATTTTATCAAAACCTCTACCGGTAAAATGCAACCTGCCGCTACACCCGAGGCAGCCTGGGTAATGTGCCAAACCATCAAAGAATATTACGATGAAACGGGAATAAAAATAGGGTTTAAACCTGCCGGAGGTATTAATACGGTACAGGATGCATTAGTATACTACACCATTGTAAAAGAGATACTCGGAGAAGAGTGGCTCAACAATGAGTTATTCCGATTAGGAACCAGCCGGCTGGCTAACCTGCTTCTTTCCGATATTAAGGGAGAAGAACTGAAATTTTTCTGATAACCGATTATTTTTAATAGATTACTGCTGGCTCACAAGGTCGGCAGTTTTTTATTCTTATACAAAAGTCAACTTTTCCAGGTGACACTTGAAACTTTGGGTGATACTTTATAAGAGAAGTATCACCTTAATGCGTATGCCCTGTCCTCCGTCTTATTCATTCTCTCTTATGAATTAAAAATGAAAAATATCTCCCATTCTCCCACCAAGCGTAGTTTTTGGTTTGTAAATCAATGTGTTAATGTGATGGGAGATGCAAAAAACCATCTCCCACCATCTCCCATATCTCCCACCGGGATCGGGCTTTATACAAGTAATGTCCTCTTATTCACCGATCTGTAGTTTTTTATACCGTTCACTACTTTTTGAAATGGGATGTAACCCTTTGTCATTTCCTGATTTGTATTTACAGTTCTGTTCTTTTGTTCACCGGGAGATGTTCACCCGGTGAACAAAAGATGAACAATAGACGAACAAGAATGAATATGCATGAACAAGAGATGAATAAAAGAGAAACAGGGGATGAACAAAAAAAACAGGAAATCCAGATATAGAAAGTAAGTAGTAGCCTGGAACGGGGAAAAGTGTGTAACCCTTTCTAAAATTGGGTGTAACCATCTTTCTGACAATTAGTTTATTTTCAAAAAACTTAGTGAATCATCAGGCACTAATACACTAATTTTTTCTACGATTCACTAAGTTTTTAGTACAAGGCGAACAAAAAAAATCACCCGCGGGTGAATGTCAATCCACCGGCGGGTGGTTTTAATTTACCGGCGGATGAAAAAAATCCATCCGCCGGCTGTTTTTACCATACTAAGGTGGGAGATATGGGAGATGGTGGGAGATGGTTTTTCGCATCTCCCACCGATTTAACACATTGATTTACAATACAAAACCCTCTACCGGTGGGAGAATGGGAGATTTTTTCTATTTTTAATGTATATGGAAGAAGATCTGTGTCTATTAACAAAATGTGTCTGATGTGCAGGGCATACGCATTACAAAACTTAGTTTATTGTTGCCTGATTATTAACTATATTTTTCCCTGCATCAAAGGAACGCTAAAAAAGTACAGGACCGTGTGAAAAAAAGTATAGAACGGTGTAGACAAAAGTATAGGACTTTGTGAAGAAAAGTACTGAACAAAATTCAGTTAAATCTCCCGTTCCACCAGATAATTCAAATAAGTGATCAAGGCCTCTTTAATAGTAGAATCAGGAATATCCGTAAGTAATTCAAGAGCCTGTGCCTGAAGTTTACGGATGGTATGCTGGGCGTACTCTATCCCCCCACTCTCCCGGGCCAATGTTATCAGTTGATTGATCTCCTCTTCTGTGGCTTCTCCCCGCTTGATCTTAAGGGCCAGCTGATTGATGGACTCCTCTTTCAGGTTATTGATAACATACAGGATAGGTAACGTCAATTTACCCTCCTTCATATCGTTGCCGGTAGGTTTTCCTATACTCTTATCGGAGTAGTAATCAAAAATATCATCTTTCAGCTGGAAACAGATACCAATATATTCTCCGAATAAACGAGCATTTTCTACCTCCGCAGGAGTAGCCCCGGTAGAGAGAGCGGCTATTTTGGTACAGGCAGAAAAGAGAGCCGCCGTTTTTTTAAGGATCACATCAAAGTAAGTACTTTCCCGGAAAGCGGTATCGCGCATGGTAGAGAGTTGAAGGATCTCTCCCTCAGATAATTTTTGCCCCAGCCGGGAAATGGCAAGGATAATTTCGTGGTTCTCTGTTTGGGTAGCATGTATCAGGGCAGTGGCTAATAAAAAGTCTCCTACCAATACAGAGATCTTGTTATCATAAAGGGCGTTTACGGAAGGTTGTCCCCGGCGTTGTGAACTTTCGTCTACAACATCGTCGTGAACCAGGCTGGCCGTGTGAAGCATCTCCAGAGCCACCGCTGCATGTAAAGTAGAAGGAGTGACCTCTCCAAAAAGTTTAGCTGTCAGCAAGACCAGAACAGGACGCATCATTTTTCCGTTCTTACTTCCTATATGTTGTAAAACCTCATTCAACAACGGGTTCTCACTAACTAAAGAAGCATTGAAAATCTCCTGAAAATCAGCAAGTTCCTTTTGAATGGGATTCTTTATTATTTCCAACTTATTCATGCGAGAACGGAATTTGACCACAAAAGTAATAATAAAAGATTTAATACAGTATTTTTTCGTACTTTTACATTG
>JAJQBG010000229.1 GCA_021203405.1 Bacteroides sp.
AATGAATAAAATAATATCCGGAACAGGGGTGCCGAACCGGATATTATCAAATATAAAAAATCTACGTTGGAGCGTTGTAGGATTAAGAATTCAGTTAGTTTACAGCTTAGAATGATTCTAAAAAGTAATTTAGAAACAATCTAATTTAGCACTTTATTACTATTTACTTTTTCTGCCAAAAAGTGAAAAGTGGACATAGCGTTTCGGGTTCTGCCTGAGGTCTTCCAGAAGCAACGATGCATTCCCTACGGTAGCGTTCAGGTTATTGTATAATCCGGGATCGGTAAGTAACAATCCGATACTGTTATCCCGCCGGGTGAGCTGCTCGGTAAAGAGTTTTACATTATATAAGGTAGAGTCGGCTTTCTGTACTACAGCGGCATAATCCACATCCTTCAGGTTATTGGTAATGGAGATCAGATTCTCTCCTACCACATTGAATTTACCGGTAAGCTGCGGAATATCGTTGCGGAAAAGATAATTCATCTGGGCAGTCAATCCTTCCAGATTGGCCATGGTTCCCCGGGCATGATTCAGCGTGGCGGGAATATTCTCGTCTGCCAGCAATACATTTAAGGATTGAAGGATAGAATCCAGCTTCGGAAGCATACTCTCCAGTTGTGGTTTTAACTCATCCGTGAGCGCTCCCAGGATTCCTCCGTTAAATACTCCGGGAATAGTATCCCCTACCTGATGGAATTCAACAGCGTTCCGGGGTAAGACCAGGTTCATTCGCACTCCTCCCAGCATTTCAGATTCGAGTTCTGCTCTGCTGCCTTTGGGCATTCTGAGCCTGGTATCCACCTCTACCTGTACGGTTACATGGCCGGGATGGGTATAATCATACTGAATATCGTGTACGGTACCTACCCGGTAACCATCCGCAAATACCGGACTTGACTGGGCCAGTCCGTTTATATCGGCATATTTCACATAATAGTATGCACTGGGTTTAAGAAGGTTGATACCTTTCAGGTAGTTGATCCCGAATATGAGCATGGCCAATGCAACAAGGCCTGCAATTCCGATCCTGACTTCTTTCGTAAAGAATTTCATTTTATTATTCGCTATAATTATTACTTTCTGTTTCTTTTAAACTCTGCAATGGCCTGGTTCACATCTGTTTTATTCCCCTCTTTAAAGGCAATAATAAAACAATCTTTAAAGGTAGCCTGCAATTTTCTACGGGTACGTACTATTTCATTATAGTCGGTACTTGCTCCGTAGGTATATTTATAAATTCCTCCTTCCTGATAGTGATCTACCGGTGTGATCCCTTTAAAGCGCTTATCTCCGGCTTTCAACGGGGTGGACGCGGTCAATATCTGTACCTTGAATACCGGAGCAGAACTGTTGTTCTTACCAGCCGCTACCTGAGTGACGTTTTTTTCGGAAGCCGGGACCGGTTTATCCGCCACCTCAGGGGCAGGTTCATACTCTTTTCCTCCTGCCCGTATATCGTGCTCTTTTTTATAGGTAAGAAAAGCCCTGTAAATGCCACCGGCCAGGTTCTCTACTCCCTGGGCAGTATTCAGATAACACTCCTCTTCGGGATTGGAAATAAATCCCAGTTCGACCAGTACACTGGGCATGGCACTCTCTTTGAGTACCAGGAATCCGGCCTGGTGTACACCCCGGTCGGGACGTTTGCAGGTAGTACGGAACTCTTTCTGTATCAAATCTGCCAGATGCACACTCTGCTCCATATACTTATCCTGCATGAATTCAAAAATGATATAGGACTCGGAAGAGCCGGGATTGAAGCCGGCATACCGTTGCTGGTAATCACTCTCCAGTAAAATAACGGAGTTCTCCCGTTTGGCGACTTCCAGGTTAGCGTCTGATTTAGCAAGTCCCAGTGTCCAGGTAGATGCACCCCGTGCTGACTGATTACCCTTTACCGCATTGGTATGAATGGATATGAACAGATCGGCTTTTGCATGGTTAGCAATTTCTGCCCGCCGGTTAAGAGTGAGATAGACATCCTTATCACGGGTATAGACAACCTTTACATCTTTGCAGTTCCGGTTGATCATCTCTCCCAGTTTGAGGGCTACTTTCAGGTTGATCGCTTTTTCCCGGGATACTTTGCCCACTGCTCCCGGATCTCTACCCCCGTGCCCGGGGTCAATCACCACAATAAAATCCCTACCCCAGGCCTGAAAAGTCAGAGGAGAGAGCAAAAACAAATACGGTACTATCAAAAATAATATGTAGTATTTGAAATGTATCATGATGTTCCGGTACAAATGTAGCAGATTTTTGTTGAAAACCGGTTATATAGGTTTAAGTTTTGCTTTTTTTAATCGGTTACGGGAGGAAGGGAAGATAAAAAAGCACCGGAAAACAGCTTTATCGGGCCAGCATTCCGGTGCGGAAGGGTTTGTGTTAAGTTAATAAGAATATATTACCGGAAAACAAATTTATAACTGGCTCCGACCTTCAGCCAGAAGCCTGGTTGAGGTATATTACCCAGATCGTAATAGTTCCGGCCCAGCAGGTTATTGACTTCGCCATATAGGTTATAACGTTCCGCGTTCCAGCTGAGCCGCAGGTCAAGCAGTGCAAAAGCAGGATAAGAAGTAGCGATACCTGCTTTATTTTGATAAGTACCCATCCTTTTCTGCCAGCGGAAGGCCCAGGAAGCAGCGAGTTTTCTATAGAGACGGTGTTCCAACCGCATAACCCACTTATGACGGAGGTAGTCCAGTGCGTACTCCGATACATATCCGGGATCTGTATCCTTGGTCTGGTGTATGTACATATACCCTGCATAGAGGGAGCCGATAAAGGTTTGACTTCCGGAAAAACGGGTAAGATCTAACCGTCCGGAGAGTTCAACTCCCATATTACTAAGCCGGGTATGGTTGACGGAGTAGAGAATAGAATCACCGGTAAGTCCTACCCAGTCGATCATATTTTTCCCTTTATACCAGAATCCTGCGGCGGTGAACTGCAAAGCAGGTTTCTGGAACCTGATGCCGGCTTCAAACGATTGGGTCTCTTCTGGATAGAGGTGTTCATTCCCCTTTCGGGTTGCTTTATCCCCATAATAGAGTTCTGTATAGGTGGGCATACGCAGGGCCATGTTCCAGGAAGCATACAACTTCCAGGGATCGGCAAAGCGATAAGCTATATCTACTCCCGGGTAGAACCGGAAGGTATGGTCCAGAGCGGTATTCAGATTGGCCATTACTCCTAAGGAAGCAGAGAAACGGGAGAGCAGAATATTTGTTCTCCATAAAAACTGATATTGGTACGGTCTGCCCCCTTTGTATACAGGTAATCGCTACCCGGTACATTCACCGGCTCATATAACTCTTTTCCTAAAGAGGTACTACGTACTCCTTCACTACGCATTTCGGCTCCAAAGGATGTTTTACCGGCCCGGGTATGAAAATAAGCGTTTAGGTTTATACCATATACATGGCCCAGGTGATAGTTATAAGGATGGTTACTATCTACTCCTTTTACCAGTTCAAAACGGTCTTCGTTCCGTATCCAGTAGACCGATGGCCGGAAGCGAACTTTTCCTTTGGTCTCGGCACGGACTGAAATAATATAGCGCCTGAGATGCTCAAACTGGTCCGGGAATGCAGCCGAATAGAAAGTATTGGCACCAAAATCCCGGTTGGTAAAACCTAACTGCCAGCTGACATCTACATCGGGGTGGGTATAGGTTCCCTGGTAATATCCTTGTTGAGTCTCAAAATCACTACTCCGGATATATCCGTCCGAACGGGAGTAGCGTCCGGAAACCCAGGTAGTCACAGATTTTTTCCGGTAACCCAGGGAAGCGCCTCCGGTAAAGAGTCCGTGCTGCCCGCCGGAAATGTGTAGGGAGAGGTTATTTTCCTGTACGGTACGGGTAATAATATTGATGGCTCCGGTAAAGGCAGAGGTACCGTATACTCTCGAAGCAGGCCCTTCCAGGATCTCGATCCGTTCAATATCATGTATGTCTACAGGAAAATCGGCCGTATTATGGCCGGTCTGGGGGTTGTTGATGTTGATGCCGTTCAGTAGGATAGTGATCTGTTCGAACGTTCCCCCGCGAATAGTGATGTCTGTCTGGATCCCCATGTCTCCCCGCTGGCGGACATCTACGCCAACGGCATACTTTAGCAGGTCATTTACACTTTGTACAGGCGCCGCCTCAATCTCCTGACGGCTCAGTACAGTTACCATTCTCGCTGCTTCGTCAAGACTTAACGGAGCACGGCTTCCGGTTATCTCAACCTCTTCCAGCTCATATTCTTTCATTTGAACCGGCACTTCATTTTGTGCTACGGCGGTTTCAAAACCAGAGAACGACAGGGCAGTAGCCACAGACAAGACTCCGATATTTACTTCCTTTTTCAAACTACAGAATACTGAGTAGGTTTTTCGGTCGAAACGATTCCAGCGGAAAGCCTTTTTCACAGTAAAACTGTCTTTTTTTATGAATAAAATTTTAGTTAAAATACCAGGCAAAGGTAACATTATTACCGGAATGACGTTTACTTTGCAGAAATTTTATAATGCAGAAACAGATGCTGAAATTTATCAAGAACTGGGCTCTCCCGCTTGCTATGGTAACCGGTGCGTTGGGATATCCTCTTTTTTCTGTTCTTTCTCCTCTTACTCCCTACCTGATCTTTGCCATGCTGATCCTTACTTTCAGTAAAATCGACCCCAAAGAACTACGTCCCTCAGGTATGCACTTCTGGCTTCTGTTCATACAAATTCCGGGGAGTATAGCTGTATATTATGCAATTGCTCCTTTGAATCCGGTAGTAGCCCAGTCCGCTATGGTTTGTGTGATCGCTCCTACTGCTACAGCCGCGGCAGTCATTACCGCCAAACTGGGTGGAAGTGCTGCCAGCCTTACGACCTATACCCTGATGGCCAATATAGGAGTAGCGGTTGCGGTACCTCTCTTTTTTCCATTAGTAGAAACGAACCCGGATCTGAGCTTCTGGAATTCGGTAGGTATTATCCTGGGTAAAGTATTTCCTTTACTGATCTTTCCTTTTATCATCTCTTTGATCGTCCGAAAAAGTGCTCCACACCTGCATAGCAGACTGGTAAAAATGAATGAATTAGCCTTTTATCTGTGGGCACTCTCCCTGACCATTGTAACAGGACGGACGATCGACTCCCTGGTCCATGATCCGGGAGACCCGGGTATTGAGTTATGGATGGCCTTTGCTGCCCTGGTAGCCTGCGGAGCACAATTCTTTCTGGGAAAATTTATCGGTACTCTCTATAAAGATCGCATCAGCGGCGGACAGGCACTGGGACAAAAGAATACGGTACTTGCTATCTGGATGGCCCATACTTATCTAAACCCGATCTCTTCGGTAGGACCGGGTGCGTATGTGCTGTGGCAAAATGCATTTAACTCCTGGCAGCTCTGGAAAAAGAGGAAACGGGAAGAGGCTCTAAAAGAGGATCACTCCTCATAAAGGAGATAGTTCCGGCGCATCTCTTTGTAACGGGTTAACTCATTTTGCCACCGCTCCCGGATCTGCTCTTCCGTATAACCTTTCAGGATATCTTCCCGGACTGTACTATTACCGATCAGCAGATCGAACCAGTTGGGGCGGGAAAAAAATCCTTTTTTCTCTCCGGAAAGCTGGTAAAAATGAAGAAAATAATCAAGCGTGAAACCGGCTTCGACCTCTGCCTCCCGGAGATCTACCCCATAACATAGTTTATCTTTATGAAGGGGATTCTTGTCAAACCCCGGCAAAGAGATCGGTTTAAATTCAAAGGTACCATACTTTTTATCCGGAGCCCCGATCACCTGAAAGGGGAAAGTGGTTCCCCGGCCGATACTCATCTGAGTAGCTTCAAAAAGACACAGGGAGGGATATAGACGGACAGACTGGTCATTGGGAAGATTGGGTGAAGGCTTTACAGGGAGGGAGTAAGGTTCTCCGTGTTTCCAGTTTTGCATCCGGATAACTTCCAGGTTGCAGGAGTTCTTTCCTGTAGCCAGCCATCCCTCTCCATTGATCATACCGGCTAGCTCGCCTACCGTACAACCATGCAGAACGGGAACAGGGTGCATTCCCACAAAACTTTTATAGCCGGGTTGAAGGACCGGTCCTTCTACATAGTCGCAGGGATTGGGCCGGTCCAGCACTATCATCGGTTTTCCATGTTCTGCACAGGCTTCCATGACATAGTGCATGGTACTTATATAGGTATAGAAACGGGCTCCCACATCCTGGATATCAAAAAGGATTATATCTATATCCTGCATTTGTGAAGCAGAAGGCTTTTTACTATTACCATATAAGGATAAGATAGAGACTCCTGTTCTTATATCCTTTCCTCCTTTTACTGTTTCGCCCGCATCAGCCGTACCGCGGAAACCATGTTCGGGCGCAAAGACCGCTACCACATTTACCCCCAAAGCCAGAAGAGTATCCAGCAAATGAGTCTGGTTATCACCTACCAGTGAAGTGTGGTTCACCGTTAAAGCGACCCGTTTTCCCTGCAAAGCAGGCAGATAGTTTTCAAATTGCTCTGCTCCCATTATAAGGTGCTGAGGTTGTGCAGTTACTTCAGGACGTCCGCAGGCTGCTACTAAAAAAACACGAATAAACAGAGGTTCCTCATTTTTATGACTCTTTTACAACTACATTTCTACAAGGATAGGGGATCTCTATGCCCTCCCTGTCGAACCGCTCTTTGATGGACTTGAGCAGGTCACATTTTAAAACAAATGCATCACCGGAATTGGCGGCCCACACCCACGCTTTTAACATAATTGCAGACTCTCCCAGTTCAATGACCCGTACAATGACCTGTGGAACGCCCTTCTCTTTTTCCGACGATGAGCGTCTGTCAATAAGCAGTGGATGTGCCAATGCCTCCTCCTGCATGATCCGCATAGCATCGTCCAGATTGGTATCATACGCGACTCCGATCTCAATAAAGCTACAGGTAGCCGGTTCGCCGACAGTAGAATTGATAATGGTAGCGGTATTCATTTTGCTATTGGGTACGATCACCTTGCGGTTCTCTGCATTGTTCACTACAGTATGCCGCAAAGTGATCTGGACCACTTTCCCTTTAATAGTACTGTCAAT
Organism: Bacteroides sp.; assembly: GCA_021203405.1. Taxonomy (GTDB): domain Bacteria; phylum Bacteroidota; class Bacteroidia; order Bacteroidales; family Bacteroidaceae; genus Bacteroides. The sequence continues at coordinate 7,083 of JAJQBG010000229.1, forward strand.
GGCAATCGAATCTCCGATCCGGAAGGGTTTGGCAAAAGCAATAAAGAGTCCGCTGACAATATTGGATACGGCCTCTTTGGAAGCGACCCCTACTGCCAGTGTCATAATACCGGCTCCGGCGAGTAAGGAGGTTCCCAGTTTATCCAGGGCCGGGATCATCGAAACAAAGACCTCTCCGCCCATTATATAAATAATAGTGATCAGGATACGTTGTAACAGGCTGACGGCAGTTTTATCAAACACTGTACTCCAGTGACGGTTCAGATAGCGTTCAAAAACAAACCGGACGGCAAAGGTAGAGATACGTACCAACAGATAAATAAAGGCTGTTTTAACCAGAAAGAGCAAGATATACCGGATGGTAAAGCCAAAGATAGTGATTGATAAAAATTCAGAAAGAGTCATAGTATTTGCCCATTTATTTTGTAATATTGCGTAAAGATAGAGATTTCAACCGATATATAAAACGAAACCTGGATGAATCCCATTCTTCTTATTGAAAAATATTATCCGGAAACTGAGGCCCGGGAACTACTGATACGCCACAGCCGGGCTGTAGCAGACAAAGCGCTTCACATAGCAGAATTGCACCCGGAATTAGATCTGGATAAAGAGTTCCTGTTTGAAGCTTCGATGCTACATGATATCGGTGTATTTCTGACCCAGGCTCCTGACATTCATTGCCACGGTGAAAGGCCCTACATTTGTCACGGATACCTGGGAGCTGATCTTTTGAGGAAAGAGGGGCTTCCTCGGCACGCTCTTGTATGCGAACGGCATACAGGCACCGGGCTCTCCCTGGAAGATATTCTCAAACAGGATTTACCGCTGCCTCACCGCAATATGCTTCCTGTTACTCCGGAAGAAGAGGTGATCTGCTTTGCTGATAAATTCTTCTCCAAATCTTCCGGCGACAAAGAAAAAAGACCGGAACAGATACGGAAAGGGATTGCACGGTACGGAGAAGAGGGATTGTTACGGTTTGATAACTGGTACAGACGGTTTCTAAAAAAATAATTAAATATAGAAGAATCGCATTTATTATTAATCAAGAATGTGTACTTTTGCCCCCTGCAAGCGCAATCTATTTTGCCAATGAGCCCATTGAAAGCCAAAATAATTAGTATAACCATATTGTCATGTTTACTCTTCTTCCTTCCCGGAGAAGTATTACCACGCCGTTATACCAGTGGACGAACGATGACAACCGACCTCTCCCCCCTGGTGTGGATGGCCGATTCGTTGGGTACCGATTCTGTAAGTCCTTATCTGGAGCCACTCGGATTACTGGAAACGCATGATAAACCGGAACATTACGGAGAAGAGGAGACTCAGGAAGACGATACGATCCGACCGGAAACATCCACTACTTTTTCATCGGAAACCAGCACGCTGGAATTTACCCCTCCGATCCTTACTCCCGATTCATTAGCGAACGATACGCTCAGAAGTGATTCCATTACTGTTGAACCGAAAAAAGAGCCCCTAAGTGCCCCGGTAATTTATGAAGCTACCGATTCTATTGTCTTTACGGGAGACGGTTATGCACATTTATACGGAAAAGGGAAAGTGAACTACGAAAATGTAGAGCTGGAGGCCGACCTCATCACTATGAACTTAGACAGCAGCACGGTATATGCCCGCGGATTGACAGACTCCCTGGGAGTATTGAGCGGAAAACCTATATTTAAAGACGGAGATACCCCTTACGAGTCGATCACCA
>JAJQBG010000217.1 GCA_021203405.1 Bacteroides sp.
GTCATACTATTCCGAAATAAATTAGTTATTTTGCAATGATAAACCGGTAAAGATTACTCACCCTGTAGAGACCCACAACTCTCTCTATATTTAGTATATAGGGAGATTCTATATGCGGTTTCATAACGGATAGAGGCAAAAAACAAATTGTAGAGCTGTATGAAGATAGTAAACTTAAGCAAAAAAATTCCATCCTTAACCAGTATCTCTTTGAGATACGGGATGTGCATGTACAAAACGACAGAATGCGTTTCCGACGTAACATTGAACGCATTGGCGAACTAATGGCGTATGAGATCAGCAAAACTTTCGACTACTCTCCCCGCAATGCGGAAACACCCCTGGGCACTGCAACCATCCCTATGCACGACAACCAGATCGTTATAAGTACTATCCTTCGGGCAGGGCTTCCTTTCCACCAGGGATTTTTGAACTACCTGGACCATAGCGAGAATGCCTTTGTTTCCGCTTACCGTAAATACAAAGATAAACTCAAATTCGACATCTTTATAGAATACATTGCCTCTCCCCGTATAGATGGAAAAACCCTTATCATAACCGATCCGATGCTGGCTACCGGCGGATCGATGGAACTCAGTTATCAGGCTATGTTAACCAAAGGTACACCCCGTGAAATCCACATTGCTTCCATCATCGCCAGTCAGGAAGCGGTAGACCATGTATCCAGAGTATTTCCTGAAGACAAAACCACCGTATGGTGTGCTGCTATTGATCCTGTGATTGATGAACACTCCTACATAGTGCCCGGCCTGGGAGATGCGGGCGATCTCGCCCATGGAGTAAAAGACTAATTACCCATTATTCAAAAAAACATACTAAAAGAGGATGATCCCAAGGGACCATCCTCTTTCTATTTATAACAGGACGACTATAATCTATTATTTTATCTCCCAGACATCACCTTTCATCAACATTTCACGCAATGTCCGTGCCGGCTTCTTAGCCTGCACTTCTTTAATCTGCGCATGAACCGCTTCATCGTAAGCCGGAGCTTTTACATCGCGGATCACACCCAGTGCGATCGGGAAATCAGGACCTTCCATAAGTGCCAGTTTCAGGTGCAAAGTTGCATCTTCACAATGGGCATCGTGTACCAGGATATCATCTACTGTTACACCATTCTCACCAATCTTTACTACTTTCAAACCAAAACCTTCCTGCATTAAACCGAACTGATTGCCTTCTCCAAACAACATCGGCTCTCCCTGTTTCAGGTAAATAGCGTTTTTAGTACGACCCTCTTTAGTAGCCACCGAACTATGGCAGCCATCGTTAAAGATCACACAGTTCTGAAGTACCTCTACGACCGAAGTACCTGTATGGCGGGCAGAAGCCACCAATACCTCTACAGAATTAGGGCCATCCACATCTACACAACGGGCAAAGAAACGGCCGCGGGCACCGAAAGTAAGTTCCGCCGGTCTGAAAGGATCCTCTACCGTTCCGTAAGGAGAAGATTTTGAAACATATCCTCTGGGAGAAGTCGGAGAGTACTGACCTTTTGTTAAACCATAAATACGGTTATTCAAAAGAACAATATTCATATTTACATTTCTACGGACAGCATGAATAAAATGGTTCCCTCCAATAGCCAGCCCATCTCCATCCCCGGAGATCTGCCATACAGAGAGTTCAGGATTAGCCACTTTCACACCGGTAGCGATCGCTGCCGCACGCCCGTGAATGGTGTGAAAACCGTAAGAGTTTACATAATAGGGCAAACGGGAAGAACAACCGATACCGGAAATCACTGCCGTATTGTGAGGAGCCACTCCTATTTCAGCCATAGCCCGTTGCAGAGAGTTCAATAAAGCATGGTCACCACAACCCGGGCACCAGCGTACATACTGATCACTCTTATAATCTTTTGCTGCATATTTTATTTCGCTCATACTCTTAATCCTCCATCATTTTAGTAAATATCTCAACCATTCTCATCACATTGAAAGGCTGACCTTTCACACGGTTAAACTGCATCAGTTCCACTCCAGGTATTTTCATACGCAGAAGTCCGGCAAATTGACCCATGTTCTGTTCGGCCACCACCACTTTCTTATATTTCTTAAGAACCTCTTCCGTATTTTTCGGAAGGGGATTGATATACTGGAAGTGGGCCAAAGCCACCTTTTTACCCTCTTTCAGCATAATTTCAAGTGCTGAATGAAGGTGTCCGTAAGTACCGCCCCAGCCCACGATCAGCAGATCGGCATCCTCTTTACAACCCTGCACTTCCACATCCGGAATCTCCTGAGCGATCTTGTCGATCTTTTCCTGGCGGGTAAGCGTCATTTTATGGTGGTTGGTCGAGTTTGTGGAGATTACACTGGTATTGTAATCTTTTTCCAGGCCACCGATACGGTGCATAAATCCTTCCGTTCCCGGAACTGCCCAGTAACGTACTTTATTCTCTTCGTTACGTTTGTAAGGCTTCCATCCCTCCTGCATATCCTTATTCACATACGGAATGTTGATAGCCGGATAGTTCTCCGGTTCCGGAATTCTCCAGGCAGCCGAACCGTTGGCAATATAACCATCCGTGAGTAAGATAACCGGGGTCATGTGTTCCAGCGCAATTTTGGAAGCCATATAGGCCGCATCAAAACAGTTAGCCGGCGAAGTAGCTGCGATCACGACCAGCGGACTTTCACCGTTCCGTCCGAATACAGCCTGCAAAAGATCGGTCTGCTCACTCTTGGTAGGCATACCGGTAGAAGGCCCACCCCGTTGTACATTCACCACAACCAAGGGGATCTCTGCAATAACAGCTAGGTTAATAGCCTCACTCTTGAGACATACCCCCGGACCTGAGGTAGTCGTTACCCCCAGAGAACCTGCAAAAGAGGCACCGATAGCACTACAACATCCGGAGATCTCATCTTCGCACTGTACAGTTACTACACCCAGCTCTTTAAACTTAGACAAATACTGTAAAATATCTGTAGCCGGTGTAATAGGATACGATCCCAGGAAGAGTTGTAAACCCGCCTTTTCGGCAGCAGCCACCAACCCATACGCAGTAGCCAGGTTACCGTTCACATCGGTATAGAAACCTTTTTCCTTATTTCCTTTGGATTCCACCCGGTAAGTAGAAACCGAAGCGTGGATATTATGTCCGTAATTATATCCGTCTGTCAATACTTTAATATTGGCTTCGGCTATAGCCGGTTTTTTAGCAAATTTCTCATTCAGCATATGCATCGCCTGCTCCAGCGGACGGTTGAATAACCAGCACACCAGCCCCAGGGCAAACATATTCTTACATCTGAGAATGGATTTATTATCCAGTCCGCTATCTTTCAGACTCTCTTTACACATGGAAGAGATGGGAGCATCAATTACCTGGTTGGTAATTCCTAACTCCTGGAAAGGATCTTCAGTAGTATAAAGGGCTTTTTCAAGGTCTTTTTTAGTAAATGAATCTGCATCAATGATAATAACTGATTGCGGATTCAGGTATTTTACGTTTGTTTTCAGAGCGGCAGGATTCATCGCTACCAGTACATCACACTTGTCACCCGAAGTATATACTTTATCCGCACCAATATGCACCTGAAAACCAGAAACACCACTCAGGGTTCCCTGCGGTGCACGAATTTCAGCCGGATAATCAGGAAAAGTAGAGATATCATTCCCTACAACGGCTGACAAATTAGAGAAAATGTTTCCGGCCAGCTGCATACCATCACCCGAGTCTCCGGAAAAGCGGACTACCACTCTCTCCAACTCTTTTACCATCATTTCTTCTGCCATAATCTATTTGTTACTTTAATTTTATTCTGGATCTTGGAATAACTGCTAATCTTAGTTTCGCTATCAATAGGAGTACTTCTTTGAAAATTATATTGTTACTGAAAGCGAGTGCAAATTTCGCAAAGATATGTGACTTTACAAAATCTTTTAGCACCAATCTACAATCAGATATTAAAACTTTCAAAAACAGGAGTAAAACATTATTTTTGTTAGCAGAAACTACTAGAAACAGCTATTTTTCAAACCAAAAGTAACAAAATGAAAGCAATTTTTCACACACAAATTATCTAATTGAACGATTTACAGGAAAACAACACCACGTTGTGCCATTATTTTTGCATTAATATACACTTTATGAAAGCTTCTTCCTAAAAATGTATACAATATGCCCACACCCTGCATAAACAGATCTGTTTTATAAAAAGAAAGCATTGATTTGTCAAATCCATAAATATCTTTTAAATTTGCATCCGGAATATGGAACCCTTTTAGCGGAAGTGATAGAATAATGGTTTGTAAAATGTTCCAAAACAAAAACAGATCTTTTTAGAAGAATCACTTCTAAAAAAGGCATAAGCCCCTGTAGTTCAACGGATAGAATAGAAGTTTCCTAAACTTTAGATAGCAGTTCGATTCTGTTCGGGGGTACAAAAAAGGTAGCGTTTTGCGCTACCTTTTTTGTAAAATCCGTATGTAAATTGTTTAAAAGTGCCTCACAGGAAACTCTGTTATACGCAAGGTAGTACAACCATACGGGATCAATTCAATAATATTCTCTTCTCCTATAGGCTCATAATTTTGCATATAGTAAGGAATCGGGCCCACTGAACCCCGAAAAACCTGCCAGGAAGGTAAAAGATTAGCCTTTACACGCAGGGTAACCGGAGCGTCTTGCCAGCTCCAGGGATAAAGAGGCATTTTATCACTTTTCTCCGCCACAAAATTATCTGCTATATTTTCCGGCCTGAGTGTCTGCCAGTTGAAACAGTAGTTCCAGGGAGAATCAGAAGTTACTTCATAATAAAAACGCCCCGAATATGCATGGCTGCCAGCAGGTTCCATCTTTTTCTCCCACTTCTCATTCATTTTAAGCGCATATACCAACGGACCACGTTCTATTACAGCACTTCCTCCATACCAATAGGATACATCTACCTTCATAGGTAATTCCAGGGTTAACACATCTCCCTGCGACCACTCCCGGGCAATACGTACCATCTCTCCCGGCGGAGTATCTCCCGGATACTCTTTGCCATTTATCAATATCTTTGCCTCCCTGCACCATCCGGGAATACGGAGGTGAAAAGGAAAAAATGCTTTTTTCACTTTCCGGTCTTCAAAAGCAAATGTAAACCGTACACTCTCTTCAAACGGATAGTTTGTCTCTTCCCGGATGGAGACACCAATCCCATTCCCCACTTTAGCACTTACCCGTGAAGGAGCATACAAGAGGGCAGCAATGCCATAATCAGCACTCGCCATCCATAAATGCCGGGTATATTTAGGCCATCCCTGATGCATATTAGAGGTACAACAAGGATATCCGGTCAACTCCCCGAACAAATTATCTGTTCCCTCATGAGGGGTAGAAAAGCAACGGGATTCATTCGTCACCCTGATCTGATTAATTTGCTGATAGTACTGGCGGGCAGAGAAATCCTCTGTCGCCTGTGTAGGTAAAGCATTATAAGCGATCCGCTCCAGTTGATCGGCCCATTCCACATCTCCTGTTATCTCCAACATCTTTTCCAGAGAGAACATCATCTCCACCGCTGTACAAAATTCCGATCCAAACGAAGGATCACCATACCGGATAAGTTCATCTCCCGCCCACAAACCGGTAGGAAATCCAATGGTAGTACGGATCGTCTTCATTCCGGTTTTTACCGACTCAAGCTGTTTCGGATCTTTATTCCGCTGATAGTAAATCACAGGCTCTTTAAATCCGTGAGCCAGATTCACACAGTGCAAACTATTTTGCCTGTATAAATGGACACCGGTCAGAAAAAGATCCGTCCAATCCAGCGTTTGCTGATGAAGCAGATCTCCCAACTCCAATAGAAACTCATCTCCGGTTATATTGTAAAGCCAGTACACTACCATCAGGTTCTCTCCACCACGCTGCTGCGCCCAAAAAGTCCATTTCCCCAGCGGGTCAACCGGAAGCTGTTCCAACTGGTATTTAAAATAGTTGGTCAGAAAAGTGATTACCCGGTCATCACCTGTGGCAGAGTAATATTGCTGCATAATTTTGAGCATCACCATCTTGGGCCACCAGTCTTTGGCATTATCACGCTGTAGTCCGGGTTCATATCCAAAATCTTTATCCGGTCCAAAATACCCATTGGGCTTCTGTGAGGCCAGCGACCACTCTATCCAGGGCTGCACCTTCTCCATAAGTTCTTTATCTTCCAGGATATAAGCTAACGGTAAAAGTCCGTCAATCCAGTAAGGGCCACGTTCCCAGAGATCCCTATCTCCTCCCAGCCAGCCATTCCGTCCACCCATTACAGACTCATAGATATGGTCCAGGTTTCCGGTCATACCTTTCCGGATACGATTAAGTTGCTCATACAACCACCCCTCTGCTTTAACAGTCCCAACCGGTAGCTCCATATAAGGTTTACTTTGTAATGGATAACGGTTATTTACATAATTCGGATCCTCAGTACCGTGTTTTTCTTTTGCCCCAAAAGCAGACGGCGATAACAACAGAATGGATAGTACCATCCACACAACTCTTTTCATAATTACATGCTTGTGATTCATTAATAAACAGCATCCTCCGCCTTAACCTATAAACCTGCCCAAAAGAAAATAAAAAAAGTGGCTGACGCTTCAACTACTTAGTCGTTTTAAATATAATTTTCCCCCAACCTCAGTTGGGTATCATTAACAAATTTTCGGATTGCATGCTCCTCCTCTTTCTTACAGATCAGCAAAACATTATCAGACTCAGCCACCAGATAACCTTCCAGACCCTGAATGACCACCAATTTATCCTGTGGTAATGTTATCACATTCTCCTTACAATCATACAGAAGTGATTCACAACGCAGTACTACGTTCTGGTTTTCATCTTTTTCAGACAGATCATACAGAGAACTCCATGTTCCTAAATCGGCCCATCCGAAATCACCCAGTGCTACATATACATTGTCTGCTTTTTCCATAATCCCGATATCAATAGATACATTCGGGAACTCCGGGAAATAATGATTGATAAACTCCTTTTCCTTATCTGTACCATAGACACGGTGACCTACCTGAAGTTTTTCTACAAGCTCTGGAAGCAACTCCTCAAAAGCAGCCAGTATAGTATTTACATTCCATATAAAGATCCCGGAATTCCAGTAAAACTCACCACTCTCCAGAAACAACTTTGCTATCTCCAGTTCTGGCTTTTCGGTAAAGGTCTTTACTTTATAAAGATTATCGTCAATCTGTCCATCAATCTGTATATAACCATATCCCGTCTCAGGACGATTCGGTTTAATACCCAGTGTCAGCATATTACCCGAGTCTGCCACAAAATTAAACCCGTTCTCTACGGCAATTAAAAACTCTTCCTCCTTCAAAATAAGATGATCAGAAGGTGCCACTACAATATTAGCATTCGGATTAAGTGCTTTGATATGGTAAGAAGCCCAGGCTATACAAGGAGCCGTATTACGACGGGTAGGTTCAAGGAGAATCTGATTTTCCGAGAGCTCAGGTAACTGGTCGGCAACCAGACCAGCATACAGATCATTAGTTACCACAAAAATGTTCTCCGCAGGAATAATCTTGTTGAAGCGGTCAAAAGTCTGTTGTAGCAGGGAGCGGCCTGTTCCAAAAAAATCAAGAAACTGTTTAGGTAGCGTCTTACGGCTAATGGGCCAAAAACGACTACCGATACCACCACCCATAATTACACAGTAACTATTGGTATTTGCCATGAATATATAATGTTATTTTAAGTTTTAGGCTAAGATAGCATATTTTTTCCAACATCCGAAAGCCCGTAAACTCTTTTATCTTTTTTCCAATTTTTAGCCATATCCTTTGTAGGAAAAGAAAAAACCTCTATCTTTGCACCGCAAACAAGCCCAGATGGCGGAATTGGTAGACGCGCTGGTCTCAAACACCAGTGGGGTAATTCCCATCCCGGTTCGATCCCGGGTCTGGGTACAGAAGCGGGAAAATTCAAGAAATTTGAGTTTTCCCCTTTTTCTTTTCCCCATAACTCATTGGTTTGCTGATGAATTAAATCCAATATGGAGTTACTAAGAAGTGGTTCAATATGATTTTCCGTCGAAAATATTTTTTTTAGGAAACATCGAACTTATTAACTTTATCTTTACCTCTATCTTTTTCTCTCTTATATATGTATCCATATTATTTATCAGGCTTATAGCGTATTTCAATTTTGGTTCTATATTTGAACGGTTAGGGTTAATTATCAAATCAATCTTTTCTTCAAGAAGACCTATCTCTTTTTCATAGCATTTTTTTGCACTATTAAATGTAATTTGCTCAATCACTCTTCTATTTTTACTAACTCTATTTTAAGTATTTCCACTTCTTTTTTCTTATATATTTCATTATCTATTTTGATATCAGATAGCACCTCTTTATACAAGTCTACAACAACTTTATTTGGTTTTATCGTTAATAAAAATTGAGCAAATAAGTCATTGGTTTTATCCGCTCTAAATCTAAAATGTTTGCCATCCTTGCTACAATGCTAATAGAGATATGTCCCTCCATTTCCACGAATTCCCGAACCTGTCAATGTGCTACCACATACAGGACAAGAAAGAAATTGTGGCAGTTTTTTCTGCCTGATAAGGTTTTACATATTTTTCTCTTATGCTGTTCGGTTAGTTTTCTCATAGGTTTTTATCATAAATAGCAGGATAATAGGTAGATTTTGAAAAAATTTGAAAAAATTTTTTCGTTTGCCTAACCGTTGTAGTTAATAGGTATATCCCGAAAAATTACCCAAGCGAGAGGGAGGTGCATCGAGTAGTGTATAAAAATAGGT
>JAJQBG010000340.1 GCA_021203405.1 Bacteroides sp.
CAATCAGTTCAATTAATAATTAAAAATTAAAAATATGATGAAAAAGTTGTTTTTTAAATCTAAGCAAAAGCTGTTGGTAGCAGTTTGCCTGCTACTCTGTTTGTCCGCAAACGCACAGCAGGCCAACGCTCCCGGACCCTCCGCGCCACAGGAAAGGAACGTTGCCAAACGTACCCTGACCGGTACCGTACTCGATGCAGAGAGCGGAGAAGTTCTTATTGGAGTAAATGTCAGAATTAAAGGTACCAGTGAAGGTACCATCACCGACCTGGACGGTAAGTTCTCTCTGTCAGTATCCGGCAGAGACCAGATCGAAGCCTCCTACATCGGTTACAAAACACAGACCATCCTGGTAGGAGATTTAGGAGTAGTGACCATCTGGTTGGCCTCCGACAATGAACTGCTGGATGAATTGGTAGTGATTGGTGCCGGTACCCAAAAGAAAGTATCCGTAACCGGAGCCATCGCCACCGTAAAAGGAGCTACCCTGAAAGCCCCTTCCTCCTCACTGACCAACTCACTTGCAGGAAAACTTTCAGGAGTGATCTCCATGACCACCAGTGGTGAACCCGGTTCTTCCTCCGAATTTTACATTCGTGGTATCAACACGTTCGGAGGAGTCGCTACCCCATTGATCCTGCTGGATGGAATAGAGATTTCAACTGCCGACCTGAACCGTATCCCGGCAGAATCCATTGAAAGCTTCTCCCTCCTGAAAGACGCTTCTGCAACTGCCATCTACGGTAACCGGGGAGCGAACGGTGTTATGCTTGTAACCACCAAAAGAGGGATGGAAAACACAAAAGCCACCATCAATGTCTCCCTGGAAGGTTCCTATTTCAAACCCACAAGAGTAGCCGAATTTGCCGATGGACCCACTTTTATGCGGACCTATAACGAAGCAGCACAGGCCAGAAGCCTGGTTCCCCTGACTCCCAAATACAGCGACGAACAGATACTCAATACGGAGTTAGGACTTAACCCCTATGTATATCCGAATGTAGACTGGTTCGATCTCATTTTTAAAAAGGGGAATTTCAACCAACGTGCCAATATCAACGTACAGGGAGGGGGTTCAAAAGTAACCTACTATATGAGTTTACAGGCCAACCACGATACCGGTTTGCTGGATGCTCCCAAGTACTTTTACGATGTGAATATCAACAACTGGGATTATAACTTTCAGAATAACATATCCTATAAATTAACCAGTACCACCAAACTCGATATGCGCATGATGGCGCAGATCGGTAACCGGAAAGGCCCCAACTACACCGTAGCAGACATGTATAAATCTGTGATGCAGGCCAATCCGGTAGCATTCCCGGCCTATTTCCCGGCTGAAGAGAACGACCGCGGATTCATACGTTTCGGTAACGCAGAGACAAAACCGGGAGCTTTCGGACAGAACCCCTATGAATATATGATGAGTTCTTTCAAAGAGACCAACTTTAATACCCTGAACACTTCACTGGGACTCAACCAGGATTTAAAATTCATTACCGAAGGGTTAAGCCTGACTGTGTTGGTCAACTTTAAGAACTGGTCGGAATCCTCGTATAACCGCTCCATTCAATCCTATTTTTATAAGGTGGCAGATGACTCCTGGGATCCTGACACAGATCAGTTTGAAACCCAGTTATTACAAACCGGAGATCAGTTCCTGAGCCAGTCCGAGATCAGCCGCAGTTCAGACCAGACTTTCTACTTCGATGCCCGCCTGGACTGGAAACGCAATTTTAACGACCACAATGTTACAGGTATGTTAATGTACATGATGCGCGAATACCGGGATACACAATTACCGAACCACAACCAGGGATATTCCGGTCGTTTTACCTACGACTATGCCAATAAATACCTCGTTGAATTTAACTTCGGTTATAACGGTTCCGAACGCCTGGCTTCCGGACACCGCTTTGAGCTCTTCCCCGCAGTTTCCGCCGGTTGGGTAGCCAGTTCGGAAAAATTCTGGGAACCGCTTGAAGATTACATCAACCACCTGAAGATCAGAGCCTCTTACGGATTGGTAGGTAGCGACTCATTTGCCAGTGGTCCTCCGCACTTTCTCTACCAGAACAGTATCGGGATCAATTCGGGCTATAATTACTGGACCGGACTTCCCACCAACGAAACCAGCAAACAAGGACCTGCCTTCTGGGTATTAGCCATCGAAAATGCCGGATGGGAGCATGTTAAGAAATTCGATATCGGAGTAGATTTCTCCCTGTTCAACCAGTTTAATATAACCTTCGACTACTTCCGCGACCACCGGGACCGTATCCTGATGGAGCGTGGCACCTGGCCCAACCTGTTGGGATACTGGGGAGGAAAACCCTGGAGTAATATCGGGGAAGTGATCAACAAAGGGGTGGAATTCAGCGTGAACTGGTCTAAACAGTTTGGCAAAGACCTATGGGTAGACCTCCGTGGTAATTTTACCTACAACCAGAACGAATATAAATATATAGACGAACCCGATTACCCCTATGTATGGCAGGCCAAAACAGGCAAACCCCTCAATACCCTGACCGGATACGTAGCCGAAGGACTATTTACCAGCGAAGAAGAGATAGCCAACTGGGCAGACCAACCCCAACTGGGTAGCTCCAATATCATGCCCGGAGATATTAAATACCGCGACATAAACGGAGACGGTAAGATCACTGCCGAAGACCAGGTGATGCTCTCCCCCTACAACAATGTACCCCGCATACAGTACGGTTTCGGACTGAGCGTAAACTACAAGAACTTTGACCTTGGCCTATTCTTTAACGGTTCGGCCAAACGGAAACTCATGATCAACAGCGGAATGGCACCCTTCCTGGCCGGTGGTGGGGACGGGATCACAACCGAGACCCTGGAAAGGAACCTGATGTTATGGATCGCCAAAGATCACTGGTCGGTAGATAATCCCAATCCCAATGCCGCTTATCCCCGTCTGGGAATCACAGAGTCGGACGTATCTAATAACATCCAGCCCAGCTCCTTCTGGGTGCGCAACGGTAATTTCCTCCGCTTCAAAACCCTGGAGATCGGATACCGTCTTCCCTACTGCCGCATCTACTTCAGCGGAGACAACCTGGCTGTATTCAGCCCCTTCAAATTGTGGGATCCGGAACTGGAATGGAACGCTTATCCGCTCCAACGCACTTTCAACCTCGGTGTACAATTCAATTTTTAAAACCAATGAAAAAAAACATTCACCTATGAAATATAGATCCAATATAGTAAAAACGGCACAGATGCTGCTTGCATCCTGCTGTCTGGTAGCCTGCAATTACCTGGACATCATACCACCGGGACAGGCCGACTTTGAAGATACCATGAAAGACGAAGAGGCTACCCTGAGTTTCCTGTACGGTTGCTATTCAGCCGTTACACGTTCAACCCCTTTTCATTACCACGCTTTCGAACTCTCTGCCGATGAAGCCGTTGCTCCTCCCGCCTATTCCAACTGGCAACAGCAGGTAGCCTGGGGAACCATATCTGCCTCCTATACCACCAGCTGGGGAAGCCACGAGTGGAATAACATCTGGAATGCCAGCTACAACGAAATAGGATATATACACCGTTTCCTGGATCTGATCGATGTACTGGAACCGGTCGGAGTAACAGCAGCAGATAAAGAAGAGTACAAAGGCGAATGTTACTTTCTCGAAGCCTATTATCATTTCCGGATTCTGCAGGCGTTCGGTCCCTGTCCTATCATAACGGGAACCATAGATCCGAATGTGGCTACAGAAGACATTCCCGGCCGTTCACACTTTGACTATTGCGTAGACTACATAGTAAGTAAACTGGATGACGCAGCCAGTGTACTCCCTGCAACCCGGCCTACCAATTACTTAGGCCGTGCCACTTCCACAGCCAGTAAAGCGCTGAAAGCCCGCGTCTTGCTCTATGCTGCTTCTCCGTTATGGAACGGTTCTTTCCCCTATTCAAACTGGCAGAACACCCACTTTGAAACTCCGGGATACGGAACAGAACTGGTCAGTACCACTTACGACAGAAGTAAATGGGAACGTGCCCTGACAGCCTGCCAGGAAGCCCTGACAGCAGCCACCAATGCCGGTTATGAACTCTTCGATATCAGTACAGCCAACTCAAAAGCCGACCGTGACGGAGTAGACCTTCCCTTTATCCCCGGTAAAGAAGAAGACACCCCCGAAAACACTACATTCAAAGAACGTGTACGTATGTTCCAGTACTTAGCTACTGCCAACGAAGGTGATAACAACAACGAACTTATCTGGGCACAACGGTTAGATATTGAAGCAAACAACGGAGGAGAAAACAGAGACTACCGGCTGCCCGCCAAAGTAACCAAACGAAGCAACGGAGTATATATGGGAGGATGGTCTGCCGATGCCCCTACCCTATACACCGTACAACATTTCTATACCGAGAACGGAAAACTACCGGCACTGGATAACGACTTCTATCCCGAATCCGAATGGTACACCCGCTTTTACGAAGGAACCGAAAGCCCTGCCCTGGCTACCGATGACCTCGATGGCGAAGAGGTAAAGAACGACATTATTAAACTCCATGCCGGTCGTGAAGCCCGCTTCTATGCCTGGATCGTTTTTGACGGCAGCCAGTACAGCCCCAAGATCAACAACGGTGGCCCCCTGTGGATGAACTTCAAGAACACCAACACCAACGGATACAATTTAGACAACGTACGTAACCATGCAGGAACCGGTTACCTCTCCAAAAAATTTATGGATCCCAATATGTTCTTTGGTTCAGACGGGACCCGGAACCACACCGCCACCAGACGTCCTTTACTACGGATGGCCGAACTTTACCTGAACCTGGCAGAGTGCTATGCCGCATTGGATAATACCACCGAGGCACTTAACAACCTCAATATGATCCGGAGCCGGGCAGGGTTGGACAACTTAACCACCAGTGACCTGACCGGCAGTATGACACTCACCGATTGGGTACGTAACGAACGTTTTGTAGAACTCTTTGAAGAAGGACACCGCTATTACGACCTGCGTCGCTGGACTATTGCTCCCGAAATGCTGAAAGCAGGTGCCCGTTACGGTCTGAACGGTTTTGAGATCAATCCCACTTTCGAAGAGTTCAATAAACCAACGCCTATCAACCAACCCTTCCGGTGGGACGAAAGACTCTATTTACTGCCCATCTGGTCCAGTGATGATGCAAACGAGCTTTACAGTAACCCACAAATGATACAAGCACCCGGATATTAATCCTTTAAAACAACAATGATTTATGAAAATAAAAACTTTATTGTTGACAGGCCTCATCTTAACAGTTGCCTGTGACGAATCAAAATATGACCTGGAGAACATCGTTCCCGAAGCGTATCATAAAATACTCTATATAAACGACAGTGGCAAACAGGAGGTAACCCTGTACGATATAGAAGACGATTATGAATACTCTCTCTCTATTATCCAATCCGGAAGCGAACCCGACCAGACCGCCAGTGCCAACATCCGGTTGCTCACCCAGGCAGAAGTGGATAGCCGGTATAGTGAACCCGAAGCAATAGATTATAAAATAATAAGCGAAGATTCCTACTCACTGGAAACCACCCAAGTAAGTTTTTCAGTTTCCGACCGCTATAAATTAGTGACCATTGCCCTGAAGCCCCAGGTCATAAAAGCCATTCTGGAGAATAACCCGGCCACTACCTGGGTATTGCCCTTAGAGGTCAGTAGCGAAACCGACTCTATCAATGCCGACAAGAAGGAACTCTTCCTGCAAATGCTGGATGTCGTTTCACCGGCTCTCGGATTTACAGACCCCTCTCTCACTGTGAGACAATACGATTACGGAAACATTTCCACCCTCTCAGAAAGTATTGAGATCAGTCTGGATGTAGAGAACAAGTGGGATATAGCGTGGGACGTGGAAACAGACGAATCCTATATTTCCACCTACAATACCGCCAACGGAACCCTATTCCAGGCTTTCCCTGCAGGAACCTATTCTCTACCGGAAACGATGTCGCTTCCTGACGGTACTACAACAACTGAGTTAACTGTTACCATACAAGGAGCCCAACTGGAACCAGGCGACTATATGCTACCTGTCCGTATTAAAAATATCTCCCTGTTCGAGATCACTTCCGACAGAGACCTGTATCCCCTGGCCATCCGCATTATGGGACCACAGTTAGACCGTACCGGCTGGACAGCCGAAGCCAATACCCAGGAGCCCTCCGGCGAAGGTGCCGGCAACGGTACCCCGGAATGTCTGCTCGATGGCAATCTCTCTACCTACTGGCACTCATCCTGGCAAAGTGGAAATACCCCTTTACCCCACGAAATAATTATCGATGCCAAACAGGAATATACTTTTACTCAGCTGGGCCTGGTACAGAGACAGCACGATAGCTATAACGATACAGCCGGAGGCGATCTCTATATCAGTTCCGACAAAGAGAACTGGACAAAAGCAGGAAGTTTCACCATGGAACAAATTCTGGATACACAAGTGTTCGGTATTACCCCGACCAAAGGCCGTTACATCAAAATATCCATCACAAAAAGTTACAGGGATCTGAACTGTTCTTTGGCGGAAGTATATGCTTACGGATTGAAATAACATGGTAAAAAAGATTGTAACGGATACAAACAACCACTAACTACCAGAGACTGAAGAGGCCGGTGTTAACCTCCCCCTCTTCAGTCTCTATAAAAATAAAACGATTCCGGTCAGGCAGGTACAAAGAACCTGAACCGCAAATAAAAAACGAACAAGCATGGAAAAGTATTTTTTATAGCAATCTCCGCTCTGTTGCTACTCGCCTGTAGTGGTGAAAAAACAGCAAAACCCACCTTCGCCCCCGGTGAGTTCAAAGAATGGGCCCAGACTCCGCCCATGGGCTGGAACAGCTGGGACTGTTACGGCCCCACCGTCGAAGAACACGAAGTAAAAGCCAATACCGACTATATGGCCGAAAAACTCAAACCCTACGGTTGGGAATATATCGTAGTGGATATCCGCTGGTTTGTAGAGAATGACAAAGCCGGAGGATACAACCAGACCGACCCCATCTACGTACTGGATGAGTACGGACGCTACCAACCCGCCGTAAACCGCTTCCCTTCAGCCACCGATGGAAAAGGATTCAAAGAACTGGCCGATTATGTACACAGCCAGGGCCTGAAATTCGGTATCCACATTATGCGCGGTATTCCCAAAGAAGCCGTCGAAAAGAAATTACCTGTCAAAGGAGCCGGTGGTGTTACGGCCGACCAGATCTACTCTACCAAGCTTCAATGTAAATGGCTCAGAGATAACTACACCATTGTAGCCGACCGCCCCGGTGCCCAGGAGTACTACAACTCTATCTTTGACCTCTATGCAGAGTGGGGAGTGGACTTTGTGAAGATCGATGACATTACCCGTCCCTACCATACCGCAGAGATCGAACTCATCCGCAGAGCCATTGACCAGTGCGGCCGTCCCATTGTCCTGAGCCTTTCTCCGGGTGAAACCCCTATCCAGGATGCAGTCCATGTAGCGGATCATGCCAATATGTGGCGCATGGTAGACGATGTATGGGATCTGTGGCGGGACATTACCCATCTGCTGGATGTATCCCAGAAGTGGTATCCTTATATCCAACCCGGCACCTGGCCTGACTGCGATATGATCCCCCTGGGCCGTATCTCTATCCGGGGCGAACGAGGAGAAGAGCGTATGACCCGTCTAACCCAGGACGAACAATACACGCTGATGACCCTCTTTACCATCTTCCGTTCTCCGCTGATGTTCGGAGGCGATCTTCCCAGTAACGACGATTTTACCCTTTCGCTGCTTACCAACGAAGAAGTGCTGCGGATGCACCGGGAGAGCACGGATGTAGAACAACTCTTCCAGAGGGATGGTCAGGTAGCCATCACCTCGCGGAACCCCCACACCGGTGAGGTTTACCTGGCCCTTTTTAATATAGACGATGACAAACCGCAGGAAGTGAAAGTTAACCTGAAAGACCTGGGTCTTAACGGGGATCTTCAGGTAGTTAACCTGTGGAGCGGTGAGAGCCTGGGTATGGTATCCAACGATTTCTCGCAGACGCTCCGTCCTCACCAAAGCGGACTTTATAAATTTATTCCATAATACGTATGAACATCTTTAAACAAAAACAATACCTGATAGGACTCCTGCTGATGATACCCTTTGCCATCAGCGGAGCCTCCTTATCCGGAAACCAGCAGGAAGAGTATGTAGCCTACCTCTTTGCCTATTTCACAGGCAACCGGGTAGAGCAGGAAGCCGTACATTATGCTATCAGCAAAGACGGGTATAACTACCTGGCACTTAACAAGAACCATCCGGTTCTTAACTCCCGGGAAATCAGTTCCACCGGCGGTGTCCGCGATCCCCATATCCTAAGGGGAGAAGACGGCAAAACCTTCTATATGGTCCTTACCGATATGACCTCCAGCAAAGGCTGGGATTCCAACCGGGGCATGGTCCTTCTCAAATCCGATGACCTGATCAACTGGCAATCTTCCGTAGT
>JAJQBG010000030.1 GCA_021203405.1 Bacteroides sp.
ATTATAGTCAGCTAAGTTAAGCACATATTATTTTATTAATCTTTAAAATTTAAGTTATGAAAAAGTTATTTTTATTTCTCAGTGTGATCATAGGATTGGTTTCCTGCGAGCAGGATCATGAGATCACTAGTCCAGGGAGTGAAGAAACCACAACAAGAAGTGCAAATGAAACAGCAGTATGGGTAGAGATTGGGCCTATAACGGATTTACTTATTAACGACAAAATACATTTAGAAGCTTATTTTTTTAGTGCACAAACCCAGATACCGGATGAATTCAGGATTTCCTTTTTTATGAAGATCCTATTGATACTTATTATGTAACATGGAATCCGGATGCACAAGAAGAAAATATATATTATGTAGAAGAGTTTAAAGTCAAAGCAAATACAACCTTAGCCCCATCCAATAAAGCTCCCTATGATTATTGCGTGAAAAAGAGTGCTCCGAATCAGCTATCCGTAGGAGAAATAGTAAAAGGAAGAGATATGACAGTGGAAATAATTGATAAAGTGACAGGAGGAACCCTTATATATAAAACAGTAGGTTATGAAGGTTTCCCGTACTATCAGGAAATAAAAACAACCTCTGCGACCTATTACATTACTTTTTTCGGAGGAGAGTGGACGGTATTTGACTAATTCAACATCTTAAAAAAGAAAACTACCCGGAACCACTCTATCGTTTGTTCCGGGTGGTACAACCGGTAAATACCGGTTAAATAATTTCTTACCAGCACTCCCCCTTATCTTTTAATTCCGGGATCCGGTCATTGGTATAAACCGGTTCTTTAATACCCGCACTCTTCTGCTCCCGGTAATCTTTCAACAACAGGAACGCCTGGCGCCCCAACAGCACAATAGCGATCAGGTTAAAGAAAACCATAAAGGCCATGGTAATATCAGCCATAGCCCAGACCAGGTCCAGGCTGGTAACTGCACCGAAAAATACCATTCCGGCTACCAGCAACCGGTATACCTGTAATACACTTTTTCCTGGTGATAAAACGGATATTAGCTTCTCCGTAATAGTAGTTACCGATCAAGCTACTGAAAGCAAAGAGTAAAATAGCAATCGCTATAAAAATACTTCCCGAACTTCCGATCTCATTTTCCGGGGCCTGCTGGGTAAGCTGTATACCTCCTGTAACTCCGTCCCAGGTGGTATGGCTGAAAAGGATAATAAAAGCTGTGCAACTACAGATCAATATTGTATCGGTAAAGACTGCCAGGGTCTGGATAAGCCCCTGTTTGACCGGATGCGACACATCAGCGGTAGCTGCTGCATTGGGTGCAGAACCCATCCCGGCTTCATTACTGAAAAGTCCCCGTTTAAATCCTTGCATCAATGTGGCTCCCAGGCCTCCTCCTGCCAGGGGCCCCCAGCCAAAAACATTACTGACGATGAGTTTAAATACACCCGGTATCTCCCGGAAATTAATAGCCATAATCACAAGTACCAGTATTATATAAGCAATAGCCATAATAGGAACCACCGTACCACTTACTTTGGCAATACGTTGTACCCCTCCGAAAATAATTACTAATGTTAACAGCGTAATGATGCCTCCTAACACAGCCGTATTTATTCCGAAAGCCTGCTGCCAGGCAGCACAAAGGGTATTACTTTGTACAGAGTTGAAGGCCAAGCCAAATGTAATGGAGATGATCACGGCAAAGAGTATTCCCATCCAGGTTTGTCCGAGTCCTTTTTTCATATAATAAGCCGGTCCTCCCACAAAAGAATCTTTCCCTCTTACTTTATAAAGTTGTGCCGGGGTAGATTCTATAAATGCGCTCCCAGCTCCCAACAAGGCAATAACCCACATCCAGAAGACAGCTCCGGGGCCTCCTACGGCAATAGCAATAGCGACTCCGGCCAGGTTACCGGTACCTACCCGGCTGGCAATAGAGATAGAAAAAGCCTGGAAGGAGGAAATATGCTTTTCTCCGGGTGTATGTTTTCCGGCAGAGTCGCCCAATAGCCGCACCATCTCACCAAACATACGGAACTGTACAAAGCGGGTTTTCAGGGTAAACCACAATGCACACAAAAGTAACATGCCAATGAGGATATATGTATAAAGAAAATCATTAGTCTGGTTCAGCCAGTTCAGTATCATTTCCATTCGAATTGGTTTCTATTGTTTGTTTATTTTGCCGCAAAGATAACACGACTCTCTCTTTCAAAAGAATCTGATAACATTTTTCAAGAAAAAAGCGGCCTCATTGTCTAAAAGGGAACAACCGAAAGAAATGAAAAGTTGATAAAGAAAAAAAATGAAGGCTCTGACCGGAGCCTTCATTGCCTTATAAAACAAAGAACTTTATACAATATACCGTCCCAGATCATCATCCGGATCAAGTACAGTAAAATCAAGCCCATAATCAAGCATCCGGCCGACTAATTTATTATAGTCTCCTACGGTTTCCAGTTCAATACCGACCAATGCAGGGCCATTCTCCTTCTCGTTCTTTTTCACATATTCAAAGCGTACAATATCATCGGTTTCACCCAGTACTTTATTTACAAAGTCTTTTAATGCGTTGGCACACTGGGGGAAACGGATAATAAAATAGTGTTTAAGCCGTTCAAAGATGAGGGAACGCTCTTTGATCTCCTGCATCCGGTCAATATCATTGTTACTACCGCTGACTATACAAACCACATTCTTCCCTTTGATCTCCTCCCTGTAATGGTTCAGAGCCGAAATACTTAGTACCCCGGCAGGTTCTACCACAATGGCATTCTCGTTGTAAAGTTTCAGAATAGTAGAACAAGCTTCTCCTTCGGGTACCAGACACACTTTATCAACAACTAAGGAACAGATACAATAGGGCAGATCACCGATCCGTTTTACAGCAGCTCCATCTACAAACTTATCAATATGAGTAAGGGTGATAGGGTGGCCTGCTTTCAGAGCCTGTGTAAGGCTGGGTGCTCCCTGCGGCTCTACTGCAATGATCTTTATATCGGGGGAGTACTGCTTGATATAAGCTCCCACCCCGGCACAGAGTCCGCCACCCCCTACGGGAATAAAAACATAGTCAATCCTTTTTCCTTCTGCCTGCTCCAACACTTCTTTGGCAATAGTTCCCTGTCCCTCTATAATACGGGGATCGTCAAAAGGAGGAATAAAAGTCATATCATGCAGTGCGGTATATTTCTTGGCTGCTTCGGCACAATCGTCAAATGTATCTCCGGTAAGAATGATCTCTATAAAACCATTACCGAACATACGGGTCTGTTTGATCTTTTGCCGGGGAGTAATTTTGGGCATAAAGACCACCCCTTTTACTCCAAGTCTGTTACAGCTGAAAGCAAATCCCTGTGCATGGTTCCCTGCACTGGCACAAACCACTCCTTTATCCAGTACTTCGCGGGGCAGACTACTGATCATATTATAAGCACCCCTCAATTTATAAGAACGTACTACCTGCAGGTCTTCCCGTTTCAGATAAATATTAGCCTCAAACTGCTGGGAAAGAGAGGGAATATATTGAAGCGGAGTCTCCATAACGACTCCTTTGAGACGCTGCTGAGCCTCTTCAATATGAAGCCCGAACCTCTCCGTATATTTTTCCGTCATAACTCAATTTTATAGTAAAGTGCAAAGGTATGAAATAATGTGGATATTTGAATTCTTCATTTTTTTCTCACCTTTGCAGGGAGAATAATTTTAGTAAAAGTCCTATCTTAAAACGTTTTGGCATTATGAAAAAGCACTGGTTACTGGTTTTACTCCTTTCATGGGTATGTACATCCTGCGTTACAAAAAAGAAATTTCTTGAAGCAGAGAACGGACGGTTGGAAGCGCTCCAAAAAAGTGAAACACTAAGTGGTCTTCTGGGAGATTGTCAGCAGGAGAATCGCTCTAACTGGGCAGAGATCAAATCCCTGAAACAGGATACCTTGCACAAAGGAGAAATGATCCGAAATTACCAGACGATGCTGAATATGAACCTTTCGGAACAGGAAAAGTTGAATATGTTGCTGGAACAAAAAATTACCGACCTGGAAAAGCGGGAACAGACCATCCGGGAGCTACAAGGCATTATTGATACCCAGAACGAGAAAGCACAATCCCTGCTGGCTAATGTGCGCAATGCTCTGTTAGGTTTTAATACGGATGAGCTTACCATTACTGAAAAAGATGGGAAGGTATATGTAGCGATGTCGGATAAATTGTTATTTGAATCGGGAAGTGCCCGGGTAGACAAACGCGGCAAGGAAGCTCTGGAGAAACTGGGTGAAGTGCTTAGTAAACAGAATGATATTGATATTATTATTGAAGGGCATACGGATGACAAGCCAATCAGTACGGCTCAGTTCAAAGATAACTGGGATCTCAGTGTGATCCGGGCCACATCCGTTGTACGTATACTTACACAGGAGTATCAGGTTAGTCCGCTCCGTATACAGGCTGCAGGCCGTGGAGAGTTTATTCCGGTAGCAGAGAATGAAACGGCTGAAGGAAGAAGCCGGAACAGGCGTACAGAGATCATTTTAGCCCCGCAACTGGATATGTTATTTAATTTGTTGCAGTAAAACCATACATACAGGATAAGCCGTATGCTTATCCTGTATTATATAATCTTTTCCGGACGATTTACTGAAATATTCTTCGTGCAAAATTGTATAAGCCATTTTTCCAGACCTGAAAATCATATCCTCCTTCAGCCACATAATAGATGTGTTCTATACCATTATCCGTTAAGACTTTACTATACTCTTCAGGCCAGTGCCCCACCACTCCGTCCGCACTTCCTTTCTGGATCATGATCAGCGTGTTTTTTTCTGTATTTATCAGGTAGTGTCAATGTTTCCGGAGTAAAAAGTCCCTCTTCGGTAGGATAAGGTAGCAGACCGACCGCAGGTGTCAAAGCTCCGATCCAGGCAAATTCATCTATCAGATTTATTCCGACATGCAAGGCTGACCTTCCTCTCATAGAGAGACCTGCAACCGCCCTGTTGTCCCGTCCGGATAAAACCGGATAAGTAGACTCTATGTAAGGCATCAGGTCGTCCCGTAAATCGTTCAGGAAATTATCAAACTCCCGGAAGTGCTCTACTGAGAAAAACTCGGGAGGTGTCTGTACATCTTTATGCCTGGCCCGGATATTAGGAATTACCACGATCATCTCTTTGGCTTTACCCGCTGCAATGAGATTACCGGTCACTTCAACGGGATTTCCTCCCAGCCATTCATATTCATTTCCACCGATCCCATGCAAAAGATATAAAACAGGGTATTTTCTGTTCTCATCATACTTGGGAGGCAGGATCAGATGGGCTCTCCGCTCATCTTCGGTAGTAGTAGAATAATAGCTTACCGGGCGTAACTCTCCATACGTCACTCCGGGTTGTATCGTATCAAACCCGGCTGTTACAGAATAGTTACCATCTTCTACAAAAGATTTTTGTTTAGATTCACTACACCCCGCGCAGAGAAAGAAAGCTAACAATAAAATAAAAATATGGTTTTCCGTTTTTAAGTTCATCATAAGTCACTGATTTATATAATTTCACCTCTTGCTGAATACATTTTTTTAATCCGCTGTATAACATTCTTTAAATTTCGTACCCTAATAATAAAAGCATTTGATCTGCATAGCGCCTGCCCAGTTCCCGATATCCGGCTGCACTGAAATGTAAGCGGTCTTCCACTCCTTCACAACCGGTAGAAGGGATCACATACGAGTTAGGTATAACCTCGGCAAAGTATGTATGATCTCATTCATACCTGCACACAAGCCATTCTGATCCTCATTCACCAACTCTCCCGCAAGCAAAGGAACAGAGTTAGGTTCCAGTTCCAGGTCACTGAGTATACTATCATATACCTCTTTCACTTTTCCAGGCCATTCCGGATCTCCATTATTGGTCTCTCCCTGATGCAATAATATACCTTTAATAATACCTCCCTGTCTCTGTGCCAGACTACCCATTTCTATGAGGCGCTGATACGGATTACCGTCATACTCATTGGCCATATTTTGCAACCAGTCGGGAGCAGTCTCTACATAAGACCGATAGTTCTCTTTGCGGAACAGATCGATACTGCATCCTCCGATGGAAACATTCACTACACCCACTTTGATATGCGAAGGAAGGTTAGCCACCATCGTGCGTCCGAAGTAATCTGCCGGAGATAATCCCGTATAACAACGAGTCAGGGGAGGAACAGCAGTATACCACTCTCGCGGGTACGACCGGACTGCGGGCAGTCCACAGCCTGTAATACCATAAAACGCTCATCAATTCCCAAACTATCCTGTGCTTCAATTTTTGCACTTCCTTCCATATTGGATTGTCCGAAGCAGAGGTATACATGTAATTCTTCCGGAGGATTTTCTTTACCGGAATTACCGGCAGAACAACTTACCAGAGTATATCCCACAAAGAATATAACTAATGCCTGTAACAAATTGAGTTTTCTCATCTTTTTTAATTATAGTTTTTTAATCCGTGAATTTCCAATACACAAAATTAGAGAATAAAGGAGAGAATAAGAGGCGGTATTGTTTCATATTCTTTAGTCTATGTTTCATCTCTTTGATTTTCCGGAAATTTCTGGTACTTAATTCAAAAAACCGGCAATATAGTTCTGCCTGTATCCTCAGCATTTGATAATTTTATATTTATCTTTCTATTTTAAAATTCAATATCGTTGGCAGATGTAGCATATAGCCCGATAAATGAACCTGTGAAACCACCCGCTACATTGGTAGAAAGAATATCGCCGGAAACTCCTCCACCCAGATTTCTGAATTCCTGTCCATTCTCTGCATAGTTGAACCGGTACTCATCTCCCTGAGCTGTTACCTGAAGTTTGACCGGTTTGCTGATATCGATCTTTTGCGAAGCTATCAGGGTAGAGGTAGGCCGGCGATTAGGACCTCTTCCTTTGGCCTCTGTTCTTTCCAGGACAATATAACAATCTTTTCCTTTTCTGGTAATACCAAAAACGTAATTGAACATCTCACTTTGATAGCAGACTAACCCGGCCAGGTCTTTTTCAGACTTAGGCGTATAATCCATAGTTACCGTAGCGGTAAAAGTATGATGTTGCTGACGCATAAAGAGAGTGGAGGTAGGCTTAACCTCTTTAATAGTAACTTCGAAAGGATTGATTTTCACCCCGTTTTTCCCGATATGCATAAAATCTTCACGAGGACCTCTCATTCCTATCCAACGATAATCTAACTCCGGAGCAGTAAAATTTTCTGTATAGGTAAAGTTGCCATTGGGAAAGAATCCGTCTTTACCCGTTTGATTGGTCACACCTGCGGGAAGTTTCAATTTCGGGGACATCGGTACCAATCCATTCTCAAAAACCGGAAATTCTCCACTCCAGTCAACCGGCAGGATAAATGTTTCACGTCCGATATTCACCCGATCTTTTCCATTAGGACGTATTCCCAGAAAAACACCGTACCATTTTCCGTCCGGAGTTTCAACCAGATCCGCATGTCCGGCCCAGTCTACTTTATTGGCACGATCTTTTGGAAGATGCCTTTGGGAAAGGATGGGATTCCCGGGTGCCGGTTTGTAAGGGCCTTTGGGATGATCACTGATGAAAATAACTTCACTGTGCCATCCTCCTGTACCACCTTCAGCGCACATTAAATAATACTTCCCGTTTTTCTTATAAATATGGGGAGCCTCTATCCAAATCGGTTTTTGAGTAATATCTACTCCTCCGTCTACCACAATTTTGTCACTTCCGGGAACTACCTGATCTTTTTCCAGATCATACTCCCACACTTTGATCACCCGGTGGCCATTATAAAGTTCTTTTCCCCGGTCAGGCGCATCGTTGTGTGCGACATAGGCCTTTCCGTCGTCATCGAAAAATATGGAGGGGTCGATACCGTTAAAATTGAGTTTATAAGGATCGCTCCAACCCTGGAACGGATCTTTTGTTTTGACCACTATATTTCCGAAATCGCCGGCAAACTGCGTGGTGATCATATAAAAAGTATCGTTATGAGGATTGTATTTTATATCCGGTGCATAGACTCCGGCACTTATACCGGTATCATGCACTTTTAATTGTGACTTCCTGTCAAACACATGGCCGATCTGTTTCCAGTTAACAAGGTCTTTGGAGTGAAAAACGGGCACCCCCGGAAAAAAGCGAAGGAAGAACTTACCAGGAAATAGTCGTCCCCTTTACGTGTGATAGCCGGGTCGGGATAACAGCCCTGCAGGATCGGATTGTAAAAATCGTCTGCCGTTAAAGGATTCTCGTTGTAAATTTCATCATTCCCTTCGTACACAAACTCAGTAAAAAGAGGTGCGTTTTTAGATGTCTTGTTCTGAGCTGTTACTTCTGTACAGACCCATACGCATATAAACATCATGAAAACCGGCAAATAGCCTTTGTTACGTAAAATAATACTATTCATTATGATCTTGATTTTTGAGATTTATACTACACTTTTCTTTTAAACAATATCTTAA
>JAJQBG010000415.1 GCA_021203405.1 Bacteroides sp.
AAATTATCCAGAACGTTTTTGTTACTCGGAGCAGTCTGCCTCCTCTCCCTCACCTCTTGTTGCCATACTAACTGCGATGACAAGACCAAAGGCATTGACGAAAGTGTTTACAACAACCTTCCGTTTGATATGCCCCGGGTAGAACAACCCTCCCTTCCTTCCTATGAAGTGAATATCAAGGATTTCGGAGCCGTTGCAGACGGTGTTACACTCAACACCCGGGCCATCAACGATGCTATAAAAAAGGTGAACGGGAACGGGGGAGGTAAAGTAGTGATCCCCGCAGGCCTCTGGCTTACCGGTCCTATCGAACTGCTCAGCAACGTAAACCTCTACACAGAAAAGAATGCCCTGGTACTTTTCACAGACGACCATACTGCATATCCTATTATAGAAACATCTTTCGAAGGTCTGGAAACCCGTCGTTGCCAGGCTCCCATCTATGCCAAAGAGGTAGAGAACATTGCCATTACCGGATACGGTACATTTGACGGTGCCGGCGACAGCTGGAGACAGGTAAAAAAGACAAACTCACCGCTTCACAGTGGAGTAAACTGGTAAATTCAGGCGGTGTGGTAGACGAAGCCGGAAAAATGTGGTACCCCAACGAAGGCGCCTACAAAGGAGCCATGGCCAGCATCGACTTCAATGTACCGACCGGTATTGAGACCGACGAAGAGTGGAACAGCATCCGTACCTGGTTACGTCCGGTATTGGTAAGCATTATCAAAAGTAAAAAAGTACTGCTCGAAGGCGTTACTTTCAAAAACTCTCCCAGCTGGTGTATCCACCCCCTCTCCTGTGAACACATCATACTCAACGATGTAAAAGTATTCAATCCCTGGTACTCCCAGAACGGAGATGCCCTCGACCTCGAATCCTGCAATTACGCACTGATCATCAACTGCCTGTTCGACGCCGGTGATGACGCCATCTGTATCAAATCCGGAAAGAACGAGGATGGACGCAGAAGAGGCGAACCCTGCCAGAACGTAATTGTGAAGAACAATACCGTACCGCACGGACACGGTGGTTTTGTAGTAGGAAGCGAA
The DNA here is from genome assembly GCA_021203405.1 of Bacteroides sp. GTDB lineage: Bacteria > Bacteroidota > Bacteroidia > Bacteroidales > Bacteroidaceae > Bacteroides. The sequence continues at coordinate 1,053 of JAJQBG010000415.1, forward strand.
ATGTCAGGAGGTGTGAAGAACATCTATGTATCCGACTGTACATTCATGGGAACCGACGTAGGTCTCCGTTTCAAAAGTACCAGAGGCCGCGGTGGTGTGGTAGAAGGTATTTATATCAACAACATCAGCATGATCGATATACCGGCAGAACCTCTGCTCTTCGACCTCTTCTACGGCGGCAAAGCTCCGGATGAAGTAACCGACGAAGAAAAAGATGCAGTAGATACCTCTGTTCCTCCCGTAACCGAAGAGACCCCCGCCTTCCGCGACATCCATATTTCGAATGTATATTGCAAAGGGGCAGGCCGTGCCATCTTCTTCAACGGACTTCCGGAAATGAATATCAGCAACGTATCCATTGAGAACGTAGTCATCTCCGATGCCAAAGAAGGAGGAGTGATCAGCCAGGCAGACGGTGTTGATATTAAGAATGTAAAAGTATACACCAAAGACGGTAAACAACTCACAGTAAGAAGTTCTAAGAACCTCACTGTAGACGGTACCTCTTATGCGGAAATTGACAGCAAGGGAACTTCCATAAACATCAATTAATTCACAGCAATGAAGCCACCCTGGCTTCCATAGGTTAAATGGTTTGTAAAAAAGGGCGTTACCGGAACAGGTCAACGCCCTTTTTACGATAGCTACGGAAGAAGATTCCATGAAATGTGTCGGAATATATAGGGATTTCTCCCCATTTTACCCTATTTTTGCTACCAGTAAACATTTAATAAACCATGAAAAAGTTAGCTTTACTTGTTTTAGCCGTTCTCTCCCTCAACGTTGTAGCCGGAGCACAGAACCAGAAAAAAGATATTACAGTAGAAATTACCAATCCCTCCAACGCAGAAAGAAAGGATGTACCGGTAGTCATTCGTCTGAATGAAGCGGACCCCGGGTTTAAGGTACGATCAGCCACCGTATACGACGGAACAACAGAAATTCCCTCCCAGCTGGACGATCTGACGCTGGATCTGATCGCAGATGAATTAGCCTTTGTGATCGATATGCCGGCCAACACCACCAAAGAAGTAAAAGTAACCCTCTCCTCCCAAAAAAGTGAAAAGAACTATACCTCCCGGGTATTTGCCGAGATGCTTATCAGCGACAAAAAAGGTAACCATGTACCTATCCAATCCCTAACCATACCGGGAAGCAGCAATGTATACAACCAACTACACCACCACGGTCCCGCCTTTGAATCCGAACTGGTAGCCTACCGCATCTACTTTGACCAGAAACAGACCGTAGACCTCTACGGTAAATTCAATAAAGGATTAGAGATCGAAGAATCCCAGTTCTATCCTACCGATGAACAATTAGCCCGCGGATTCGGAGACGATGTACTGCGTGTAAGCGGTAGCTGCGGCCTGGGAGCTCTCAAAGGATGGAACGGCAGCAAAGCCACCCACATTGAGCCCGTCCAATGGCGAACAGAATCTATCCTGGCTTACGGTCCCATCCGTACGGTAGTCGATGTAAAAGCACAGGGCTGGGAGTATCAGGGATCTGAACTCACCATGACCAACCGTTATATCCTCTATGCCGGCCACCGCGATGCAGAGGTAGAAGTCTATTTTGAACAACCCCTGAAAGAAGAAACCTTTGCCACCGGAGTACAGGATATTCTGGGCTCCGTATCATACTCAGACAACGAAGGGCTCATCGGTTGCTGGGGTACAGACTGGCCGGTGAACGATACCATCAAATATGCCAAAGAGACAGTAGGCTTAGGTACCTATATCCCACGCCGTTATGTAAAAAGCGAGATCAAAGACAAGCCCAACTATTTGTATCAGATACAGGCTCCGGGAGAGACCGGTTTTAAGTACCACATCACTTTCACCTCCATGAAAGAGACATTCGGCTATAAAACCCCGGAAGCCTGGTTCGCACACATACGGGAATGGAAAAAAGAGCTCGAAACACCCTGTACGATCCGGATCAAATAGGGAGAAGATACAATTTTTCTACACGCCCGATCAAATTTTACCCAACTCTGCTCAGATATCCCCCCCCTGAGCAGAGTTTTTTTATCTATTTTTGTGCAGACTCCTGATCCGGATAAAGGCTTGAATAACTGAAATATATTTTCCAGCTATTCCCGGCAGGAATGAGTGAACAGACCTATCATTACAAAAATAAAATTATTACGTATGAAAAAACTGACAGCTACTTTAAGCGCCTGCCTGCTGATGGGACTTCCCACAGTGGCCCAGCAAAATTACGTATCCCAGGTATGGGTATCCGACCAGGGAAACGGAACGTATAAAAATCCGGTCCTCTATGCAGACTATTCAAATCCGGATGCCTGCCGGGTAGGAGACGACTTCTACATGGCCTCCTCCAGTTTTAACGCCCTGCCGGCTCTACAGATACTACACTCCAAAGACCTGGTGAACTGGACCATTATAGGAGCTGCCGTTCCTTACGCACTTCCCCCGGTAACAGACGAAGGCCCGGAGCATGGTAACCGCGTATGGGCACCCTGTATCCGCCACCACAACGGTGAGTTCTATATCTTCTGGGGCGATCCCGACCAGGGGGCCTATATGGTAAAAGCAACCGATCCGGCCGGTCCGTGGAGCGAACCCGTTCTGGTAAAACCCGGAAAAGGTATTATTGATACCACTCCCCTATGGGACAATGACGGCAAAGTATACATGGCGCACGCCTATGCCGGTAGCCGTGCCGGACTTAAAAGCATCCTTGCTATCTGCGAACTCAGTGCGGATGCCAGCAAAGCCATCACTCCTTCCCGGATTGTATACGACGGACACGCCACCCAGCCAACCATCGAAGGACCCAAATTCTACAAACGTAACGGATACTACTATATGTTCGCTCCCGGCGGCGGTGTAGCAACCGGCTGGCAAACAGTACTCCGTTCCAAAAACATCTACGGCCCTTACGAAGAGAGAAATGTCATGATGAAAGAAGATACACCAATCAATGGCCCACACCAGGGAGCCTGGGTAGATACCCCCACCGGAGAAGACTGGTTCCTCCATTTCCAGGATGTAGGTGCTTACGGACGCCTGGTCCACCTACAACCCATGAAATGGGAGAACGACTGGCCCATCATCGGAGAACCCGTAAAAGGCAAACCCTGGGGAAAACCGGTCCTTACTTATAAAAAACCCAATGTAGGTAAAACATACCCGATCTGCACTCCTCAGGAAAGTGATGAGTTCGACGGCTACACCCTCTCTCCCCAATGGCAGTGGCATGCCAATATCAATGAAAAATGGGCCTACTATGCAGGCGACAAAGGATACGTAAGACTCTACTCCTACCCTGTACCCGAAAACTATAAAAGCCTCTGGGATGTGCCCAATCTGCTGTTGCAAAAAACTCCCGCTCCCAACTTTACCGCCACCATGAAAGTAACCTTCGACCCCGATCAAAGATATTACGGCGAGCGTACCGGCCTGGTAGTAATGGGGCTGGATTATGCCCTCCTCTCCTTTGAGAACACCGAAGGAGGTCTGGTCCTCTCCCAGAACGAATGTATCAAAGCCGACCGCCGCGGAACAGAGAGCGTGAACGATCAGGTAACCCTTAAAAACAAAACCGTATACCTGCGTGTACAATTCAGCGATACCGGTGAAAAGATCAAAGCCAGCGAAGGAGGGACCGATATGGTAGTTATGTGTGAGTTCAGTTACAGCACCGACGGAAAGAAGTTTCATAAATTAGGCAAACCCTTCCAGGCCCGTGAAGGCAAATGGATCGGTGCCAAGGTAGGAACCTTCTGTACCCGCCCCCACATGGTAACTAACGACGGCGGCTGGGCCGATGTAGATTGGTTCCGCATCACCCGACAAAAAACAACGAAAATGACAAACAGAGGCAACGGAAATCTGATACCGCTGCCTCTATTTGTTTCTCTATATCCATCCCCACATTTGTTACTAAACACAAGAAAAGAAAAAACAGAAATAACTACCTTTGCAAAAAAGAAAGAACCATGATCCGATTAGTTATATTCGATCTGGACGGCACCCTGCTCAATACAGTAGCCGACCTGGCAGAAAGTACAAACTATACCCTTAATAAACTGGGATTCCCCGTACACCCCACCGAAAACTATAAATTCTTTGTAGGTAACGGTATCAACAAACTCTTTGAACGTGCTCTGCCGCAGGAAGCCCGTACCGAAGAGAACATCCAACAAGTCCGCACTCTCTTTCTCCCCTATTATGCCTCCCACAGCCACGATAAAAGCAGCCCCTATCCGGGAATACCCGAATTACTAAACAAACTCCGGGAAAAAGACATATCCCTGGCCGTAGCCTCCAATAAATACCACCAGGGCACACTGGAGCTCATAGCCTACTATTTCAGGGAATTTCCCTTTATCAAAGTACTGGGGCAACGGGAAGGGATCAACCCCAAACCCGATCCCTCTATTGTGGAAGAGATATTGCAGGAGAGCGGGATCAAAAAAGAAGAAACTTTGTATGTAGGAGATTCCGGAGTAGATATGCAAACCGCCCTGAATGCCGGAGTAACCGCCTGTGGAGTAACCTGGGGATTCCGTCCGCGCACCGAACTGGAACAATTTTCCCCCGCCTATATCGTAGACACTCCGGAAGAGATCCTCCCGATCCTATCCCGGATCCAGGCAAAATCCTGAAGACACCCCATAAAAAAAGATCTTTCCCCGGTAACCAGGCAGTAAGGTTCGTGGTATTGCCTGGCTTCCCGGAAAAAGAAGTGAAACACGCATATATCTGATAGGTCGGACAATAAACCGACCCCTATTCATTTTCGGAATAAAAACCTAAAATCCCTGGCCGGATCAGGCAAACAAAAATAACTATTTTATTTGACCTATAGGGATAAATTCTGTTCAAAACAGCCTAAACCTATCTTTTTATTCCCTGAATTTTAAAAATCCGGATATTTACCGGGATTTATAATCCGTAACAAACCCTTCACACAACCAGTTAGCCAGCGCCTGTCGGTTAGAGTCCATCACGATCCGCTTCTGGTCAAACTCATTCTGTATATTACCCAACTCCACATACACCCCAACCGGCACCGTATTCTTCAACACATACAAATTACGCTCGCTTACCGTACCCGAAAACCCCCGGTTAGGCTGGTGTTGCCTGTACTTCCTCTCAAACGTACTACGCATCGTATTAGCCAGCCGGCTGCTACCCGTACTACCCGAGTGGTAAAAGAAAACATCCGTCTGCTGCCGTTTACTACGGCTGTCAATATGAATAAAAATAGAGCGGCAATACTTATAATTCTGTTTATCCTTCCGGTAAAGCTGGTTGATCTTCTCACTCCGCTGTTTCAACCGCTGCACCTGGTTCAGCGGAATCGCAGCCCCCATACAAGTCTCCCGTTTACTGTTCGAAAGATACCGGTCGTCCCGGATACCATCCTTAGCATCCTGGATAATAATATACACCTTCGCCCCCTGCATCATCAGGTTCCGGGCCAGCCGCAGCGCAATATCATACGCATACTCATCCTCATGCAACTCCCTGTTCCCCACCTTCCCGATAGCACCCGGATCCGGCCCTCCATGCCCGCTTACAATATAGAAACAGGCATCTTTCAGCGCATCCGACTTTATCTCCACATTCGCCAGCTTAGGCCCGAAAAGCGGTTCATACATAGTTTTCCCAACCACAGGCTTAGCAGCCGAAGAAGAGGAATTTTGTTGTTTTGGCTGTGTAGTACCCCCCCCCTTCAGCGGAGGTAATTTATAAGAAACACCCAGTTTCAGGCTATTATTCCTCCCCAACTTACCCCGGTTCAGTTCCAGAAACTCCCGGTAATAAGTACTACCCTTCCGGTTATGGCGCGCCAGAAAAGCATGTACTCCCTCCCCGTTCCTGGGTTTAGCCTGCTCATGCTGAGCCGATACCCCGACAGGTAAAAGCAACACAAAGAATAAAAATAAAATCCGGATATAATCTTTCATCGTACCTTAAAATGAACCGTTTAGAAGAGTTCTCCCCGAAAACAGGCAAACAAAAATAGAAAAAAAATACGGTTTTATGCAGAAAATTAAATTTTCCACATAAAAATAGCCTGTTAAACTTCCATCTTAACTCTCATACCCTAACCATTAAAACCCGATAGATACTTCGGAAAATAATCTTTCCGGACACTCTCCCACCCTGCTCCATATCCTCCAAAAAGCAAAAGACTTTTATGCTAAAATGTTAAAACAGTTAATCTTGTGTTTTTTATCCACACCCTTTTTCATCCCTAAAAGCTATTCTCCTAGCATAAAACCCCTTTAGAAGTGTTATAGAACAAAAAATACGCAGCTAAAAACAAATATTCCACATACTCATTTTAACGGTAGAATATCTTTGTAACGATGAATTAACACTTGTGTCGAACACATTTATTTTTTAATATCAATCAATAAACATGCAAAGAATGTCTAACAAAGTGAAAAACATGCGCACCATGTTTGTGCTGCTGTTTTCAGCATGCGCCATAGCTCTATCCGCGCAGAATGTTACTCTAACCGGTAACGTTACAGACACTACAGGCGAGGCCGTTATTGGTGCCTCAGTTTTGGAAAAAGGCACTACCAACGGTGTGATCACCGATCTGGATGGTAACTTTACCCTAAAAGTGTCAGGGGATGCCCCATTGTTATCTCTTATGTGGGTATGGTTACCCAGGAAATCAACGTAAAAGGTAAAACCAGTATCAACGTGGTTTTACAAGACGATTCTCAAGCGTTGGATGAGGTAGTAGTGATCGGTTATGGTGCTGTTAAGAAAAAGGACCTTACCGGAGCTGTTGCTTCCGTAAGTGCAAAAGATCTGGCAGCTATTCCCGTGACTAATGCAGCAGAAGCCATTACCGGTAGAATGGCAGGCGTACAGGTAACAACTACCGAAGGTTCGCCTGATGCCGATATCAAGATCCGTATTCGTGGAGGTGGTTCAATCTCCCAGGATAACTCTCCTTTATATATTGTAGATGGATTCCCTGTATCCAGTATTAATGATATACCTCCCACTGATATTGAAACCATCGACGTCTTGAAAGATGCTTCATCGACTGCAATTTATGGAGCTCGTGGTGCAAACGGGGTTATTATCATTACTACAAAATCAGGAAAAGAAGGAAAAGTACAAGTAAATTTCAATGCCTCTTTTGGTATTAAAAAAATAGCTAAACAGCTAGAGGTACTTAATCCTTATGAATTTGTAATGTATCAGTATGAACTGGACCCGCAAACAGCGAACAATACTGCCACTACTTTTAATAATTATTATGGTAAATACGATGATCTGAGCATTTATAAATCAGAAAAAGGAACTAACTGGCAGGACGAAGTATTTGGCCGTACCGGAACTCAACAAAACTATAATTTAAGTCTTAGTGGAGGAGCTAGTAATACCAGATA
>JAJQBG010000185.1 GCA_021203405.1 Bacteroides sp.
ATCTTAATCTATAAAATCGAAATGATATGAATAAAAAACGTTTTACTATTTTACTTTTTTTCTGCTACTGCTTTTTCCTTTGACAGCCCAGCGTACTTGTCTCCCTATTAATGACAACTGGTTATTCCGTTTTTCACACCAGGTAGAGAAGAATACCTGGCAACGAGTGGATATACCTCATACCTGGAATACGACGGATGCCCTTGCCGGGAAGCCTGATTATAAAAGAGGTATCGGAAATTACAAGCGAAAACTTTTTATTAAAGAGGAGTGGAGAGGTCAGCGACTTTTTCTTCGTTTTGAGGGGGTGGGTAATATTGCCAATGTTTTTATGAACGGAAAACATCTGGGAGAACACCGGGGAGGATACGGAGCTTTTATCTTTGAGATAACTGACCGGATAACCTATGGTACCGAGAACGAAGTAATGGTACGGGTAAATAATGCAGAGCAACTTGATGTGATGCCCCTGGTGGGAGACTTTAATTTTTACGGAGGTATTTATCGGGATGTACATCTTCTTGTGACCGGAAAACTCTGCGTAAGTCCTTTGGATTACGCCTCTTCGGGAGTTTATCTGGTGCAACAGGCTGTAAGCCAGGAGCAGGCAGCAGTCTGCACAGTAGTAAAACTCTCCGGTACTCCTGAAAAAGAGAAGGAACTCAGACTTACTCTGTCGGTTAAAGAGGAAGAAAAAGAGATCTTACAGGTGGAAAAAAGTGTCGGAGAAGATTCTTTTGTGTCAGGAGAAGAACATATGGAATTTATTATTCCTGCTCCTCGTCTCTGGAATGGCTGGAAAGATTCTTTTATCTACCAGGTTGAAATAAAACTATATAACGGGTCGCAGTTGCTCGATCAAATAACCCAGCCACTGGGCCTTCGCTACTATCATACCAACCCGGAGAAAGGGTTCTTCCTGAATGGAGAACATCTCTTTTTAAAAGGAGTATGCCGCCACCAGGATCGTGCCCAGAGGGGGGGGAGTGCTCTTTTAAAGCACCATCATAAAGAAGATATGGATATTATCCGGGAGATGGGTGCTACCGCCGTAAGGCTGGCTCACTATCCCCAGGCAGAATATGTTTATGACCTGGCCGACCGCTACGGTCTGGTAGTGTGGGCGGAGACCCCGTTTATAGGCCCCGGAGGGTACGAAGATAAAGGTTTTATAGATCAATCCTCTTTCCGGAACAACGGGAAAGAGCAACTTACCGAACTTATCCGGCAACATTATAATCATCCTTCTATCTGTTTCTGGGGGCTTTTTAACGAACTCAAAGAGCAGGGCGACAATCCCGTAGAGTATATCAAAGAGCTTCAGGAACTGGCTCACTGGGAAGATCCTACCCGTCCCACTACTTCAGCCAGTAATCAGGAGGGAGCTATCAACTTTATCACCGATAACATTGCCTGGAACCGTTACGACGGGTGGTATGGGGAGACACCTGCTACTCTGGGAAAGTGGCTGGACGAGACACATAAAAAATATCCTCAGTTGAAGATCGAGATCAGTGAATATGGAGCAGGCGCAAGTGTTTATCATCAGCAGGAGGCACTTGTTCAACCTACCCCTGTCAGCTGGTGGCATCCTGAGAACTGGCAAACCTGGTACCACATGGAAAACTGGAAGATCATTCACTCCCGTCCTTTTATTTGGGGAGGTTTTATCTGGAACCTCTTCGATTTTGGAGCTGCTCACCGTACCAAGGGCGACCGGCCCGGCATTAACGATAAAGGATTGGTCACTTTTGATCGCAAAGAGCGTAAAGATGCTTTCTGGTTCTATAAAGCTAACTGGAATCAGGAAGAGCCTGTACTCCATCTGGCAGAGAAGCGTAACCTTTACCGCAAATCTCCTTACCAGGATTTTATGGTCTTTACCAACTAGGGAGAGGCCGAACTTTTTGTGAACGGTAAAAGTCAGGGACGCAAGAAGCTGATCTTTACCATACGATACGCTGGGAAAACGTAGAAATACCTTCCGGAGAGAATCTGATCCAGGTAAAGAGTATAGGTAAAAACAGATTCACTGATGAAGCTATTATACATAGAGAGTAGATGAAAAGGCGGCCTTTATCCACGAGGCCGCTTTTCTTTTTGGGCATTCAGGGAAAAAAGTCCCCTAAACCCCTTATCTTTGCACCCATGAATAAAATAAATAACTTTGTAAGTTCAGCTTTACAGAACCTGAAAATAGAAGAGCTTAATCCGATGCAGGAGTCTCTCCTGCGATCTTTTGACAGTGGGAAGGATATTGTATTGCTTTCACCCACCGGGACAGGGAAGACCCTGGCCTATCTGTTGCCGTTGATGGAGAGTCTGGATCCGGCCAATCCGGCTATTCAGGCCCTAATACTTGTTCCCTCGCGCGAACTTGCCCTACAGATAGAATCTGTTTTTAACCAGATAAGGTCTTCTTTAAAAATATGCTCCTGCTATGGTGGACATCCCATTGCAGATGAAAAGAAAAGTATTTCCGGAAATCATCCGGCTGTTATTGTCGGTACTCCCGGCCGTATCAATGACCACCTGGGTAAAGACAATTTTGATGCTTCCACGATCCGGTACCTGATCCTGGATGAATTCGATAAATCCCTGGAACTGGGTTTTCAGGAAGAGATGCAATCTATTCTTTCTTACCTTCCCGGTCTTACACAACGGATCCTGCTTTCTGCTACCGATGCTGAGCAGATACCTGATTTTACCGGAGTAGGAGAACCTCTCAGACTGGATTTTCTGGAGAATGGTCCCCAAGAGTCGCGTTTGCAACTGATGAAGGTACTCTCTCCCGAAAAAGATAAGTTGCGTACTCTTTTCCGTCTGCTTTGCTCTTTAGGGAACAAACCGGCTATTGTGTTTGCCAACCACCGTGAAGCGGCTGAGCGTATCAGTGGTTATCTGACGGAAAATCATCTTTATAATGAGTACTTTCATGGGGGTATGGAACAACCCGACCGGGAACGAGCTCTCTATAAATTCAGTAACGGTAGTTGCCACGTGCTTGTGGCCACCGATCTGGCTGCCCGTGGGCTTGATATTCCCGATATCCGGCATATTGTCCATTATCACCTCCCTCTTCAGGAAGATGCCTTTACTCACCGTAACGGTCGTACAGCCCGCTGGGATGCTACCGGTAACTCTTATGTCATTCTGCATGGGGAAGATGCACTGCCCTCTTATATTCCGGAGGATATTCCTGTTTATGAGCTACCGGAGCAGACAGGTAAACCACCCCGTCCCTTTTGGGCTACTCTTTATATAGGTAAAGGTAAAAAAAGATAAACTCAACAAAATAGATACAGTCGGTTTTCTCCATAAAATAGGTAAACTGGGCAGGGAGGATATTGGCCGTATTGATGTCAAAGACCATTATGCTTTTGTTGCCGTACGCCGATCCTGCCTCCGGCAACTTCTTACATTGATAAGAGGAGAAAAAATAAAAGGGATAAAGACCAGGATCGAAGAGGCCGACTGAGCCTGATTATCCGTTTTTACAGATAAAATTATCCATTGGCAGATCAAGGTGTCAATTTGATGAATAATTAGTGCATAAAAAGGAAAAACGAAAGAAAAAACCACCCTTCTTCCGTTATTTCATTACGAATTATTTGTTCCCACCGGATTAATTCGTAAATTCGCACGTCTTTTCAGACTAAGATTAAAAATGTATAACCAAAACAAACAACTTCAAATGAAAAAGCATAATTTCAATGCGGGACCTTCCATTCTCCCCAGAGAAGTGATCGAAAACACTGCCCAGGCTATTTTAGATTTCAACGGTTCGGGGCTGTCGATCATGGAGATAAGTCACCGGGCGAAGGATTTTCAACCTGTGGTTGATGAAGCCGAAGCGCTGTTCAAAGAACTCCTTAATATCCCCGAAGGATATTCGGTGTTGTTTTTAGGTGGAGGGGCCAGTTTGGAATTCTGTATGGTTCCTTATAACTTCCTTGAAAAGAAGGCCGCTTACCTCAATACAGGGGTGTGGGCTAAAAAAGCCATGAAAGAGGCGAAAGGGTTTGGTGAAGTGGTAGAAGTTGTCTCTTCGGCCGAAGCCAATTATACCTATATTCCGAAAGATTACAGTATGCCGGCCGATGTGGACTACTTTCATATCACCACTAATAATACGATCTACGGAACAGAGCTTAAAACCGACCCTGATGTAAATGTTCCGATGGTTGCCGATATGTCATCTGATATTTTTTCACGTCCGATCGATGTGTCCAGGTATATCTGTATTTACGGTGGAGCACAGAAAAACCTGGCTCCCGCAGGAGTCACTTTTGTGATCGTAAAGAATGATGCCCTGGGTAAAGTATCCCGTTATATTCCCAGTATGCTTAATTATCAGACACATGTGGATAACGGTTCTATGTTCAATACTCCTCCTGTAGTTCCTATCTATGCAGCTCTCCAGACTCTTCGCTGGATCAAAGCGAATGGTGGTGTAGCTGAAATGGAAAAAAGAGCGATTGAGAAAGCGGATATGCTTTACGGTGAGATCGACCGTAACAAAATGTTTGTCGGTACTGCCGTTAAAGAAGACCGTTCACGCATGAATATCTGTTTCATAATGGCTCCTGAGTACAAAGAACTGGAAGCCGACTTTATGAAATTTGCTACCGAAAAAGGAATGGTGGGTATCAAAGGTCACCGTTCCGTAGGTGGTTTCCGTGCCTCTTGTTACAATGCTCTGCCGAAAGAGAGTGTACAGGCGCTTATTGACTGCATGCAGGAATTTGAAAAACTACATTAATACAAAACTATGATATAAAAGTTATCAATTGCCTTTTAGTGTCTTTGCAAAAAGGGTAATTGGTAACTTTTGCATTTTATAAAAACACTCCAAATATGAAAATATTAGTTGCAACGGAAAAACCTTTTGCAAAGGTTGCGGTAGACGGAATCCGTAATGTGATCGATGAAGCAGGCTATGAGTTGGCTTTACTGGAAAAATATAGTGATAAATCACAACTGCTCGAAGCCGTAAAAGATGCAAATGCCATTATTATCCGTAGTGATATTATTGATGCTGAAGTAATGGACGCAGCTCCACAGCTTAAGATCGTAGTACGTGCCGGTGCCGGATTCGACAATGTAGATACGGCTGCCGCTACAGAGCGTGGTATCTGTGTGATGAATACTCCCGGACAAAACTCAAATGCCGTAGCCGAACTCGCTCTGGGTATGATGGTATACGCCGTACGTAACTTCTTTAACGGAACATCCGGAACCGAGCTCATGGGTAAAAAACTGGGTATCCACGCCTATGGGAACGTAGGCCGCAACGTAGCCCGTATTGCCAAAGGATTCGGTATGGAAATCTATGCTTACGATGCATTCTGCCCGAAAGAGGTGATCGAAGCCGACGGAGTAACCGCCGTAGCATCTGCCGAAGAGCTTTATACGGTATCCGATGTGATCTCCCTGCATATCCCGGCCACAGCCGAAACCAAAAACTCTATTAATTACGAATTGCTAAACCGTATGCCCAAAGGAGGGATGCTGGTCAATACAGCCCGTAAAGAGGTGATTAACGAAGCCGAACTGATCAAGCTGATGGCTGATCGCACCGATTTCAAATATCTTTCAGATATTATGCCGGCCGCCCATGCCGAACTGACGGAAAAATATCCGAACCGTTACTTCTCTACTCCTAAAAAGATGGGTGCCCAGACAGCCGAAGCCAATATCAATGCCGGTATTGCAGCTGCCCGCCAGATCGTAGCCTACTTTAAAGAGGGAGACGAAAAGTTCCGGGTGAACAAATAATAAAACAATTAACACCCGGGCAGGTAGATACATTGGGCTATTTACCTGCCGGGGTTTTTTATTTATCATAAATCTGATCCAAATGGCAGTAATCAAACCATTCAAAGGTATCCGTCCTCCGCAAAACCTGGTAGAAGAAGTGGCTTCCCGTCCGTACGATGTGCTTAACTCCGAAGAAGCCAGAGCCGAAGCCGGAGATAATGAAAAGTCCCTTTATCACATTATTAAACCGGAGATCGATTTTCCGGCAGGTACCGACGAACACGAAGAAAAAGTATATACCAAAGCCGCTGAGAACTTTCAGAAGTTCCAGGACAAGGGCTGGTTGTTACAGGATGATAAAGAGCAGTATTATCTTTATGCGCAGACGATGAACGGTAAAACCCAGTATGGGCTTGTTGTTTGTGCTTATGTAGATGACTATATGAATGGGGTTATTAAGAAACACGAACTTACCCGTCGCGATAAAGAGGAAGACCGCATGAAGCACGTTCGTGCGAACAATGCCAACATAGAGCCTGTATTCTTTGCCTATCCCGATAATGATATCCTGGATAAGATCGTGGCCCGTTACGCTGCTGGTCAGCCTGTTTATGACTTTATAGCACCCGGTGACGGCTTCCGTCATCAGTTCTGGTGTATCGATCAGGAAGACGATATGGAAGAGATCACCCGCCAGTTTGCTGCTATGCCTGCCCTCTATATTGCCGATGGCCACCACCGCTCGGCAGCTGCTGCCCTGGTCGGAGCGGAGAAAGCAAAGCAGAATCCCGGTCATAAGGGAGATGAAGAGTACAATTTCTTCATGGCTGTGTGCTTTCCTGCTAACCAGCTTACCATTATCGATTACAACCGTGTGGTAAAAGATCTCAATGGCCTTACTCCTGCAGAGTTCCTTGCTGCCCTTGAAAAGAATTTTGTGGTAGAAGAGAAGGGAGCCGATATCTATCATCCCGCTGCCCTGCATAATTTTGGCCTTTACCTGGATGGTAGATGGTACAGCCTGACGGCCAAACCCGGTACATACAATGATAACGATCCCATCGGCGTACTGGATGTTACCATCTCCTCCAACCTTATTCTGGATGAAATACTCGGTATCAAAGACCTTCGTTCCGATAAACGGATCGATTTTGTCGGTGGTATCCGTGGTCTGGGAGAACTCAGCAAACGGGTAGACAGCGGCGAAATGAAAGTGGCTCTGGCACTCTATCCTGTCTCTATGAAACAGCTGATGGATATTGCCGATACCGGTAATATCATGCCACCTAAAACCACTTGGTTCGAGCCTAAATTGCGCTCAGGCCTTGTGATCCATAAGCTCTCGTAAACCGATTTACCTTATAGCAGCCGGGCAGAGAGAACATTTCTCGTTCGCTGCCCGGCTCTTTTGCCTTTTTATACAATCACGTAACTTTGTCTGATGATGTCCGAACTTTCCGATACCTATAAAACCATTGCGGAGCTTTCCGAAGGAGTGTATACTGAAAAACGGAGTAAGTTCATTGCCATTGCCATTCCTGTCTCTACCGTAGAAGAGATCAGGGAACACCTCGAATACTACCAAAAAAAATATTACGATGCCCGCCACTGGTGCTATGCCTATATGCTGGGTGCAGAGCGTAAAGAGTTCCGGGCCAACGACAACGGCGAGCCTTCCGGTACCGCAGGCAAACCCATTTTAGGACAAATAAACTCTCATAACCTGACCAACATCCTTATTATCGTAGTCCGCTATTTCGGGGGGATAAAGCTTGGAACGGGAGGGCTTGTGGTAGCCTACAAAGCGGCTGCTGCCGAGGCTATTGCAAACGCTGCCATTGTTGAAAGAACAGTTGATGAAGTAGTGACCGTTGTTTTTGAATATCCGTTTATGAACGATATTATGCGGGTGGTCAAAGAGGAGGGACCCGAGATCCTCAGCCAGAGTTATAATATGGATTGTGAAATGGTACTTCGTATCCGTAAAAACCTGATGCCCCGCCTGCGTTCCTGCCTTAAAAAAGTAGAATCAGCCCATATCCTGTAAAACAGACAAACACTTTATCGGGAGAAAGAAAAGGGTGATCAGTTTCCCCCGAATGAGAAACTGATAGGAATATACTGGGGTGCAGAAACCGTCTGGCTCCCTATCCGGAAAGAGGGTTTGATCTGCAAAGTAACCTTCGACTTCTCACTACCTGTTCCGATAAAGTTCTTTATAATATTCTGTACTGCATCTTTTGAGTTACCCGATAACAACGTTGCCAGATCCAGTCCGATCGAAAGCGGCAATATTTGTGTTCCTCCCGAAGGAATATGGAGTGCCTGGTTAACCGAACCACGCGTAAATTCTACATTATCTATCTGTAAAATATAAGCCAGTCCATGCAGGGCAGCCGTATTGGGATTCGGATTGGTAACATCCAGGTTTACTGTAAAACTCATAGGAATGGAAGAGTTGCTACCTGATAAAAGAGCCAATATCTGGGGAGTTGTTGATATACCGATCCCCCTGGAAAGGTCAATTCCTCCCAATGTCAGGTTGGAAACAGAGTTGTAATCATACCGGCATTGTACCATATTGTAAGCCTGGCCTACCTGCGAAGCCACTCCGCACCCCTGCAAAATAACGAGCAGGGTTGTAAAA
>JAJQBG010000176.1 GCA_021203405.1 Bacteroides sp.
TGGTTATGTAAGCCCTACATTAAAAAAGAGGATAAATAGCAAGTGTGCATACATTATACCGTTTACAGAAAATACACTTTTATAAGATTGAAGAAATATACCATAAAGCAGAGAGTATTTTCCTTGAACATTTCCTCTTTTTTCTATTTAACTCCAGTTATCACAACCAAACCTCCTCTCATCAAATAGTTTTGTTCATTTGTCGGGACTGTGGGATATTTGCACCGTATCAGTACAAATAACTAAAAATATGTCAATGATGAACAAGACAAAATTATCACTATGGGTAGCGATTATCGCTTTGTTTTCTGCGTTTTCAACTGAAGTAAAGGCTCAGGAAAAACCGGTCACTTTGGGTATAAAAGCCGGAGCCAACCTATCAACATTTGGGGGAGATATGAAAAATACCAAATCAGCACTCAGGTATCAGGTCGGTATAACGGCAGACATACTCCTGACAAACAACCTTTATCTTGTGACCGGCCTGGATCTACAGACTAAAGGGGCCAAGTACAACCCAAAATCAGTTTCGGATGTCAAGTATAATCCGATGTACCTGCAACTTCCCGTAAATATCGGGTACAAATTCAACGTAGGTTCCAACATCCGGTTAGTGGTTAATGCAGGGCCATATCTTGCTTATGGTATTGGCGGCAAAGCCAAATCGGACGGGAATAAAGAGTCTGTATTTGGTAATAACAAGTTGAAAAGACTCGATTATGGTTTGATGGGGGTGCCGGGGTAGAGATTGGAAAAATTGCCATCCATGCCGGATATGAGTTTGGTTTAGCTAATATCAGCGACGCCAAAGGAACAAAGATCAGGAACAGAAGCCCTTATCTGACGGTCGGATATAAGTTCTGAAACTGAAACCAATACCATGAAGAAGCCCTGATTGAATCGTTCGGGGCTTCTTTTTTTACCCGTAATCATAAGCAAACGACTAGTCATCAAATAAATTTCTCCAATCAGGGAGGCCTGCTGATATTTGCTGACAGAACATAAAAAAATGAAATGAAAATCTCAGTAATTATTTTAACCCTGTTTGGATTAACTTTATCAATTAAAACTTATGGACAAGTTTATCTGAAGTCCGAATATGTATCCTCATCCTCTTTCAAAGATGAGAATAATCAAAAAACAGGAGGTTCGGGAGATATGTTTAAAGTAAACGGAGGATTCAGCATGCCTTTATCCTTTAAACAAGATAAAAACAACCGGATAAAAATGTGGGCACTATCATTGGATGCCACTTATGCTAAGTACAATAATAAAAACATCCCCACCTTTATACACCCGGACGATATCATAAACACCACGCTAAGCCTGAGTCATTTACGTCCTATAAGCCGTAAATGGTCAATGCTTGCCGTACTGGGTGGCGGTATTTACTCCGATCCTTCACAAATAAAAGCCAAAAGTATACTCGGTAGCGGAGGGATAGTTTTCATCTACCATCTATCAGATAAGCTGGATGTAGGTGTAGGAGTCGGGGTAAGTAATAGCTACGGTGTTCCCTTAGGCTTACCGATGGGTTATCTGAACTGGCATATTGACGGCAAATATGAAGTAAAAGCACAAATGCTCGAAGCTGCCGAAGTATCAGCAGCAGTCGCTTTCAATAACTGGTTCAAGCTAAGATTGATAGGGCTTGAAGTAGATGGTACATCGGCAGTGATGGATGTAGACGGTAAATCAAAGATATTCGGTTCGGTATCTATGAAATCGGGTTTACAGGCTGACTTCAGACTAAGCAGGTCGTCTTCCATACAATTAACCGGAGGTGAATTATGGAACAGGACTGCCTGTGTAATAAACAGAAGCGTTAAAGACTATTTCCAATGGTTCGGCAGAGAGTATGATCCCGGTTTCCAACCCGCTATCTATTTACAGGTGGGTTATAAATGGGGATTTTAGAGAGAATCAACAGCAGGTCATTCGGATGTATATACATTTTTGAGCAAGCGTAATAATATTCTACAAACACTTAAAAAATGAGGAGTTTACTTTAAAGAGAACTCCTTATTTTTTTACTTGCTGATCAGATTCTTATAAACCACCTGGTTCAAAAGTTCCTCTTTCCGGTAGCGGGAAAGCGGTAGTTCAATACCACCTACAAACACCCATCCGCCCATAATGGAATCAATCTGTGAGACATTGATCAGAAACGATTTATGAATCCTGAAAAACTGTTCCCCGGGTAACATCTCTTCCAACGAAGATAATGTTTGATGAATCACTTTTTTATCTTCCCGGAAATGCAACTTCGCATAGTTTTGCATACTCTCAATATATAAAATATCCGGCCAGTATATTTTCTCAAAAGAATCTCCCTGACGAATATGCATATAATCCTGCTGCCCGTTGCCACTATTCTCTGCAGGATTACGCAGTTTAAATAACTGTAACACATTCACTGCTCCCTGATAAAAGCGTTTAAACGCAATGGGTTTCATCAGATAATCGACTACCTGTAAGCGGTAACCATCCAGCGCATACTCGGAATAAGCGGTAGTGAAAATAGTCAACGGAGGATCATCCAGCGATTCCAGAAAATCCATACCGGAGAGATAAGGCATATTAATATCCAGGAAGATCAAATCTATCCTTTCCTTGTTAATATACTCCGTTGCCTCCAAAGCCGATGAACAATCACCTACCAGCTCTAAAAAATCTACCTTTGCGATAAAATCCACAATACCCTCCCTGGCTACCGGTTCATCATCCACCACCAGACACCGCAGTACGATTTTATCAGCTTGTTTTTCTATATTTTCTTCCATAAGTATCAGGATAATTTAATTTCCAGATTGACCCGATAAACGGTATCCGTAGTATGAATATTCAGATGATGTTTGTCCGGGTAAACGATAGACAATCGTTTGGTTGTAGTAGCCAATCCCAATCCTCCACTCTCCTTTTTACGGGGTGATTCAGTTGTTTTTGAATTCTCTACCATCAGTGTAAATACATCCCCATTCTGCCGGACGGCAATATTTACATACCCTTTTGCCGAAGGCATCCTGGAAACGTGTTTGAAGGCATTTTCAATGAATGAGATAAGAACAAAAGGAGTGATGAGTTTTTTCCCGTTCTCCACTTCCCACTGGCAATCCACATTCAATTCGTCACCCCATCTCAGTTTTTCTACCTCGATCACATCCTGAATATACTTCACCTCTTTTTCCAGTAATACCCGATCATTATTGCATTCATACAATTGATAACGCAATATATCCGAAAAGCGAATCAGTAGCTCTGAAGCTAAATTCACATTTTTCTGCATCAATATATGAATATGGTTCAGTACATTAAACATCATGTGCGGATTGACTTGATTGCGTAGGAATAAGAGTTGTTCTTCCAGATGCGCTTTTTCCTGCAAAGCGTGTTCCCGGAAAAACTCCAGACCACAAAATCCTACTAATATCATAAGAGCACTTGGGATCATACCTAAAAACTCCCTGAGCAGCGTAGTATATGTTTCATAAATAAGAGCAGAAAGCGGAAATACTCCGTTGATCTCCAGCCAGAGAAAGCCCTTTACCACTAAAACAAGCATCAGGGCCAGAGACAAGGTAGTCCAAGTAAAACCAATGATAAAACGAACCGTCTTTTGCTTAAGTAAGGTCCTTTTTAAAAGGACTTTAGAGGTATAGATCGTTGCCGGAAAAGCAATCGTTATAAAACTAAGAGTGAACAGGAATGATTCCAATAGGGTTGCCCTGCCCGAAAACTGTACCCAAAGGGTAATAAACAGCACTGTCCAGAAACCACCTATAAAAAGGTTATAATATTCAAGGAACTTCCTTCTCATTTTTTACGACTTAATTTTTTAACAGGACAAAGATACAATATAGATCTCAGATCCCCGTAACCGTTTGTCACAAGCAACTTACCAGTCGTCAAATAGTTTTCTTCACCCTTTTCATCATTCCGGGCGATTCATCTTAACACAAGATAAGAATCAACTATCCGGAATAATCTATAGAAAAAGTTTATTTCACCCTTAAAAATAATTTATTTTAAGCATATCAGGTTTGAATTTCTTATCTTTATCCCATGAAGGTAAAACGTGTCATTTCAGAATTTAACAATGAACTCAAGCTAAAAGGCTTCAAAGCTTTTAAAATTGAGGAAGACAGTAATGCTACCCGGATTTACAGCCGCAAAGAATTTTACAAAATATGCCTTACTACCGGTAAAAGCATTATCCATTATGCGGATAAAAGCTTTCAACAGGAAGGTACGGTCCTGTTCTTTGGCAATCCGCATATCCCCTATTCCTGGGAAACTCTATCTACTACATATACAGGATACACTTGTCTTTTTTCAGAAACATTTCTCAGGCAATCCGATTGTTCAGAGAGTTTACTTCAATCGCCCTTTTTTAAAATGGATGGAACTCCTTTGTTAGAAATCCAGGAAGAACAAAGATTGTTCCTCAATACTCTTTTCCGGAAAATGATCGAAGAGCAGGAGAACGACTATACATTTAAAGGCGAATTGATCCGTAACTACATTCATCTCATTATTCACGAAGCCTTAAAGCTACAGCCCTCCGAACACTATCACCAAACCAGAAAAGCTACTGCCCGGATCACTTCCGTATTCCTGGAACTGCTGGAAAGACAATTCCCGATTGAAACGTTCGATCATCCGTTACAGTTGAGGAGCGCGCAGGATTATGCTCAAAGCCTGAATGTTCACACCAACTATTTAAATCGGGCGGTCAAAGAGATCACAGGTAAATCCACTACTGCACATATTACGGAACGAATTGTTGCAGAAGCAAAAGCTTTATTACAACATACCGATTGGAACATATCGGAAGTGGCTTATGCGCTGGGATTTGAATATCCCACTTACTTTAATAACTTCTTCAAAAAGCAGACAGGTGCAACTCCCAAATCGCTGAGGGAAGAGATAGTTTGATTTTCTTAATTATCAGTTTGAAATTCGTTATCCCCGGGGAGTGACAAATGCCGATCTTTGTATCTAAAAAAATACAAAGATGGAAAAATCAGATATTTTCAGAAGATTAAGGAACGGAGAGATCATTTCTGCCGACGATCCTCAGGGATATACCATGAGAGAGGCTTCATACAACACGAAAAAGTTGTTGATATGCATGAACAACTCTTCTGACCCGGCAGAGATCAGGAATTTATTAAGCCGGATCACAGATAGTGTCATTGATGACAGCGTTGCCGTGTTCACTCCCTTGTACATTAATTACGGAAAACATACCAGAATCGGCAAAAACGTATTTATCAATTTCAATTGCACTTTGCTGGATCTGGGTGGTATCACTATCGAAGACGATGTACTGATAGGGCCCAACGTGAGTATCCTCTCCGAAGGCCATCCGATCCCGCCTGAAGCGCGGCATAACCTGATACCAAAGCCCATTCATATTAAAAAAATGCATGGATCGGTGCAGGGGCTATTATCCTGCAGGGGGTAACCATTGGCGAAAATTCTATTATAGCCGCAGGAGCAGTTGTATCAAAAGATGTACCCGACAATACTATTGTAGGTGGTATTTCTGCCCGAATCATTAAAAACGTTGAGTAAGACAGGTAAGTATTGATAAATCAAACAGCTATAGAAAATGAGGAAAATAATTCTTATGACACTGCTCGTTAGTGGAACCACCCTGATAAGAGCAATTAATGAAACAACCGATACTCATCAGATAAACTATACCCATATGGAAAATATAGAATTAACAAAAGAGTGGGATAAAGTTTTCCCGAAAAGCAACAAAGTCAACCACAGGAAAGTGACATTCCGCAATCGCTACGGTATTACACTTGCGGCTGATATGTATATACCCAAAGATGCCACGGGCAAGTTACCCGCCATCGCCGTCAGTGGCCCGTTCGGAGCAGTCAAAGAACAATCATCCGGATTATATGCCCAGACCATGGCCGAATATGGATTTCTGACTATCGCTTTTGACCCTTCCTATACCGGTGAAAGCGGCGGAGAGCCCCGTTATGTAGCCTCCCCGGATATCAATACTGAAGATTTCAGTGCTGCTGTAGATTTCCTTACCACGCTGGATAATGTAGATCCTGAACGTATCGGGATCATCGGTATATGTGGTTGGGGCGGTCTGGCTATCAATGCCGCAGCGATGGATACCCGCATCAAGGCTACGGTTACTTCTACCATGTATGATATGAGCCGTGTAAATGCCAACGGTTATTTTGATTCCCTGAATACAGACGAACGCTATGAGCTCCGCCGGCAACTCAATGACCAACGTACAACAGATGCCAGGAACGGAAGCTATGCCTTAGCAGGTGGTGTACCAGACGAATTACCGGAGGATGCACCCTGGTTTGTGAAGGACTACCACAGCTATTATAAAACAGCGCGCGGCTACCACGAGCGTTCCCTTAACTCGAATAGTGGCTGGAATAAAACCTCCTCTCTTTCTTTTATCAATATGTCGCAGCTTTCATACAGCAACGAGATCCGTAACGCCGTACTTATTATTCATGGCGAAAAAGCACACTCCCGATATTTTAGCGAAGATGCTTTCAAAAAGCTGACAGGTAACAACAAAGAATTGTTGATAGTCCCCGGTGCCAGCCATGTAGATCTGTATGACCGGATGGATAGTATACCGTTTGACAAAATAGAAACTTTCTTTAAAAAATACCTTAACTAAAAATTAGCAGATAACTAAGCTGTATTTATTCAAAGAGAGACCTGCCTCCCGACAGGTCTCTCTTTGAATAAATATGCATACATTCTTACTGAAAAACAACCCAGTGTGGTTCCGGTATAGTCTACCCCTAAAAACTCTCCGGCACCGATAAGCCGGCTACCGGCAGCTGGTCGCAGGAAGTTAATATCCGGCAGACTTCCGTCAGCTTTGCGGGAAGACATCAATTCGTCCGCGTTAAGACTGACAAAAATCAGCATTTGTCAGGTTCATTTCAACAGGATAGAACGAATTGATCCCTACCTCACACTCATTAAAGTCTATATTGATAAGATGCTGCCCTGTACGACGTGGCTGGTAAGAAACATTGTTCTTTAAGATATGGCCGTAACCTTCCGGGCGGTCAACAGCTTCTTCGGGGGAATCCCTATTGAGCATATTGAAATTGCTCGGATTCATCATACTGGTATTGTTATACCACTGAATACCGCCCAGATGGTGGTTAGAGTAGAATCCCTGGTTAAGGTTATAATAGGCCAGACAACCCCTTACCATGTGCATAGGCACATCTGTAATAGAGACAGGTCCGCTGAGACCGTATCCACCGGCTTTAAAGCCCGAACCATCTCCCGCATTCGTGAGAGTACCCGGCTGGAAACCATTATAAAAAGCCCAGCAGTTCTCAAACAATACCGGCGCAAAGCAGTTGATCAGGTCGAAACCGTCGTCGCTGTTCCACCAGGCGCGACAACCGCGGAATACATTACCGACATGGTTGGCGTTAGGCACATGTGCCCCGAATCCATCTACATTACCACCGTATGCTCCCTCGGAAAAGTTATCGTAATTGTTGTAAGCGTCACAGTTAAGAATAAGATTGTACGTTCCCCTGCTCAGGTAGAATCCGATAGCCATGCCGTCGTGCATGGCCAGATTTTCATAGATATTATAATTACCACCATCGTTACGGAAACACTCAGACTGAGTATGTCCGGTAACTACGACCTGTGTACCGACTACTTCAAAGTTCTTAAAATGATAGTAGCTTCTGTCCACATAGAATGCAATGATCCTGCGGACAGGATCAGGCCTTACCTGTGACATATCAAACACGGGACGTTCTCCTTCATATCCCCATATATTGATAGGAGCACCGGATAATCCGGAAACTTTGCCCCCGGCAGTGGAAATATCGAACACGTATGCCCAGGTGTTATCGGTTCTGCTTATGTCGTCATTGGTCATATAATAGGTACCCCCGCGGATATAGATGGTCTCTCCGGGACCTACTACACTGAGGGCGTGGTTAAGCGAAGCAAAAGGCGCATTGATCGTTCCCGGATTGTTATCGTCCCCATTTGTAGCTACATACCAGATAGTCCCGCTTGCAGGAACCCAGTTGGCATATAAAGTCATACTACCCTCAACAATATCGTTTTCAAAATCCCACGGAGTGGTATATTCACTATCGGCAAACCATCCCCCGAAAGAGTAGATTTCGTGAGTAGGGTCGACGGGTTTTGAAACTTTCCCTTTCTCATGAACCGCCTGTGAACTTACCTCTGCTCCCGGTATGGAGTTGAAGGTTACGGTAAAACCCCGGAATTCTTCCTCCGAGTCACTACATCCGGATGCAGTCAACCCCACGGCTAAAAGCATCAACAAATAAATAGTTGCATTTCTCATTCTAAGTTGTTTTTAAG
>JAJQBG010000400.1 GCA_021203405.1 Bacteroides sp.
AAGTTATATCTTATGCCCCAATCTGTTTAATTCAAGGATATTTTCATTATCTTTGAAAAACTTAATCAGAAAAAAGATTAAAGATGAGGTATCACAACACAACCATCAGGCGTCAGGATCGGTTACTGGAAGAGCACGAAGCTCTCAGTTTACTGAATCAGGGAGAATTTGGAGTTTTATCTATGGTTACACCTGAAGGTGAACCTTATGGGATACCCATAAATTACGTATGGGATCAAAAAGACTCCATCTATTTTCACCGTGCAGTAGAAGGCAGGAAACTAAATAGCTTTGCACAATGCGCTTCAGCCTCTTTTTGTGTAGTAGGTAAAACCAGGGTCATATCCAACCATTTTACCACAGAATATGAAAGTATTGTACTTAAAGGAGAGATGAATATGCAACTATCTGAGCAGGAAGGAATGGA
Source organism: Bacteroides sp. (assembly GCA_021203405.1). Taxonomy (GTDB): domain Bacteria; phylum Bacteroidota; class Bacteroidia; order Bacteroidales; family Bacteroidaceae; genus Bacteroides. The sequence goes on from JAJQBG010000400.1 coordinate 428, forward strand.
AGCTCTTGCCCTGTTACTTGACAAGTATTCGCCCAACGACAAAGCGATCGGTCTGCAATATGCTGCCAGATCTTTTCATCGTACCCGTATTTTATGGATGGATGTAACAGAGATCACCGGTAAATGCAAAAGGATGTAATACCCATCTTTCATCATTTTTCGCTTAAATATTGAAAAAGATGAAAAAACCGTTTTAACCTTTTTATTTCCTTTCTATTAATCGCTACTGTAGCTGCACTATCCATTCTTACAGGAGGCTCTCCCGTAACAAAAAAGAGTGACGGTACCCCTGCGGTAACCTATATAAATTCCCCGGGAGAAGTTGCACCCGTAGTTCCTCCTACAGTACCTGCCCGCGTAGAATTTGCAGGACAAGATGTAGATCTTCAGCGTTACGACATCCGGGAAAGAATGGACAGAGAACTTATGGCTTTCAGCTATATGCACTCAACAACCTTGTTGATGATCAAACGTGCCAATCGTTATTTTCCGGTTATTGAGCCCATTCTAAAAGAAAACGGTGTACCCGACGATTTTAAATACCTGATGGTGATTGAAAGTAACCTGAATCCCTTTGCCCGCTCCTCTGCCGGTGCAGCAGGACTCTGGTAATTTATGGAAGCCACAGGCAGGAAGTACGGACTGGAAGTCAATAAAAACATAGATGAACGCTACCACGTAGAAAAAGCGACCGTAGCAGCCTGTAAGTATCTCAAAGATGCTTATAGCCGTTACGGCGACTGGCTTACTGTAGCTGCCTCCTACAATGCCGGAAAAGGAAGAATATCCTCCGAACTCAGTAAACAAGAAGTTACATCCGCTATGGACCTCTGGCTGGTAGAAGAGACTGCACGTTATATGTTCCGTATTATGGCTGCCAAACAGGTCTTTTCAGATCCGGCAAAATTCGGATTTATTCTCAGAGCAGATCAGCTCTACCCTCCTATTCCTTATGAGAAGGTAACAGTTAAAACAAGTATTGCCGACCTGGCCCGTTATGCCAAAGATAAAGGGATTACCTATTACCAACTCAGAGATGCTAACCCCTGGTTAAGAAGTACCAGCCTGGAAAACAAGACCGGCCGCACGTATACACTTCATATTCCAACTCAGGAAGGCATGCATTACAACCCGGAACAAATCCCGGTTCATAATAAAAACTGGATCATACGCTGATTGCCAGCATTCAAACAGATAACACAACCATGATCGAAGCACCCGAAACCCTATTCCTGGGCGATCACCTGAATGACATAATAAAAGGAAAAGTTATTACCGATATCATCAGCCATTATACGCCTCATAAATTTACATTGTATTACGGAGAACCCGAAGATTTCATATACCGTCTTTCCGGAAAAAAATCGATCATGCTGCCCCACAAAGCAGCATGATCGAGATCCGGATAAAAGATGCCAGCCTCGTCTTTACCAATGGCGTCAACCTGCGGTATCTGGCTCCCGGAAATAAACTACCCCATACTTATCAACTGCCAATAGGCTTCGAAAACGAAAGTTATCTGGTCTTTTTCGTACGCATGTACGGAGGTAGCTATTACTGTCCCGAATGTCAACCGCTCTGATCATGACAGAAACAGAAAAGTTCAACGAAGAGGTATACCAGATAGTCAGAGAGATCCCTGCCGGCAAAGTGATCACTTACGGAGAGATCGCCCGTTTACTGGGTACTCCCCAATACGCACGTCGTGTAGGCCGTGCTATAAAACTCTCTCCCCGTACTCCCTATGTTCCCTGTCACCGGGTAGTAAACAGCCAGGGGAGATTAGCATCCGGCTGGAAAGAGCAACGCCTTCTGCTGGAAGAAGAAGGAGTGCTCTTTAAAAAGAATGACCTGGTAGATATGGCCCGATGCAGCTATATGAAAGAGCCAGAACTCTTCTGAAAGGAATATCAAACCCCCTGTTTTTCCGTAAGATACTTCCAGTAACGTACCGGCATATGTTGGCGATGAAGCTTCGGATTGATACGCTCTTTAATAGCAATCGATTTAAAATAAGTTTTCCATATCTGCTGGAACAACTTTTCCTCCTTATCAATCACCGATTCATCCAGTATTCCCGCAAAAAGCCGGCCGGATCTTTCATCAAAGGTTACTTCCGTCACCTCCTGCAGATCGTAGAAGAAGCCAAATCCCCTTTTCAAATCATACACAATCCATTTCTGGTCGGCAAACCGATCCTTAAAATGAGGCAATGCCAGCGATAATACATTATGATCCGGCCGGAAGGGAGCAAAGTATATCCCATCACTGGTTTTCTGAAAACGGGCAAACTGCATGATCCGGTGCCGTTCCGCAGATACTTTTTTAGCAATTTTAGTTAATTCCAGCACATCCGGATCACCAAAATTAAGTTCAATGGAAAGTGTATGATCCAGGACTTTCCTTATATAGCGGAAAACCAACATATCTACCCCATCTATTTCAGAAAGCCATCCCAGTGTAATACGGGAGAGAGCAGATCTGGATAATTTCTTCTCTATACCTTTCCATACCCGTCCGGCTTTCTCCACATCCGTAGTGACTACAAATACCTCCTCGTAAAAAAGAGGCGCATTTTCCCGTTCTCCTACTAACAGATCCGGAAAAGTCTTACGGAAATAGGCATCAAAGATCCCTGTTAAGAGTCCTTCAAAACTTTTATCGTATCGAAATATAATCATGTTATTCCGTAAAAACAAGTTTCAACTGCCGGTCGTTCACTCTCTTTTTAGGTTGCGGAATCAGAAGACTTCGAACCGCTTCCGGATGTAGTTCATTCACCGTACGATTACTAAGTTCACTACAGGTAATAAAATATTGGGCTTTTTTCATGACGACCCCGATCTTCTTTAACTGGTAACTCCCCAACCTGGAAAAACGCCGGGACGTCACGATCAACTTAGCAGACTTCACTCCGATACCCGGTACCCGCAGTAACATCTCATACTCAGCCTGGTTAATATCCACCGGGAAATGTTCCGGATGACGCAGTGCCCAGGAGAGTTTCGGATCAATCTCCAGGTCCAGCTCCGGATAGGCATCATCCACAATTTCATCCACCTTGAACTGATAAAAACGCATCAGCCAGTCTGCCTGGTAAAGTCTGTTCTCCCTCACCAAAGGAGGTTGTTTCAAAAGCGGCAACCGTTCATCCCTTTCATTCACCGACACATAGCCTGAGTAATAAACCCGTTTCATAGTAGGACGACTGTACAAAGCAGAAGAGAGATAAAGAATATCTTTATCCGTCTCAGCCGTAGCCCCCACGATCATCTGGGTACTCTGCCCGGCCGGGGCAAACCGGGGAGCCTTCCGGTAACGTTTACGCTCTTCGGTACTCTCCAATACACCCTACTGAATATAACTCATCGGTTTATAGACACTTTGAAAATCTTTTTCGAGGGCCAGGAGTTTCAGGCTTTTCTCATTCGGTATCTCAATATTTACACTCAGACGGTCCGCATACAATCCCGCTTCATTCACCAGTTCCCTGCTGGCTCCGGGAATACTTTTCAGGTGTATATAACCATTAAAACGGTGTATCTGGCGCAAATCTTTTACTACACGTACCAACCGCTCCATGGTATAATCAGGATTACGCACTACACCCGAGCTTAGGAAAAGTCCTTCAATATAATTACGCCGGTAAAACTCAATAGTAAGTTCTACCAGTTCCGATACCGCCAGGGTAGCTCTCGGCAAATCGTTGCTACGGCGATTTACATAATAAGCACAATCGTATATACAATGATTAGTAAGCATGATCTTAAGCAGAGAGATACAACGGCCATCTTCAGAAAAACTATGGCAAATTCCCCATCCGGATGCACTTCCTACCCCACCCTTGCGGGCCGAACGGCTCGCTCCGCTTGAAGCACAGGATACATCATATTTAGCCGATTCAGCTAATATTTTCAGTTTATCCAGAACATTTGCATTCATATTTACTCCGCTATTTATCTCTATTTAATTGCCTGCAAACCGGAATAGAAAAAGAGCACCCATGAAGGATCACAGGTAACCTATCTATAAAAAACCCGGTTACTTTTTACAAAGATAAGAAAAAGAAAACGGTAAAAAGCAGAATAAAGTGCTCTTAACACATACTAATTTTACTGTTTATAATCTCTCCTTTCCCGGATAGTTAAAGAGAGAGATCAGGCTGTTTTCAGGCAGATCTTATTCCACCTCTTGCGGATGCCGCTTGATATAAGAGGCTACATACGAACAACCCGCTTTCACCTTCAGATTATTTTCCCGGCAATATGCCAGCGCATTCTTCACTAAAGAAGCAGCCACTCCCCGCCCTTCGATCGGCTCCGGTATATAGGTATGGGTAAAAACCACCCCTCCTTCAAAGGGTTTGTACTGTAATACGGCACGAAATCCATCGCATTCTGTTTCAAAACAGTTCTTCTGCTCATTATGTGTTACATTATATTCCATATTCATCTGTTTTTCCTGTAAAACAAGTGATCAGGCAGTTAGTTCACCTTTCTACTCCTAAGAAATTCAGCCAGCTCCCCAAAAGAAGAGAAACAATATTCCTTACTCCCCGCAGAGTAGCGAAGCCGTTTACCAGGAAGAGCAGAAAGAACCGGGATCTCTTCGGAACACTCTCCATCTATGATACAACCATATCCGTGGCGATTCATTATATTAAGTACCCAATGTCGCACTGTATCATCTTCTACCTCCAGAGCAACCGTACGCTTCCAGTTCACTTTGGGATAATAAACACCATGAGTCACATCAAATTTGATCTCTTCATGATCGAATAGCAACTCCATCCGGCCACTTAGTACCACATCCTCGGTTACTCCGGTATAAAGTCCTTCACTCCGGGAAAGCAACCATAAACGATCTGCCAGAACAAGCGCCTGCTCAATATCATGGGTAGAAAGGAGAACTGTTTTCTGATGGCGTACGGCAATCTCATGCAGCAACGACATGATCTCTATCCGGCTCACAATATCCAGGAAAGCGGTCGGCTCATCCAGCAGGATGATCGGACACTCCTGTACCAACGCTTTGGCTATCATTACCTTCTGACGTTCTCCATCCGAAAGTTCAGCCATATAATTTCCCGCTTTATGTACAATTCCCACAGACTCCAGTGCCTCATTGATAATTCGTCGATCCTCCCTGTGTAACCGTCCAAAGAATCCGGTATGAGGATGTCGTCCCAATGCAACCACTTCATATACCGTTAACCCACCCGCCTGGGTCTTATCCGTATAGACCACTCCGATTTTCCGGGAGAGCTCCCGCTCCGAAAACGAAGAGATTGCCTTCTCCTGTACCCGAATCTCTCCTGCTAAAACCGGTTGAGAACCCGACAAAGTGCGCAGCAAAGTAGATTTACCGGCTCCGTTAGGCCCAAGCAGACAAGTAAGTTCACCCGGATAAAGTTCAAAGGAAAGACCGCCATGTACCACTTTTTCCCTCTTCTTTCCCTTGTTATATCCTACCGACAGTGCGGTAGCCACAATTTCCGGCTTTACTCCCATCAGTTGAAGTATTGTATCTTGCGTTGGTTAATAATTACATAAATGATAACAGGAGCTCCCAGTACCGGAGTTACCGCATTCAGCGGAATAATACCCGACTCTCCCGGAAGTATACACACTAAATTACATACTAATGCAATGACTGCTCCCCATAACATAGTAACCGGCATCAGAGTAGTATGATTAGAACTTCCCAGCATCAGGCGTGCAATATGAGGCACTGCAAGCCCGATAAAAGAGATAGGTCCGCAAAAAGCAGTTGTTACTGCTGTAAGAATTCCGGTAGCAATTAACAACAGGTTACGTACCCGCTTTATATTTACTCCCAGATTCTCCGCATACCGGTTTCCCAGCAAAAGAGCATTCAGAGGTTTGATCAACATGAGTGCAATGATCAGGCCTGCAGCGATAGCAGGTACAAAAAAGGGTAATTGGCCCATAGTCACTCCACTGAAATTACCCAACCCCCAGATCACATACGAATGCACTCCTTCGGAAGTAGAAAAGAAATTAAGAAGAGAGATAGCCGAAGAGGCCAGATACCCGATCATAATACCAATAATAAGCAACATAATGCTGCTCCTTACAAAAGTAGAGAAGAAAAGAATAATACCCATTACCACCATCGCTCCGATAAAAGCACCCGTTACTACCGAAATAAATCCGGAGAGAGCAACCGTTCCAAGAGTAAACGATCCTCCCAGGAACAACATAACAAAGGCAACTCCCAGACTCGCTCCCGTACTGATCCCCAATATAGAAGGACCGGCCAACGGATTATTAAAAGCAGTCTGTAACAATAAACCTGAGGTAGCCAGGGCAGCCCCACATAAAAGAGCCGTAATGGCCTGGGGAAGACGGGATTCCAGCACAATAAATTTCCAGCTCGTTTTCTCTATCTCTATGCCACGGACAATATCCCATATCGCATCAGTCGGTATTTTTACCGATCCCACCAGCAGATTCAGTATGAAAAGCAGTACCACTACCCCCAGCAATAAAAGGCCATATTTCCACCCTCTTCCCATTCTCTTTTTACTCTTTTAACCGGGAGAAATAACGAAGTTCCCTATTCTCCAGCATTCCCGGATGAAATATATTGATCATATCCTGTAATAATAACTCCGGATGAAAAGGGAACTCTTCATACAAAGGCATCACAGCCGTATTGCATCCATATATATTCCGCTCCCTGAATGCCTTGAAATTAGCATACAGTGCATACTCCTTTTCCAGGTCACGGTAAGTTTTCTCTTTCTCACCGAAATATTTAATCAACCAGAAATCAGCATTCTCTCCCCGTTCATATACCGCTTCAAAAGCCAATGGTACAGAACCCGTATTTTCATTATCACTCCATAAATAATGAGCACCCGCATCCTGGAAAAAGATGCCCATGGTACTCTTTCCCCCCGGCACATACCAGGCAGAACCACTCTTAAGTTCACTCAGTACCGAAGGCCGAAACAAAGAGACCATAACCCTCATTTTTAACTCATTATAATCAGCTTCTACCTGACTAAAAAGAGAATCAGCCGCTGCTTCACAACCATAAAGCATTCCATAGAAACGCATCCATTCGGCACGTGCCAGCGGAGAAACTTCCATATAATCAGCACCCTCTATAATGGGAATACCCAGTTTCTCAACCCGTCCGTATCCGCCGCTATTCTCAAAAGGAGAAAGCAGAATGGCTTCCGGATTCATATCAATGATCTTTTCAATATCCGGATTCATACTATCTCCGGCGTCCACCAGTTTACCGGCAGCATACGCTTCATGAATTTCCGGCATACCGAAATATTGCAGTTCGCATACGCCCCCGATCCGGTTAAACACTCCCAACTGATTAAGCAGACTACAGTGTACGGACGAATAAACTAACGTATTAGTTACCGGTGTACGTACAATCACCCCCTCAGGCAGCTCTGCCGGAATTTCCTTCTCTTTCGGAATGAGCAGGTGAGTTTGTAATATCTTGGTAGAATCCCACGGATTACGGATAATAATCCGCGTAAAATCCTCACTCCGGTCTGCTAACAGATAGGCAGCATAGTTAAATGGAACCGTTTCCAGTTTATCCGACCAACTATTTTCTCCTTTTTTGGTGGTGCAGGAAAAAAGGAGAAAAATTAGCAGAAAAACAGTATTTTTTCTAAATAAATAATAATTCTTTGTTTGCATCATTTTAATCCTTAGTGAATAAAGGCGAACGCACTTGGACCAACGCCTACATTATATTTTTTGAGAAGCTTTCCGTTTTCATCAAAACAATATACTTCTCCCTCATTAGAATAACTTGTTATAGTTTTGTGGCTACCAATCCAGATATTGCCGGTTATCGAATCAATCGCAATATTACAAGGATTAACAGGAAAATCATCACCCTTCAAAAACGAATTTTCAAGAACCGCTCCCGTATTACTA
>JAJQBG010000389.1 GCA_021203405.1 Bacteroides sp.
CTTAAATATTTGATCCTTTGTTTATTGTGGGTTGAAGATTTTTTATGGAAAGGAAATTAAACTTTTCAAAGAAACTCTTGTCATAATAACAACGATGAATCAATTGAATCTATAAACATTAAAAAAACAAATGTATGAAAGTAATAAGTAAACTGTTAGTAATGCTTCTTTTAGTCGGTGGATCAGTATATGCACAGGATCGTCCGGGACGTGGACCGGGTGAAAAAGATTCTGAAGAGATGTTGAAAAAGCGTACAGAACGTATGGTAAAAGAGTATGGACTGAATGATACCCAGAAAAGTGCCCTGGAAACTCTGAATAAGGAGTTTATGGAAAAAGAACGGCCTTCTATGGGAGAGCCGGGTACCAGGCCTTCTAAAGAGGAAATGGAAAAGATGCAGGAAGCTCGTAAAGCCAACCGTGATGCTTATAATGCGAAGTTGAAAGATATTCTTACCCCTGAACAGTATGAGAACTATACTAAAAAAGAGGGAGAAAGAATGAAGCAACGCCCTGAAGCGCGAAGAGATGCTATGCGTAAAGAGCATGGTAAGCGTAACGGAAAAGCAGGAAAAGATAGTCTTAAAAGAGAGATAAAAACTCCCGAAGAGATGGCTACCATGCGTACTGACAGGATGGTCAAAGAGTATAAACTTAATGATACTCAGAAAACTGCCCTGCAGGAACTTAATCTGCGGTTCATGCGGTCTGAAGAGATGCCTGTGGATGGTGGAAGTGATAAACAACTTTCTCAGCAGGAACGGGATCAGTTAAAAGCCGCCCGTCAACAGGTTCGTGATACTTATAATGCCCAACTGCAACAGATTCTTACCCCGAAACAGTATGAAAAATATACTGAAAAAGAGTCCAGACGGATCGAGAAGGATATGGATAAAAAGCGTGGTAAAAAATAATAGGATAGGTAAAGCTGTTTTCAGGACAACTTTTGAAGGAAGTAATTGCTTGAAAAATGGTTGAATGTTGAGAGCGGAGGTGTAAAACCTTCGCTCTTTTTTTTGGTCTTTTGCCGCTTATTTCGTTTCTTTGTTTAACGAATTCAATGCTTTCACAGAATGAGAAAATTACTTGCCGGACTTTTTCTGGTCTCTTTAGTAGTGACTGCCTGCGGAAAAAAGCAGGAAGAAGGTATTCAAAAGGACGAAGAAGTTTTGATGCAGAATAGTAGCAGCCAGACTGATGGTGCCGAGAAGATGCAACCTTTTAACAGTGCTCTGTCCGTAAATTATAAGAACAAAGAGTATACCCTGCAAATAAGCAGAACGCCGGACGAGAACCTATCTAAAGTAAAAAGCGCATCAGGTACCGTCTTTATAGATAACCGCATCTCTTTATTTATCAGGCGCGGTAATGAGACGATCTTTAACAAAGAATTTACCAAAGATAGTTTTAGTTCCCTGATCGATGCCGGATTTCTGAAAAATGCTATTCTGGAAGGAATGGTATATGACCGCACTACAGATAAAGGGATTGTTTTTGCTTCCAGTGTGTGTTATCCGCAGACTGATCTCTATTATCCGGTCTCTGTGACCATTACTCCCGACGGGAAGATGGGTATGGTAAAAGAGGAGCTACTGGAAGATATTTTTGCCGAAGAGGAGTAGGTCTTCCCTGCTATAAGGCCTGGTTTTCCGGAATCTTTCCCAAACGCTTCTTATTTTTGTGAAATCACTCAGGAGGGATGCTTATGAAAATACTGGTAGTTGAAGACGAGAAAAAATTCCGGGAAACAATTTGTGAATCGCTCAGGCGGGAAAAATTTGTGGTAGAAGAGGTCGGCGACTACCGGAAAGCCCTTGAAAAGATCAATGATTACGATTATGACTGTATCGTACTGGATATTATACTCCCGGGAGGAAGTGGTTTACAGATACTGGAAGAACTGAAACGGTTGCACCGTAGTGAGAGTGTCCTGATCGTATCAGCAAAAGACTCTTTGGAAGATAAAGTAACCGGCTTGGAACTGGGAGCAGATGACTATCTGCCGAAACCTTTTCACCTGGCAGAACTCAATGCAAGGGTAAAATCGATCATCCGTCGCAGACAGCATGGAGGAGAGACCTCCATCTCCTTTGAGAATCTTTTGATCTATCCTGATAAACGTATTCTTTCTGTAAATGGAAAAGAAGTTATACTGAACCGCAAAGAGTTCGATCTCCTTTATTATTTTGTAGTAAATCCCAATCGTTTGCTTCATAAAACCACACTTGCCGAATCAGTCTAGGGAGATCATATCGATCAGGCAGATAGTCTCGATTTTATCTATTCGCAGGTAAAGAACCTTCGTAAAAAACTGTCTCAGGCAGGCGCACAGGTAGAGATAAAAGCTGTATACGGATTCGGATATAAACTGACCTCTAAATAATCTCCTGCATGAAATTACTTCGTTATACCTACCGCAAGCTGGCTTTCCTTTTTTCCTACTGGTTACTTTCTGGGGAGTTCTCTTCTATTTCACCCTGATGGAACAGATCATGGATGAAACGAACGATACCCTGGCCGATTATAAAGCTATCTTGATACGGAAAGCTTTAAGGGAACCTGAGTTTATGGACGAAGAACACACTATTATGTGGCATTATCGTTTCAGGAAGCTAACCCGGGAAGAGGGAGAGAATTACCGGGAGCGTTATTTTGATACTACCGTTTATATAGAGACAGAAGATGAGTTTGAACCTGTACGGGGGCTTCGCACCTGCTTCCGGGATGGTAACGGAGATTACCACGAGCTGGAACTGATGATCTCCACTGTAGAAAGAGATGATATGATTCAGGCGATCGTTCTCTATCTGATCATACTTTACTCTCTCTCTTTTTTGTCTGTACACTCTGGGGAACCCGGATCATCCTTAAAAAAGTCTTTTCTCCGCTCACCTCTCTGCTGGGGTGGCTCAATAAAGTAACTCCTGGCAAACCCGTCCCACCCTTACAGAATAATACTCCGGTAGAAGAGTTCCAACGACTCAACGAAGCGGCTCTCTCTCTGTCAAGACGAAGTGAAGAGGCTTATCAGCAGCAAAAAGAGTTTATTGAAAATGCTTCGCACAAACTCCAGACCCCCCTGGCAATTGCCCGGGCAAAGATAGAACTCCTGGCAGAAGGAGAGGAGCTTACAGAAGAACAGTTACGGAATATCAACGATATTTACCGTACCCTGGGCAGAGCCATAAAACTGAATAAAAGTTTATTGTTGCTTACCCGGATCAGTAACCGCCAGTATGGCGGGATAGAACAAATTTCCCTGGCTACTATTGTACAGGAGATACTGTCCGATTTAAGCGAGATCTACGAAAACCGATCTTTACAGGTATCTTATCAAGAAGAGGGAGAATTTATTCTCTCCATTAACGAAGATCTTGCCTGTATACTGATCACAAACTTACTTAAAAATGCCTTTATCCATACCCCTGAGAGAGGCGAGATAAAGGTTTATATAGGGTCCGGTATTCTCCGCATTGAAAATTCCGGGGACAAACCGTTGGATTTGGCCTATATCTCCGGACGTTTTCATCGGGCCGGAAATACTCCTGAAGAGTCCACAGGCCTGGGTCTCTCCATTGTACAGGCTATCTGTGAGGCTTTCCGGTTGCATCTTTCCTATGCATATACTTACCGGCACCTTTTTGAGTTAAAAAAATAAATTGATCCTGCCCCTTCCCGTATTCCCAAATCTTTCCTGATTTCGATCTGTTCTTTGTACTATAATTTAAAACCATACACAGGAAGTCCTACTGACTTCCCTCGTAATTTTATAGTAAAAAACAGGAATTATGAAAAAGATTTTATTTTTAGCATTTCTTTCTATCGTGGCTTTTCAGTTTGTAAAAGCTCAGGATGTATTTACAAGTGATGTACAGATGTTACCGGAAAAAGGCCGTACTTTCCTTTCTGAACATTTTCCGGCTGTCAAAGTCTCTCATCTCAAAAAAGAGAATGAGATCAAAGATATGTTGGATAAAAAGAAGTACGAGGTTACCCTGACAGATGGTACTAAAATTGAATTCGATAAGGAAGGCGACTGGATGGAGATCGAATCTCACGGAAAAGAGGTGCCTGTTTCGGTGTTACCGGATAAAATTCGTACATATCTTAGCACTCACATGTCTGGACGACCTGTTACTCAGGTAGAAAAAAGCGTCAGGGATATAAAATCGAGTTAGCCGATGATCTTGAACTCACTTTTGACGGACAGGGTAACCTGAAAAAGATGGATGACTAATCTGGTATACCCGGTATAAAGGTATGAAACGGAGTAAACAAAAACTTATCTATCTGTTCTTTTGTATAGCAGCTCTCTTTATCGGTACAGCCTGCAGTAAAGACAATGACGATGATAGTCCGTATGCAGAAGATAGATTTGACAGGGCCCTCTACTACAAGTATCCTAATGCTATGCATGTAGAGTGGAAAGAAATATCTACTTACCAGGTAGCAGAGCGCCTGGTGAACGGTTATAAAAAAGAGGTCTGGTTTGATGTCTCTACCCACTGGGTAATGACCGTTACGCAAATAGATCCTACGGAACTTCCCAATCGGATTATAAAAGCTATTGCTGAAGGAGAGTTTTCTTCCTGGCACATCGGGCAGGTGGATTTACTCGAATTTTCCGGCAGGGATCGGGTCTATGTTTTAAGAATGAGATCGGGTGGAACCGACCTGCATCTCTATTACGGTCCGCAGGGAGAACTTTTTAAAATAACGGATGATACAGCCGATGATTACTGGCCGGGTATGGCTATCTGATAAAGCTTATATATACAAGAGAAAGGTGTGGAAGATCTAAAACTTTCATACCTTTTTTGTTAAGTAATCCGGAATCATGTAACTTTGCATCCTTATTGTCCCGGAAAATGAACAAAGATATCCTGCGCCTGGCTATTCCTACTATTATTACCAATATAACTGTTCCCCTGCTGGGATTGGTCGATACCTCTATTGTGGGACACCTTGACTCTTCACTCTACATCGGAGCTATTGCCATTGCTACCATGATCTTTAACTTTATCTATTGGAACTTCTCCTTTCTGCGGATGGGTACCAGCGGATTTACTGCACAGGCATTTGGCGTAGGTGATCTACAGGAGTGTGTAAAAGTATTGATGCGTTCTCTGGGAGTCGCGTTCGGAGTTGGCGGGTCACTTGTTTTATTGCAGGCCTTTATCCCGGGAATTGCTTTTCGGTGGGTAGATGCTTCTGCGGAGACAGCCGTCTATGTAAAAGAGTATTTCAGTATATATATATATGGGCTGCCCCTGCCGTCCTGGGAATGTATGCTTTCTCCGGTTGGTTTATCGGTATGCAGGATGCCCGTACACCCATGTATATCTCTATCGGGACCAATGTGATTAATATTACCTTAAGCCTCTTTTTGTCTATGGGCTGGGTATGCAGCTCAAAGGCGTGGCATTAGGTTCAGCACTTGCACAACTCTTTGCTTTCGTCGTTTCGGTGGTAGTATGGAGATATAAATATACCTCTCTCAGGCCATTTATAACCTTCCGGAAGGTCTGGAATGTTATTATATTCCGCTCTTTCTTTCGTGTAAACCGGGATATCTTTCTCCGTAGCCTGGCCCTGATCTTAGTAACTACCTTTTTCACTTCGGCTTCTGCCGGAGAAGGCGAAACCATTCTGGCTGCTAATACACTGCTGATGCAGCTTTTCATTCTTTTTTCTTATATGATGGATGGATTTGCCTATGCGGCCGAAGCCCTTACGGGTAAACTTATGGGGGCAAAGAACTGGGAAAAACTGAAGAAACTGGTAATAAGGCTTTTTGGCTGGGGTATTGGGTTAACCCTGCTTTTTACCATCCTCTATTTCTTTTTTACTACTCCGATCCTTCATCTTTTAACTGATAAAGTGGAAGTGATCAACACAGCAGAGAGTTACCGCTTCTGGTGTTTACTATTCCCGGTTGCCGGGTTTGCCGCTTTCCTCTGGGATGGCATCTTTATCGGAATGACTGCTTCCCGCCAGATGAGGAACTCCATGTTCGCAGCCTTTCTCTTCTTTTTTGTCTCTTACTACCTGCTGCAACCTGTTTATGGAAATAGCGGGCTCTGGTTCTCGTTTGTACTCTATCTTGCCGTAAGGGGTATTGGGCAAACCCTTCTCTTTTTCCCTCTTTACCGGAGAACGGTGGCCCGGTAGAGAAAGAGGAGAGTCTTTTATGGAATATTGAGTGTCTGTTTACAGAGACGAATCTCTTCCGGATCACCCGTATGTTTTCCGGCTACATCCGAGAGTTTTACCACATAGTGATAAGGTTTCCGGGTATTCTCTTTCACTTCGCTCAGTTTAATTACAATATTAAGTGGCGTAACCCCTACGTCGTTGGTAAAATAGGTTCCGATCCCATAAGTATCATGGATCCGGTTATCCACATACTTTTTGATCTGTTCTACCCGTTCCAGATTCAGAGAATCACTATATACAATGGTTTTTGAACCAGGATCAATTCGGTTTTCCCTGTAAAATTCCAGCGTCTGTTCCGTAAAATGGAACGGATCTCCGCTGTCCCATCGTACCCCATCGAAAAGTTTTGCCTGTTTCAGGCTGAACGAGTCGTAAAAGACATCGGTAGTATACGTATCTGTCAGGCTGATCCCGAGACTTCCCTGGTATACATCGACCCACGCTTCCAACGCTTTTTGGGTAGCCGAGCGATACCCATACAGGGCTCCGTGATACATAAACCACTCATGGGGCATCGTACCGATAGGAGTTGTATTGTATTTCATGCCCAGATACACATTACTGGTACCTTTAAAATTCTCCCCCCCTTCTGCCTGCAAATACTTTACTACCCGGTCGTGGACATCAAAAGAGTAACGCCGCCGGGTACCAAAGTCAGAAAAGTCTGCCTGAATTTCACGAAGCCTTTGCCCTTTGCGGATGGCATTTGTCTCTATATCCTGGGGAGAGGTCCCTTTCATCCGGAAATAGAGTTCAGAGATAAGGGCCAGCAGAGGAACTTCCCACAGAACAGTGCGGAACCAGTGTCCTTCGATCGATACCTTTAATTTGCCTTCTCTTTGATTAATAGTAACCTCGGAAGGGTCGTACCGGTATCCTTCCAGAAAATCGATAAAAGCCGGGTCGAAAAAATAACAACGACGAGTAATATACTCTTTCTCTTCCGCAGTCATGGCCAGCCGACTCATAGCGTCCACCTCTTTTCGTAACTCCCGGGCAAAATTTTCCGGAAAGCGCGTTTCGTTGCGATCCGTAAATTCATACCTTACCCATGCCCACGGGTAAAGCCGCTGTATAGCGAGCATTACCGTGAACTTATAGAGATCATTATCTGTAAAGTGTTGCAGGATCATCCTTATCTTTTTTAATCAAAGATCTTTCTGTATACATGGCAATAAGGAGTTGTACCTTTGTGCTCATAATATTGCTGGTGATAATCTTCAGCTTTCCAGAAAGTAGTCGCCGGCCGCAACATGGTAGCTACCTTATACCCTTTATTCTCCAGAATACCTATATACTTTTCAGCAATCTCTTTTTCCTGCAGATCGGTATAGAAAATACAGGATAGATACTGAGGCCCTATGTCAGGACCCTGCCCATTGGTTTGAGTAAAGTCATGGGTTTCAAAGAAGAGTTTTACCAGCTCTTCATAACTGGTTTTGGTGCTATCGTATTCAACCTCTGTGGTTTCCAGATGGCCTGTCTTTTTGCCGGATACCTGTTCGTAGGTCGGGTTTTCCACATGTCCGCCCATGTATCCAACGGCAGTATACACTACTCCCGGAGCCTTCATAAAGTAATACTCCGTGCCCCAGAAACATCCGGAGGCAAAATAAGCCTTTTTAATACGCGACTGATCAGCAAAAGGAATAAACTTCATCGAAAGCGAGTTTACACAATGACGTGTATCTTTGTTGGTAAATCCTTCCCCTAAGAAGACATGCCCCAGGTGAGCTCCACAGTTGGCACAAATAATTTCCGTACGCATTCCGTCAGCATCCGGTACTCTTTTTACAGCACCGGGTATTTCATCGTCAAAGGAGGGCCATCCGCAGTGGGAATCAAATTTATCTTCCGAACGATACAAAGGAGCATTGCATCGTTTACAGATATATATACCTTCCTCTTTATTGTTTACATACTCACCCGAATAGGGGTGTTCTGTTCCTTTATGAAGAATAATATACTCTTCTTCCGGAGTTAATTTGTTATAATAATCCATCTCTTGTAGGTTTAGGTTCTTATTTTCTTTTTTCTGGGCACAGGAGGATGTTCCTATGGCGAGAAAACATATAAGCCACAAATATAGTTTCATATTTTTTTCTATTTTAGAATTCAGGTTGAAAGTTGTAACAAATGGAT
>JAJQBG010000071.1 GCA_021203405.1 Bacteroides sp.
GTCCATTATTTATGAATTGACAATTTACTATTTTATTATTTAATAGTACCTTTGCACTCCGGTTTTCAATGACACTACATGAAAACCTGCCGATTACAAATTTATAATGACAGAGAGAGCAGAGTCACTGATAGGAGAGGTACTTTGCAGGTATGGGAGGAATATAGATGAGCAATATACAAATAAAAGGAGCGCGTGTAAATAACCTGAAAAATATAGACGTAGAGATACCCCGTAACAAGCTGGTGGTAATTACGGGTTTATCAGGTTCAGGTAAGTCATCGCTCGCTTTTGATACGCTGTATGCGGAAGGACAAAGACGCTATGTAGAGAGTCTGAGCAGTTATGCCCGGCAGTTCCTGGGAAGAATGAGTAAACCCGAATGTGATTTCATTAAGGGTATTCCTCCGGCAATTGCTATTGAGCAGAAGGTAAGTAGCCGTAATCCCCGTTCTACGGTAGGTACTTCTACTGAAATTTATGAATACCTTCGGTTGTTGTATGCCCGTATTGGTAAAACCTATTCGCCGGTAAGCGGTAAAGAGGTGAAGAAGCATAGTATGGAGGATATTATCGAAGGGGTATTGGCTTATCCCGAGGGTACACGCTTTACAGTGCTTACTCCCATTTTGTTAAGAGAGGGACGTACCATGGAACAGCAGCTTGAAATTGATCTGAAGCAGGGTTTTACCCGCCTGGAAGTCAATGGTGAGATGGTACGTATTGACGAATATCAGTATAAAGAGGGGGATGTGGTTTACCTGTTGGTTGACCGTATGACGGTAGCCTCTGATAAAAGCACCATCAGTCGCCTTACTGATTCAGCGGAAACGGCTATGTATGAAGGAGACAATAATTGTCTGCTTCGTTTTTATCTTCCTTCCGGCGAAACCAAACTGGAGCACTACAGTACCAAATTTGAGGCCGATGGAATCACCTTTGAGGAACCTACCGACCAGACTTTCTCTTTTAACTCACCGATCGGTGCCTGTCCTGCCTGCGAAGGTTTTGGTAAGGTCATTGGTATTGATGAGCACCTGGTGGTGCCGGACCGCTCGCTGTCCGTATATGACGGGGCGATTGTCTGTTGGCGGGGTGAGAAGATGGGACAGTGGAAGGAACAGTTGGTGCGGAACGCTTCAAAGTTTAACTTCCCTATTTTTACTCCCTATTATGAATTGACGGATGAACAACGGAAATTGCTCTGGACAGGGAACAAATATTTCGATGGCCTGGACGACTTTTTCCGCATGTTGCAGGAGAACCAATATAAAATACAGTATCGGGTGATGTTGGCCCGTTACCGGGGAAAGACTACCTGCCATCAGTGTCAGGGAACCCGTCTTAAGCCGGAGGCCGGTTATATTAAAGTAGGAGGAAAAGGGATCAGTGAACTGGTGAACCTTCCTATTACAGAGTTGAAACTCTTTTTTGATAACCTGGAGTTGAACGAACACGATGAGGCAGTAGCCAGACGGATCCTGATAGAGATTAAAAACCGCATCCGGTTTATGTGCGATGTCGGTTTAGGTTATCTGAACCTGAATCGTGTCAGTAATACCCTTTCGGGAGGAGAGAGTCAGCGTATTAACCTGGCTACTTCCCTGGGAAGCAGTCTGGTAGGAAGCCTCTATATCCTGGACGAACCCAGTATCGGATTGCATAGCCGGGATACCGATAGACTGATCAAAGTATTGCGCCAATTACAGCAATTGGGTAATACAGTGGTGGTGGTAGAGCACGATGAGGAGATTATCCGGGCGGCTGATTATATCATTGATATTGGTCCCAAAGCAGGACGACTGGGAGGAGAGGTCGTATACCAGGGGGATATGAAGGATCTTCAAAAAGGAAGCAATAGCCATACGGTACACTACCTCCTGGGAGAAGAGAAAATAGAATATCCCTCACAGCGGCGTCCCTGGAACAATTATATTGAAATAAAAGGAGCGCGTGAAAATAACCTCAAAGGAGTGGATGTCCGCTTCCCGCTTAATATTATGACCATAGTGACCGGAGTTTCCGGATCCGGTAAGAGTACACTGGTGCGGAATATCTTCTACAGGGCACTGAAACGGGAACTGGATGAGACCAGCGAACGCCCCGGTGAGTTCGGAGCTATTCAGGGAGATATTTCTTTGCTTAAGAATGTAGAGTTCGTAGACCAGAATCCGATTGGTAAATCCTCCCGTAGTAACCCGGTCACTTACCTGAAGGCGTACGATGATATCCGTAAATTGTGGGCCGACCAGCCTCTCTCTAAACAGATGGGATATACAGCTGCCTATTTCAGCTTTAATGCCGAGGGCGGACGTTGCGAGGAGTGTAAGGGAGACGGGACCATTACAGTGGAGATGCAGTTTATGGCCGATCTGGTACTGGAGTGTGAAACCTGTCACGGTAAACGCTTTAAACCCGATATCCTGGAGGTAAAATATAAAGAGGTAAGTATACACGATGTACTGGAAATGACGGTAAACCAGGCTATTGAATTCTTTAAGGAACACGGTCAGAAAAAGATCGTCCGGAAACTTACTCCGCTGCAGGATGTAGGACTGGGATATATCAAGCTGGGGCAAGCCTCTTCAACCCTTTCGGGAGGAGAGAACCAGCGGGTAAAGCTGGCCTACTATCTGGCACAGGAGAAAGCAAAACCTACACTCTTTATCTTTGACGAACCCACCACCGGGTTGCACTTTCATGATATTAAGAAGTTACTGGAATCTTTTGATGCTCTGATACGCCGTGGTCATACGGTACTGATCATTGAGCACAATATGGATGTCATTAAATGTGCGGATCATGTCATTGACCTGGGACCCGAAGGAGGAGCAGAGGGAGGTTACCTGGTAGCTACCGGAACTCCTGAAGAAATTGCTGCCTGCGAAACTTCCTACACCGGTAAATTCCTGCGTGAAAAACTGGTAGAATAAAGGGATAGAAGGATTTTCTATAGAACCATCAGAGAAAAATAGTTCAACCTGTCACAAGTGTATGAAAAGGGACCTGGCTCTAAGCTAAGTCCCTTTTTCTGCATACGTAATCTGCCAGGTGGTCATTTACAAAGCCGGCTGCCTGCAAATGGGTATAACAGATGGTAGAGCCAAAGAATTTAAATCCCCGTTTTTTCATATCCTTACTCATCGCATCCGATTCCGGAGAGGTAGGGACTATTTCATTGAGAGTTTTTAACTGGTTTATTATAGGCTTTTTATCCGGAAAAAAGATAGAGTATAGTTGTAGAAACTACCAAACTCTTTCTGTATTTCAATAAACAGTTTTGCATTATGGATGGCTGCCTTAATTTTCAATCTGTTTCTTACAATTCCATCAAACTGCATTAAACGTTCTACATCTTCAGCGGTCATTTCAGCAACCTTTTGAACATCAAAATTATGAAAGGCTTTCCGGTATCCTTCCCGTTTTCTCAGGATCGTTATCCAGCTTAGTCCTGCCTGTGCACTTTCTAATGTCAGGAATTCAAACAGGGTTTTATCATCCGTAACCGGTTTGCCCCACTCTTCGTCGTGATATTTAATATACAACTCATCATTTCCGCACCACCCGCAGCGGCCGTTTATTAAATCTTCCATGTTTATACTGTTTATTTCTTCAAAAATACCTCTTTTTCCTGAAAAGATATCGTTTAAAACGGTTTTTGTGCTTTACTTATCTCTTGTATTTTTCAAAAAATAGTTTGCCGCCAACTTCACAGCCGGCGGCAAACAAGGTAAATAGGATGTTTTTTTATTTCAGAATTCGCAAGTTGAAAATAATCCCTTTCTGTATATGTAAACGATTCACGGAAAGATTTATTTTAGCCCGGGACATTTTTTTCAAAAAAAGCACTGAATGACCGGATTTATTCAGTGCTTTAATTTTAATTTGTTAGTTATCTATGGATCATGATCTATAATGATCAATCATAATGCATATGGAATTTCTCATAATAGGAGTGATCTTTCGGAAACCCTTCTCCTTCCCAGGCCTTTTTGGAAGTCCAGGATTCTTCCGGTGCCGTCCAGAACGGATGATCCGCCGGCAGACCCAAAGGCAGAAATGCCAGCGTTGCCAGATATAAACTTCCGTTATTGGTATACACATTGGCTGTTTCGGGTTGATACCCATTAAAACCCAGAGTCAGGAATCCCTTTTCATTAAAATTACGGTTATCCCCGAACATGCGTGTAATAACAGCTGTCATTCCGGCCCGTACCTGTCCACCCGGAAGTTCTTCCGGAAGCAGATCTTTCCAGGCCAGCAATGCCAGGGGTTGCAGTACTCCCGTACGGTAGGTGATTGATCGCCCGAAGACAGGAAAGGTGCCTTCCGGAGAGATAAAACGCTCCAGGATCATTCCATAACGCTGCATTCGTTTCAGCGCCCGTTCGTAGTTACAACCAGCCCACTCTTTCCGGGCTTTACCCCTGTCGGTCAATACTTCCAGACATTCAAAATACATCGGTTGGATGGCAAAACTATTGTAATAGTCGAAAGCAAAGCCCGGACCATCCGAATACCAGCCATCTCCCACATACCACTCATCAATTTTACGTAAAGTGGAGTTGATGCGGTAAATATCCGGATTTGCATCGGCTTTTTCAGAAAAGTCTCTATGGTCGCAGTAAATAACAGCCAGTTGGTATAGAGAGGATCAATCCGGCGCAGTCCGGTAAACTCTTTAATATAACGTTCTTTAGTTACAGGATCAAGCGGCAACCAGAGCGATTCATAACCACGCAGAAAACTCTCTGCTACATACGCTGCATCTACCAGTGTCTGGAAATTTTCATCCCATAACAGATAGTCCGGACTCTCCGGATCTACCGCATTCTTATAACTGCTGAGTGCCCATTCACGCAGTTGGCTGCGTTGTCTGCCTTCCGCCGTATCATCTTCCGGTAAAGATATCCAGGGAGCCAGCCCTGCCATCAATCTTCCGAAACACTCCATGTAAGAGACTTTTTTATCACGTCCGTCCCAGGTAGGACTTAACTCCAGTTCCATATTTTCCTGTAGTTTCCCCTCGCTCATGTGGCTAAGTACAGGAGCTGCCATCCGGTACATAATTTCACACCATACCTGACGGTCATTTTTTATTTCTCTCTTTTTAGTAGCTATTGCCAGGGTAGGGATCATCAGGCAGAATACCAACAGATATGTTACTCTTCTATTCATCATTTCTTCTTATTTATTACTCATTAAAAAACGTACCTGTTCGCAGGCTACCAGTAAAAAGGCTCCTACTCCGAAATTATAACTGGAATTCATATCTACTACTTGTCCGGGTATAGCTTTTTCACCGATCGGTTGGATATACCCCACTTTCCCGTCCGGTTGCAAGGCAACGGTGCTCAGGTAATGCCACGATTTTTCCACAACGGGCTGATAGGTAACCCTATCCAGAATGCCATGGTTGATCCCCCACAGTAGCCCATAAGTAAAAAGAGCAGTACCACTGGTTTCCGGTCCTGGTGCATGCTCAGGGTCGAGCAGGCTGCGTGTCCAGTATCCTTCCGGTTGCTGGCAGGCAGCCACAGCCTTTGCCATTGTCTGGAAACGGGCTATATAATTCTGACGATGAAGATCTGTTTCAGGTAAATCTTTCAACATTTTCGCATAAGCTGCCAGTGCCCAGCCATCGCCCCGTGCCCAGAAATCCTTTTTGCCGTTTATAGTGGTATGGTGCGGATAAAGATACTTGGCATCCCGGTAGTAAAGTCCCGCTTCCGCATCATACATAATACTGTCACAAGCGGTAAGATATTCGTGTAATTTATCTAAGTAGAGTGGATTTCCGGTAATGTTATAAAGCTTGGTCATCACCGGCATGACCATATACAAGGCATCTACCCAATGCCAGTAATCCTGCTTCGGCGTACTCATCTGGTATTCCATCACTTCACAGGCACGTTCTATTTTAAAAGGTTCCGGAGAAAGTGAGTATAGATCGGCATACGTCTGGAAACAGGTTTGCCAGTCACCGAAAAGTACATGGTCATCCGTTTCGCCGTATGTGAATTTCCACTCGTTCTTATCATCGGATTTAGCACCTTTCCATTCGTTATGTATAGCCCAGTCTGTTGCATATTGTAAATAACGGGGATCTTCTGTCAGGAAATAGGCCTCCATATTGCCTGTGTGGTAAACCGCATTATCCCAGAAGGCCCATTCCTGTGGGGGATGGTGCTTCTGCCAGTAACTATTTACCTGATGGATGATCCGGACCACCTCTTCCGATGTTTGCGAAGTTTCCCTCCGGGTTTTCCCTGTACAGCCAACTATTAACAGGAGTAGAATAATAATAGTAAGTTGTTTCATTGGATTGATCTGGTTTTAAGATACCGGCAAAATACGATCAGAAATTTAAAGGTATTCTGCCGGTAATTCGTTTATTTAATAGCTATTATTCTCCTGCAATAGCCTCTTCGAGGGTAGTATAAGGAGACTCGTTCTTTTCATACCCACTATATCCATAGTTCTGGTTGATGCGTCCCGTACGGTTACCATCAATACTGCTTTGAGGTACAGGCCAGAAAATATGGTAAGGGCTGATTTTGAATTCATTTCCGTACAACGTTGTTACTCCTTTATTATAGAAGTTATTATACTTTTCCACTCTTTCATACCAATAACTGGTTTTTGACAGATCACTTACCGTATAGGTTTTTCCGGATTCATCCGTTTTACCGGTAGTACCGAACAGGTAGGAGACACGTACCAGTTCCACATGGCGTAGCTCCTCATAGGTTAGTTCGCGGGCCCGTTCATCCATGATCGTTCCCATGTTCATATCGGCTGCTGTATACATGCGGGTACAGTGTGCCCGCTCCCGGATCTTATTCACATCATCAGCCGCTTTTTGCAACTCTCCCTTCCACAGGTAAGCCTCGGCACGCAGCAGATAGGTTTCTGCCAGACGGAATACATATCCGTTGGCTGCCCCTCCGTTGTAGTTGTTTTGTCTTTCCTGCCTGGCATCTTCAATCCACAATTTATATTGTGGCCAGTCAAACCAGTTACGTACTGTATCTGTCAAAGCAACGTACCATTCTCATCATACAACTGAAGCGGTTTACCGTACCAGGGATTATTCGTCTGTTTTAATACCGGGTTATTATACACCAGATCTTCCATACATCTCCAGTTGCCATGCTCCCGGCTGTGGCGCAGGTCGGTTTCATCTTCACTCCAGATGGTATGAGTAGAATACCAGGTACCGCCAAAGAAGGCAATTCCACGTCCGTAAGCCTTGCGCAAGTCAATTTCATCTTTTGTTTCGTCGTAACTGGCACTCATACCTGCCTGTCCGTCGGGAGTAAGGATCAGCCGTCCACCCGTAGTACAGGCCCAGAAGGGAACCGAAGTACGCATAGAGGAGGTCTCAACACGGCTGTTGTCCAACGCATCGTTCTGTGTCATTACCCACAGCACCTCTTTGTTGGTAGGAATCGCTTTATTTTCCGGGCGATGCAGGTCCCAGATCACATTCCGTGTCACATTGTACACAGAGGGTACCGGGTTAATAAAAGTTCCGAAAGGCTCTTTTATCAATTCAAATCCGGAGTTCTCAATTAAGGTATTGGCTTCTGAAATAGCTTTATCAAACTGTTGATCTGCTATATAGTATTTGATCAGCAGGTGTCGGCAGGCAGCCTGGGTAATGTTACCATAATCTGCTGTTACAGGAGCATACTCTACGGCATATTCCAGGTCAGCGATCATCTTTTTAATAATAACGTCCATCCGGGTAGAGTGGTAATCGAATTTAGGTCCTGTCGCTTCCCGGGTCAAAAGAGGTACATCCCCAAACTGGAAGATCAGGTTGTAGTAATGCCAGGCCCGGTGAAAATAGGCTACGGAGAGCATCCGGTCGTGAGTATCCGGATCGAGCCCGTCCACCCTGTCAATGTTGGAAATTACCGTATTGGCATAACGGATCCCCTTAAAACCTTCCGTCCAGAACCATCCTACTTTGTTGTAGTCGGTATTATTATTTTTAGAAGTAGGAGTGATAGAGACATCCATATTCTGTGCCGGGGTCGATTTATCAGTGATCCTGCTTACCGCCACTTCCGAAAAGGAGAGATCCGTATGGAAAGGAGCCGCCTCTCCGTAAAAATAGTAGAGAACCTGGCGGTCGCAGCTGGTCAGTGCTGCCTGCAGACCTTCGGGGGTGGTAAAGGTGGTTCCCGGTTCGAAAAACGACAATGGATCCGGGTTCAGAAAGCTTTCACGGCAGGATAACAGGGTTTGTACGCCTGCAACAAACAAGATACATTTAGTAAAGTATATAATATATT
>JAJQBG010000069.1 GCA_021203405.1 Bacteroides sp.
CCCGGGTGTTGTTCCAGGGTATTGGATTTTGCAACAATGAAAAAATGTATCTGAAGTAAAGGGAAAAAACTTTTAGCCGACTTATTATTAAATAAGAATGTAGTATTTTTGGAGGAAAGATAATATTTGTCTGAAATTGATATTAAATTGTCCCAAATCTAAACTATCTATCCGGAGGATGCAGCTATTTTTGCCGGAAAGGACCGGCGGCGGGACAGCTGGTTGATCAGAGAAAGAGTGTGACCTGGATTTATGGGGCCACCGGATAAACTATTGTATTGTAATTTACTGAAAAACACTGTTCGGGTGTCGATAATGCGACAAAACACATGAGTATCACCATCAAAGGTTTAAATAAGATCTATCCCAACGGAAATCATGCATTAAAGAGTGTGGATCTGGAGATCCCTACCGGTATGTTCGGGCTTCTGGGGCCTAACGGGGCCGGCAAGTCTACGCTGATGCGTATCCTGGTAGCCCTGATGGAACCGACCTCGGGCGAGGTGAATATTTTCGGGTATGACCTGATGAAGCAGCGGAAGGAGATCCGCTCTTTACTGGGGTATCTGCCGCAGGATTTCCGCTTCTTTGCTAACTATAAAACATACGAGTTCCTGGATTATTCGGCCCGGTTGTCGGGGATTACCGGCTCCCGCAAAAGAAAAGAGCGGGTGGAGGCGATGCTGGAGAGTGTGGGGCTTTTTGAGGTGCGCGAGCGGTATGCCAATAAACTCTCCGGGGGGATGAAGCGCCGGCTGGGAATTGCACAGGCGCTTATTCACGATCCGAAGGTAATTATCGTGGATGAGCCTACTACCGGGCTGGACCCGGAGGAGCGCATCCGTTTCCGGAACCTGCTTTCGGAGGTGAGTGAGAAGGGGGTGACCATTATTCTTTCTACCCATATCGTGGGGGATATATCGAGTTCCTGCAAACACATGGCATTGATGAACAGGGGGGAGGTCTCTTTTTACGGCTCTCCGGAGGAGATGATGAAACGAGTGGAGGGCAAGGTATGGCAATTGAAGATCTCCGGCAACGAGCTGCCGGAGGTGGATAAAAAGTACCCGGTGATCGCTACGATACCTTCGGGAACGGGCTGGGAGGTGCAGGTTGTGGCAGATGAAATAAGGGGATATGAGGTGCTGCCTTATCCGCCTACGCTGGAGCATGCCTACGTCTATTACATGGAGAATGAACTGAACCTTTGGACCAACGATTAACCTGCATTTAGTATGTCATTTATAACCAATATACGAACGGTGGCCCGGTATGAGAGTCTTCTTTTGAGAAGGAGCTGGTTTTTCCGGATCTTTACCATCCTGGCTCTGTTGTTCCTGGGATTTTATAACGGGGTGATGTTACTGGCAGAGGATAACTTTGGGTCGTGGTTGTTCTTTTCGCTTCCTTCCAACATTCCGTATGCTACTCTTTTATTGCTTAATACGGGAGAGGCGGTGATCGCTATCTTCCTGGCATCGGACTTTTTGAAAAGGGATAAAAAGCTGGATACTTCTGAGGTGTTTTATGTGCATTCGCTCAGTAATGCGGAATATGTATTCGGAAAGATCTGGGGGAATATGCGGATCTTCCTGTTGATCAACCTGATCGTACTGGGAATGACGCTGGTATTGAATGGAATGGCTTCGGGGGCTGCCGTAGAGTGGCTGGCCTATATCCAGTACTTTTTTATTATTTGTGTGCCTACGCTGGTCTTTATTACCGGGCTCTCCATCTTTTTGATGCTGTTGTTCAGGAACCAGGCACTCACCTTTATTGTACTGTTGGGCTATATTGCCCTGACGGTCTTTTATGTCGGGGATAAGTTCTACTATCTGTTCGATTATATGGCTTACAGCCTGCCGCTGATGAAGTCTTCTATTGTGGGTTTTACCAATTTGACGGTTATTCTGAATCACCGGGCTATCTATCTCTTTGCGGGGCTTGCTTTTATCTGCTTTACGGTGGCCTTGTTCAAAAGGCTTCCTAATGCCCGGCGGAGCAGTTATCCGTGGGTGGTGTTGGGGGCATTGTTCCTGTTGGTCGCTCTTGGGGCCGGTTACAGCCATGTGGATGCTATTATCAGGGGGACTCATAAGCGGTTGCTCTATACCCAGGTGAATAACAGTTATGTGGGTGTGGCTAAAATGGTGGTGGAGCAGTATGATATGGCTGTAGAGCAGGAGGGGGAGTGGATGCGGGGTAGAGCTACCCTGAAAGCGATCCCTCTAAAAGGGGCTTCCCGTTTTGCCTTTTGCCTGAACCCGGGGCTGGAGGTGACGGAGGTGACCGGCATGGGGAGCACGCTCTCTTTTGAACGGGATCACCAGATCCTGCTGATCCGTTTTGACGGGGAGGTGGCTGCCCGGGATACGGTGGAGCTTACTATTAGTTATGAGGGAAAGATCGATCCGGACTTTTGCTACCTGGATATTCCTGCCGAACTGTTGCAGGAGCAGAGTAAAATGTTGATGATGAATGTGGATAAACAGTATGTGTTCCAGCAAAGGGAGTTCTGGCTGATGACGCCGGAGACGTATTGGTATCCTCGTCCGGGAGTGGCTTACAGCGATGAGAACCCGGATTGGCAACAGAGCTATTTCAGTGACTTCAACCTGGTGGTAAAACCGCTGCCGGGGCTGGTACCGGTTTCGCAGGGAGTGCGGACGGAGGAAGAGGAGGGAGTGTTCCGGTTTACCACTGATTGCCCCATGCAGGCTATCTCGCTGGTGATCGGGCGGTATGTGGAAAAGAGTGTGATGGCGGATAGCTTGTTGTTCAGTATCTGGCATATTGAGGGTCATGATTATGTGGGGAACGAGCTGGATGGTATTCAGGATACCATTCCCGGGCTTATTCTGGATGCAAGAAATAGTATGGAATGGTATGCTAAGTTGAAATATCCTTTTCAGCGTTTTTCGGTGGTGGAGGTTCCTGCCCAGTTCAGTAGTTATGTCCGCACATGGACGCAGGCGCAGGAGGTGATGCAGCCTGAAATGGTGCTTTTCCCGGAAAAAGGGTGGAGATTTGACCAGCTGGATGTAAAAAAGCGGTGGAAACAGCATGTAAAATGGTCGCAATGGGGAAATAATGATATTGATGAGCGGGAGGCTAAGATACATACTTTCCGGGAGTTTGCCTTTCTTTTTGTGCAACGGGAATCTAATTCGTGGGCTGCTTCCCAAAGACGGGGATAGATGGAGATCAGTCAATCGGTCAATCCTTATTATATCTACCCTCAGTTCTATAACTTCCGTTACAATCTCTTCTCTGTCGGGTGGCCGGTGGCCAACCGGTTGATCGAGGTCTATCTGCAGGATAAGGTCTCGGCGGTGAGCTGGGAGCGGGAGATCAATGGCCTTTCCGGGAATGAAAAGGCGAGCCTGCTGTTTGAAAATTATTCTTTTAAGGAGTTGCTGGGGGATATCCGGTATAAGGATCTGCTGGATCCTGTGACCGGGCTCAAGGCGAGTGATCTTTTTGCACAGGCTGAAATAGCGATGGGAGTCTCTCTGTTCCGGGATTCTCTGTTTGCCGTACTGGCCCGGAATACTTTTCATAATATAGAGTTTGAACAGTTGTTGGATACGCTGGAGATGATCAGCGGGGCGGATATTAAACCGGGGATCTCTTCGTGGTCGTACCCTACTGCTCTTCCTTTCTACACCGTGAGCCAGCCTGTGGTAAGCCAGGTGAATGACCGGGGAAAGGAGACATTTGTCCTGAAAACGATTATCAGTAATAATTCTGACCATACGGGGGTGGTTCAGGTGAATATCCATGTGGGGGGTATGTGGAGCCAGGATATGGTTAACCGGGTGAACCGGAAGATAGAACTGAACCCTCATGAATCCAGGCTATTGGTCTCTTTGTGGGACGAAGCTCCGCGGCAGATAGTGGTCAATACCCTGACCTCGGGCAATCTGCCCAGTGTCCTGGAGATCCCTGTGAGGAATATTGTGCGGGAGAGCCGCCGGGTAACGGAGACGGAGGGAGATTTTGTGATGGCTGAGTACCATATTGAGCTTCCGGGTGAGATTATCGTTGATAACGAAGATCCGCTCTTTTTCCTCTCTGAGCCGGCTTTTGTGGGATTGCTTCCGACGCTGCTGGACGAAGTGGAAGATTCGGAGTTTGCCTATACCGGTGTTCCCTGGTGGAGACCTCCTTTGCAGTGGACGGCTACGACCCACGCCGGGTATTATGGAAAGTATATCCGCTCGGCGTATGTGATCCGGAGCGGGGATGGCAGCCAGACGGCTACCTGGCGGGTGCCGCTGCCGGCACCGGGAGATTATGAGATCTATTACTGGGCGTTCAATACCGAGAGCCGGAGCAACCGGAATGCCAAAGGGGAGTACAGTTTTAAGATAAAGCATGACGGCGAGGAGGAAGAGGCGTGGCTGGATATACGCCGGGCCGGCGAGGAGTGGGCTCTGTTGGGAGTCTACTACCTGGAAGCCGATACGGTGGATATAGTCTTGTCTAACCAGACGAAACTGAGAACCGTAACGGCCGATGCTGTGAAAGTAGTAAAGAAACAATAATAAAATGAGAATAGACATATGCAAAGTAAGCACTTACCGGTAAAACGAATGATCTGGGTCCTGGCGGTCTGTTTTTGGGGAACCATAGCCCCGGTGGCGGGACAGGATATCCTTACCATAGAGCGGGCGATGGATATCGCTTCGGAGAACAGCCCGAGGCTACGGGGCTCTTTTATGAACCTGGAGCGGTACCAGCAGAACCTGATCGCCCAGCGGGCTGCCCTGAAATCGAGGTTTTCCATGAACCTGAACCCGCTTAGTTACAGCAAGAACCGGAGTTTTGATAACCGGGTCTCGGAATAGTATACCAATGAGTCTCTTTCCAGCCGGGGAACTTTCCGGGTAGACCAGCCTATCCTCTGGACGGACGGGGAGATCTCGCTGATCAATACGTTTGGCTGGCAGGATAATACCTCTGCCGTGACCAATGGTACTACCACTAACAAGGCTTTCAGCAATGACCTCTATGTTCAGCTGACCCAACCTGTATTTACCTATAACCGGCGTAAGATGGAGCTGAAGCAACTGGAGTTCCAGCTGGAAAATGCCCACATCAGCTATGCGTTGCAACGGTTGAATATCGAGCAGCAGATCACCACCCGGTTCTACCAGGTCTATTTTGCGCAGACCAACCCGGAGATCAGCCGGGAGGAGTATCAGAATGCTTTGCAGAGTTATGAGATCATTAAAAATAAGGTGGAGGCCGACCTGGCTGCCCGGGTGGAGCTTTACCGGGCTGAGGTGAACCTGGCTACGGCCCGCTCCAGCCTGGAAGAGCGGCAGGTGGCACTTGCCAATACCAAAGAGACACTAAACCAGACTCTGGGGATAGACCTGACACTGGATCATACGATTTTTGCCGAGGTGAATATAGAGCCGGTAGAGATCGACCTGGCAAAGGCTACGGAGAGTGGGCTGACCTCCCGGCTTGAATTGCGCCAGCGTGAGATCGAAGGGGCGGAGCTGGCTTTTGATATGATACGGACGAAGGCACTCAATGAGTTTAAGGGGGAGGTCTCCTTATCGGTGGGGATCACCGGGGATGACCGGAAGTTTACGAACATTTATGAAACGCCTACCCGGAACCCCCGGGTTGCCGTCAGTTTTACGGTACCCCTGTTTGACTGGGGAGAGAAGAAGGCCCGTATCAGGGCTCAGGAGATTGCCCGCCATATCCACGACCTGGATGCCTGGGAGGAGAAGGTGGATATTGAACTGAATATCCACCAGACCTGGAGGAACCTGGAGAACCTGAAATCCCAGATCAGCATTGCCCGGCAGAATGTGGAGAATGCGCAGCTGACCTACGACCTGAACCTGGTGCGGTACCGGGAGGGGGATATTACGGGTATGGAGATGAACCAGTTCCAGACGCAGTTGTCAAACACCAAAATATCTTATACGCAGGCGCTGATCAATTACAAGGTGGAACTGCTGAATATGAAAATTCTCTCTCTCTCTACGATTTTGAGACCGATACGCCTATTGTACCCATGACACAAACTATCTTTAAAAATTAACAATACCATGAAAACATATATCTATCCGGCTGCCTTTTTTATCTCTTTGTTTTTTGTAAGTTCCTGTAACAACCAGCCTCAGGGGGGGCAGAACGATATTGCCACTCCGGTAACAGTGGTGGAACTCCGGAAGGGTTCGATCAGTAAACTGGTCAATACCACCGGTTCGGCTCAGCCTGCTTATGGGGTGGAACTTAGCTCGGAAGTGGGGGGGTATCTATAAGCTGCAGAACAATCCCCGTACGGGACAGCCTTTTAAACTGGGTGATGCGGTCTCGCAGGGGCAGGTCATTATCAGGCTGGAAGATAAGGAGTATGAGAATAGTGTGGCACTGGATGTGAAGCGGCTGAGCCTGGAGATTGCGGAGCAGGAGTACCGGAAGCAGAAGGAGTTGTACGAAAAGGGTGGGGTAACCCTGAGTGAAATGCGGAATGCGGAGCTGAAGATCATGACCAGCCGGTACGATGTGGAGAATGCGCAGCTGAGTATGGATAAGATGAGTGTGAAGGCTCCGTTTGCCGGGGTAATTGTATCGCTGCCCCACTATACAGCTGACGCCCGGGTGGAAGCGGGGAACCTGATGGTGGAAGTCATGGATTACGCTAAGATGTACTTAGATATTAATCTGCCGGAGAGCGCTATTAACGAAGTAGGGGTAAACCAGCCGGTGGCTGTTACCCACTATACGTTGCCGGATGATACGTTGAGGGGAGTGGTGAGTGAACTCTCTCCGGCTATCAGCATGGAGACCCGTACATTCAGGGGTAAGATAGAGATCCGGAATGAGGGGTTAAAGCTGCGTCCGGGCATGTTTGTAAAAGCGGATATCCGGGTGAACCGTGCGGATAGCACGCTGGTGATCCCTAAAAATGTGGTTCAGTCGCAACGGGACCGGAAGTTTGTTTATATTGTGGAGAAGAATATGGCTGTGCGCCGGGATATTACGACCAGGCTGGAGGATGAAGATCATATTGAAATAACGCAGGGGCTCCAGATAAATGATAACCTGGTGGTGCGGGGATTTGAGACTCTGCGGGAGAACAGCAAGGTAAAGGTTCAGCGGTAAAAGGCATCTAATTCCGACAACAGATGAAAAGCATTATACAATTTGTAGTAAAGAACCCGGTCACTCTTACGATGGCTATCCTGGCTCTTTTGTTACTGGGTAAAATATCATACGACCAGCTGAGCGTGGACCTGCTGCCCGACCTGAACAATCCCCGGCTCTTTGTGGAGATCACTGCTGGGGAGAATCCGCCGGAGGAGATCGAGAAGCAGTTTGTGAAGAACATCGAATCTATGGCGATGCGGCAGAGCGATGTGCGGGAGGTCTCTTCGCTGATCAAGGCAGGGAGTGCCCGTATTACGGTAGAGTATGCGTGGTCGAAGGATATGAACGAGGCGTTCCTGGATCTGCAGAAGGCGATGAGCCCTTTTGCTGCGAATCCGGATATAACCGAACTCAGGATCACCCAGCATGATCCGAATACGTCGCCTGTTATCCTGATCGCCCTGAGCCATCAGCAGGTTACGGATATGGCTGAGTTAAGAAGGATGGCAGAGAGTTACATCCGGAATGAACTGATACGCCTGGAAGGGGTGGCGGAGGTGGCTCTTTCGGGCCAGGAGGCTACTTCGCTCTTTATCTATACGGATCCTTACAGGCTGGAGGCTTTCGGATTGACGGTGGATGAGATTGCTTCCCGCATTGAGAGTAATAACCAGAGTATCTCCGGGGGGCGGGTGACCGAACTGGGGGTACGGTATCTGGTAAAAAGCAATACCCGGCTTGCCTCTGTGGAAGATTTTGAGAACCTGATCGTGGGATATAAAGCGGTGGATAGCCAGGAAGCAACGGGAAGTAGTGGCGCACAGAACGAAGGGAAAGCCCCCATCTACCTGCGGGAAGTGGCAACGGTGCGGTTTGAGAATGCGGAACCAGAAAATATTGTGCGGCTGAACGGGGAGCGGAGTATCGGGCTGTCGGTTTATAAGGAGATGCGTTTTAATACTGTCAAGGTGGTGGATGTGGTATCGGAGCAGTTGAAGAGTATTCAGCAGGCTTTGCCGGGGTATCATTTTTAAGATCATTACCAACCAGGGGACCTTTATCAAAAGTTCTATCAGCGATGTACAGCAGAGTCTTTTGCTGGGTGTCCTGCTGGCCGTGGTGGTACTCTTTATCTTCCTCAGGCGGGTCGGTACTACGCTGATCGTGAGTCTGGCTATTCCGGTATCTATGGTGGCTACCTTTAACCTGATGTTCTTTAACGGGCTTACGCTCAATATTATGACACTGGGGGGACTGGCCCTGGGAGCGGGTATGCTGATCGATAATGCGATTGTGGTGATCGAGAGCATCTTTCGGCACCAGGAGCGGGGCGAGGGGCTTATGGAAGCCGCTGTTACGGGAACCTCGGAGGTGGCGGGAGCGGTGATCGCCTCTACCCTGACTACCATTGTGGTGTTCCTGCCTATTGTATATATGCACGGTGCTACGGGGGAGTTGTTTAAGGACCAGGCCTGGACGGTGACTTTTTCGCTGGTCTCTTCGCTCTTTGTGGCTATCCTGGTGATCCCTATGCTCTATAAGCAGTTTGCGGGAAAGAGGCCTGTGTATAAGGCGGTGCGGTCGGTGGAGTTTAAAAGTTACTCCCGCCTGCTCCGGAAGCTGGTGAAGCGTCGCTGGCTGGTGATCGGGGTTTCAGTGGGATTGATCGTACTAACCCTCTTCTGCCTCCCTTTTATCGGTATGGAATATATGCCGCGTACGGAGGATCGGGCCTTTACGGTTCAGGTAAGATTGCCCGAAGGGACCCGGCTGGAATGTACGGCTGCTACTGTGGCCGGACTGGAAGAGTTGATCTATACTATTTCGGGGGATGCCGACTGTATGGTCTACAGCCATATCGGGGTAGGAAGCAGTTCGCAGAGTGCCGTTATGGAGGGAGAAAATACGGCAAAGATAAAGGTGGTGCTTTCGCAGGGGAGCCCGGTTGCTCCCGGATACCTGATGGAACAGTTGTTACGTACGGCAGAGGATCCGGGGTTTCTGGAACTGACCGTTGTACAGGAAGAGAACTCCCTGGGAAGCCTGCTGGGTAGTGAGGAGGCCCCGGTGGTGGTAGAGGTAAAAGGAGAGGAGCTTGAGGAGATTGCCCGGCTTACGGAGGAGGTGAAAGAGCGGATGCTGAGGGTTCCGGGTCTCTATAATGTTATGACTTCTGTGGAGGATGGAGCTCCTGAGATCCTGGTGTCGCTGGACCGTACGGTTACGGGTATCCATAACCTGAGTGTGGCTACGGTGATCGAGCAACTCAAACAGCAGCTGGCGGGTAAACAGGCGGGGGCTATGGAATACCGGGGAGATATGCGGGATATTGTGATCAAACTCCCGGATGTGACCCTGGCTTCGCTGAACGACCTGATCATACGGAGTGGGGAGCAGAAGTTCCGGTTGCAGGAGATCGCCCGTCTGGAGTATGCACAGGCTCCTAAGGAGATTCTGCGCAGGAACCAGAACCGGATCGGTAAAGTGACGGCCCGGACCGATCCTCATACTTCGCTGGATAAAGCAGCCGGAGAGATACGGATGGCTATGCAGGATATAGAGCTTTTACCCAACTACTCTATCCGGGTAGCGGGGGAAGAGGAGAAGAGGCAGGAATCCATGCAGAGCCTGTTGTTTGCCCTTGTTCTTTCTGTTGTACTGGTCTATATGGTGCTGGCTTCGCAGTTTGAGTCGCTGCTGCACCCTTTCACTATTTTGCTGACCATTCCCCTGGCACTGGTAGGGGCGGTGTTGTTATTCTTTGTGACCGGTATCCCGATCAACATTATGGGAGTGATCGGGATTGTGATGCTGGCGGGTATTGCCGTAAATAATTCGATTATCCTGGTAGATCGTATCAACCAGCTTAAGTTAGCGGGTATGGAGCTGACCGATGCTATTGTGGAGGCGGGACAGCAGCGTATCCGCCCCATTGTTATGACCAGCCTGACTACCATCCTGGCTTTGTTGCCGCTTGCCCTGAGTTTCGGGGAGGGGGCTGAACTTCGTTCTCCGATGGCGATCGCTGTGATCGGTGGTTTAGTGACTTCGACACTCATGAGCCTGGCGGTTATTCCCTGTGTCTATTATGTATTGGAACAGGCCAAAAACAGATTACTAAAACGGAAGAGCGCATGAACGTTATATTGAACAGGAGAGTCACCATCAGTATGTTGTTTATTGCACTTACCCTGCTGGGGTATGTCTCCTATAAACAGCTTCCGGTGGAGCTGCTTCCCAATGCCGAACTTCCTGCGCTCTTTGTACAGGTATCTTCTTCCCGGGACGTGGAACCCTCTTACCTGGAGTCTGAAATTGTGATTCCGCTGGAAGGGGTGATCAGCGGAGTGGGTGGGGTGGAGCAGATCCGCTCGGAGATTGATAGCAGGAATGCGGGTATACAGGTCAACTTTAAGAAGCATGTGAACCTTAAGATAACCTCCCTGAAGCTGGAGGAGAAGATCAATGAACTGGTTTCAGGTTTTCCCGAGGGGTTCAGTGTCTCTGTATAGAAGGTGGATATCAGCCGGATGACCGGTAGCTTTATGGAGTTACAGGTACGGGGAGAGGGAGGAGTAGACCGGGTAAGGAATTTAGTGGATAAAGAGATCAAACCTGACCTGGAGAATATAGATGGGATAGCCGGTGTCAATGTGTATGGTGGCCGGAGCCGGGTGATCGAGGTACAACTCAACCCGGATATGTGTAAAGCGCTGAACCTGACCCCATCGGGTATCAGCCGTATCTTATCGCAGCATACGCAGGAGAAGGCTTTTGTGGGCTTTGCTACGGATCCCGGCGGAAAGTTCTATATGCATGTGAATTCGCTCTATACGCAGGTTTCCGACCTGGAAAATATAGTAGTGGCTCCGGGGCCGGTGCATCTTAAAGATGTAGCTACTGTTTTCTTTGACCTGAAAGAGGAGACTTCCTATAGCCGGGTGAATGGCAAGGAGGCTGTTTCTGTGGCACTGGTGCATGATTCCCAGGTAAATATGATTGAACTCTCCCACCGGGTAGAGCAGGTAGTGGAGGAACTGAATACCCGGATGGAGCCTTACGGGGCGGAGATCGTGGTACAACAGGACAGTGCCCGGTTGATGGAGGATAATATCAATGAGATCATTCACCTGGCTGTTACCGGAGGGTTGCTGGCTGTTCTTATCCTGTGGTTTTTCCTGAAAAACCTGCGCCTGGTATTGTTGATCGCTCTCTCTATTCCGGTCTCTGTCTATACGGCCTTTAACCTCTTTTATGGGCTGGGGATAACGATCAACAGTCTTACATTGGTGGGGATCGCGCTGGCTGTGGGGATGTTGCTGGATAACAGTGTGGTGGTGCTTGAAAATATATACCGGCTCTCGGGTAGCGGACTCTCGCCGGAGCGATCTGCTTTACAGGGGACCCGGGAGGTTTCCCGTTCTATTGTGGCGGCTACGTTGACCACTATTACCGTCTTTTTGCCGTTTGTATTTTCGGATAACTTCCTGATCCGGCTGATCGGTCACCGCGTCGGGATCTCTATTATCTCTACCCTGCTTATTTCGCTGGTGGTGGCTCTGCTGCTGATCCCTATGGTCACCTATGTGATCCTTAAAGGCAGAAGAGGGCAGAGTGTGTTCTATGAAAAGATATCTGTGATCCAACGTCCTGTACAGATATACCTGGTGTTGCTGAAAACAGCGATGCGCCATCCGGGAGCTACTATCTTCGGAGCAGTGATCCTGCTGTTCCTTACGCTGATCCTCTCTGTCTCTGTGAATATACAGCAACTGCGGGATGTCGCTTCAGACCGGGTGAATGTACAGGTTACGTTGCCCAAAGGTACTACCCTTGAAAATACGGATGCGGTGATCCGTTTGATGGAAGAGCGCCTGGAAGAGTTGCCGGAAAAGAAGGGTGTGATCAGCCGTATCCAGGAGGCCGAAGCGACTTTTACGGTAGTACTGACCGAAGATTTCCAGAAGAAGACCCGGCGGAGTATTTCGGATGTAAAGAATGATATTTCCCGGAAACTCTCTAACATGAACGGAGCGGAGATCTATCTGTATGAAGCTGCCGGCGGGGGAGGCCAGGGTGGAATGATGAGCGGGCTGGCTACTTTTATGCGTTTTCTGGGGGTAGGTAACAATCAGGAGCGGATCGTGGTAAAGGGAGCGGATTACGATATGATGCAATTGGTGGGGGAGGATCTTCGTTACTACCTGGGTGAGCTGGAATTTATCCGGAACTCCTGGGTTTCGTACAGTAGCAGGCAACCGGAACTATTGCTGAATTTTGATCCGATCCTGCTTACTTCGTACAACATTACCGGTGCGGATATCTCTTCCGGCCTGTCGGATATGGATCGGGAGTTCTCCTCCGGTACCCACCTGAAAATAGGGGAGGAGTCTTACGATATTATCATCCGGACGGATACTCCCCGGGAGGAAGAGGAGGGGAAGAGTAACCGGGATATGAGTGTGGACGATCTGCGTGTGGCACAGATCCGGACTGCTGAGGGAGGCATGTACAGGGTAGAGGACCTGGCGGGTATAACCTACGGACGGGGAAGGTCGCGCATTACCCGGGTGAACCAGGATAAACAGCTGGAGGTTTATTATGGTTTTGACCGGGGGGGTGGAGTCGTCCAAAACGTTGCTGGAAGCTTATCGTTCGGAGATTGATGATTTTATTGCTACCTATAACCTTCCTTCGGGAGTGGCTCTTGAGGTGTTTCACGAAGAGGATCAGCTGGGAGATTTTAAGTTCTTGTTGCTGGCGGCTTTCCTGTTGATCTTTATGATACTGGCATTGGTCTTTGAATCGTTCGCTACTCCTTTTATTCTTTTGTTCACCATTCCGCTGGCGGCTATCGGTTCGCTCCTGGCGTTGCTGCTTACCGGTAATAGCCTGCTTAATGCCAATACACTTACGGGTTTTCTGATCCTACTGGGTGTGGTGGTCAATAACGGGATTATCCTGATCGATTATGCTAATATTTTGCGGAGCCGGGGATACCACAGGAATCGTTCCCTGATGATGGCGGGGCTTTCGCGCATCCGGCCCATCCTTATTACCTCCATTACTACCGTGGCGGCTATGTTGCCGCTGGCGATGGGGGATGCGGAGTACTCCGGAGTCATTGGTGCTCCTTTTGCTATTACGGTGATCGGGGGCTTGTCGTTCTCTGCCTTGTTAACACTTATCTTTATTCCTACCGTTTGTATGGGAATGGAGAATACCCTGCACTGGTACCGGGGATTATCGCCCCGGCTCTGGTTGCTGCATGCCCTGCTTTTTGTGGCAGGAGTGGGAGTGATCTATATGTATGCCGACGGGCTGTTGTGGCAGGCTGTTTACCTGGTTGCCTTAGTTTCGCTGATACCGGGTATTACCTATTTTGTACAGACCTCTTTGAGGCAGGCCAGGGTGGAGGTGATCGACCCTGCGCAGGAGATCCGGATCCAGGTACGCAATCTGGTGAAGATCTACGACTGGCCGGGCCGCTTCTCCCGCCAGTGGAACAGTGGTAAAAAGATACGGCGCAGGCTGGGACTCAGTGCTGAGTTCCATTCCCTGAAAGACCTTGTGCAGGTGAGCTGGGAGTTTGCCCTGCTGGGTTTTCTTATCTATTTCACTTACTTTTTTATTACCGGCAGGCTCTGGATGTTCCTGCTTTCCTGGGTGGTATATACTCTTACGCTGGATCTGTGGAAAAAGATCAGGACTTACCTCTTTTACCGTTTTGAGGGGAGCCGGGTGGTGAAGTATGCGAACCGGATCCTGTTCTGGACCATTCCGCCGGTTATCTGGCTGGCTATGGTGGTACGGATAGATAATAAGGTGCTGATGGTAGCAGTAGGGCTGTTGTGGGCGCTGGAAATTGCTGTATATGTTACTTCGCAGTATCTCTATAGCCGGCAGGTAAATATTGAGCGGGTACAGGGACGTTTTGGAGGGCTCAGGCGCTGGTTCTTCCGTATGGTAAAGTCTATCCCTTTGCTGGGACGCCGGCGCAGGCCTTTCAAAGCCTTGCGGGGGATCAGTTTTGAGATACGCACCGGTATGTTCGGGCTTCTGGGACCCAACGGGGCGGGTAAATCTACCATGATGCGGATCATCTGCGGTATTCTGGAGTAGAGCTACGGGAGTATATGGATCAATGGCCTGGATACCCGTGTTTATCGGGAGGAGTTGCAGGGATTGATCGGTTTTCTGCCGCAGGAGTTTGGTACGTATGAGAATATGACCTCGTGGGAGTTCCTGGATTACCAGGCTATTCTCAAAGGTATTACAGATACGGCTACCCGCCGGGAGCGGCTTGAATATGTGTTGAAGTCGGTGCATATGTACGAAAAGAGAGACCACAGGATCGGCTCTTTTTCCGGGGGTATGAAGCAGCGTATCGGTATTGCACTGATCTTGCTGAACCTGCCGCGTATCCTGATCGTGGATGAACCTACGGCAGGACTGGATCCGCGGGAGAGGATCCGCTTCCGGAACCTGCTGGTAAAACTTAGCCGGGAAAGGATCGTGATCTTCTCGACCCATATTATAGAGGATATATCCAGTTCGTGCAACCAGGTGGTTGTGGTGAATAGGGGAGAGCTGAAGTATTTTGGTGACTCGGTGGATATGGTGCGGATGGCGACGGGAAAAGTGTGGCTGTTCAGTGTGAACAAAGAGGAGTTTGAAACGAAACTGGATAAGTCGATGGTGATCCATCACCGTCAGGATGAGGAGACGATACAGGTGCGTTACCTCTCTTACGGTAAACCGTGGGACGAGGCGGTGGAGGTAGAGGCCAATCTGGAAGATACCTATCTCTGCCTGTTGAAGAATATGAATTAAATTTTTGTTGTTATGACGCTCAGATAATGTATAGCGGTTATACCGCCTCTGGTGAAGTATAATGTGAAAATAATCTTTGCCGGTAAATTTGTGTGGTTCCTGCTGGCGGCCCTGGCCTTCTTCTGTTTCCTGATGTTCCAGGATGCCTGGAACCGCATGGAAGTGAATGAGAGGGTTGTCTACAGCATGTTGCTCTTCCCCTGCCTGCTGCTTATTTTTTATCCTACTGTTTTCGGGATCCAGAATGCCTGGAACCGCATCCTGGAAATCATTTTCGGTATCCCCAATTACCGGTATAAAGTATGGGGAGTACGCATCCTGATGATCTTTCTGATCGTTTTTGTGGTATTGGTGGCTTTTGCCTGGCTGGCTGCTTTCCTGTTATACCCGCTTAATCCTTTTACGCTGGCTCTCCAGCTTATATTCCCGGTCTTGTTCTTCGGGAGCCTGGCCTGTATGTTATCCACGCTTATCCGTAGTGGTAACGGGACGGCTGTGGTTGTGATCCTTCTGTCTATCCTGATCTTTGTTATTAGTAATTCGGACAATACGATCCGTTATACATTCTGGAATGTCTTCCTGAATCCTTTTTCGGTGCCTTATCATATCCATCCGCTTATCTGGGAAATGATAGTGGTAAAAAGCCGTATATTCCTGCTTGCTGCCAGTGTGGTATGGGTAATGATCAGTTCGCTGAGTCTGCAGAAGAGGGAGAAGTTCATCGGATAACCGATTGAATTGTCGTATTAACAAAGAACCCCTTCATATCGGAATATGGAGGGGCTTTTTATGATCAGGTTCAAAGGAACTCTTATATAAGGAATCCAAGCAGGATACCGGCGGCTACTGCCGAACCGATCACTCCGGCTACGTTCGGACCCATAGCGTGCATCAGCAGGTAGTTGGTCGGATCGTATTCCAAACCGATCACCTGTGAGATACGTGCCGAGTCGGGTACTGCGGAAACTCCGGCATTCCCGATAAGCGGATTGATCTTATTATCCTTTTTCAGGAACAGATTGAAGAATTTCACAAACAGTACTCCGGAAGCGGTAGCGATCACAAAGGAGAAAGCTCCTAACAAGAAGATCAGAATAGATGACCAGGTAAGGAACTCGGATGCTTGTGTAGAGGCTCCTACTGTTACTCCTAAAAGGATTGTAATGGTGTCGATCAGCGGGCCACGGGCTGTTTCGGCCAGACGACGGGTTACTCCACTCTCTTTAAGTAGATTACCAAAGAAGAGCATACCTAATAGCGGAAGTCCTGAAGGCACCAGGAAAGTGGTAAGCAACATACCAACGATCGGGAATATTACTTTTTCCGTATGCGAAACGACTCTCGGCGGTTTCATGTGGATTGTTCTCTCCTTCTTATTGGTCAGCAAACGCATGATAGGGGGTTGGATCACCGGTACCAGGGCCATATAAGAGTAGGCTGATACGGCAATGGCTCCCATCAGGTTAGGTGCCAGTTTAGACGAGAGGAAGATAGCCGTAGGGCCATCCGCACCACCGATAATACCAATTGCTCCAGCCTGGTTGGGCTCGAATCCCATTGCCAGGGCGATCATATAGGCTCCGAAGATACCGAATTGGGCGGCAGCCCCGATCAACATCAGTTTCGGGTTGGATATCAGTGCCGAGAAGTCTGTCATAGCTCCGATCCCCAGGAATATAAGGGGCGGATACCATCCGGAGGTTACTCCCTGATAGAGAATATTGAGTACGGATCCCTCTTCATAAATACCTACGTTCAGACCGGCTTCCATATTAAAGGGAATGTTACCGATCAACATACCA
Organism: Bacteroides sp.; assembly: GCA_021203405.1. GTDB lineage: Bacteria > Bacteroidota > Bacteroidia > Bacteroidales > Bacteroidaceae > Bacteroides. The sequence goes on from JAJQBG010000069.1 coordinate 16,755, forward strand.
AAACCGATTGGAATAAGTAACATGGGCTCAAACTCTTTGGCAACGGCCAGGTAGATAAAGACCATACCTATGAGGATCATAAAAATATGTCCCCCGGTTGCATTGGCAAAGCCTGTATAGTTCCAGAAATCGGCAAGGTTACTTCCTAAAAATGATAAGAAATCTCCCATACTGTTATTTATTCGATTATTACGAGATCGGCATTTTCCAATACTGAATCTCCTTTATTAACTTTAATACCTGTGATCTTTCCGTCTTTATGAGCATTAATATTGTTCTCCATCTTCATAGCTTCCAATATTACTACTACCTGGCCTTTTTTCACCTCTTCTCCCTCTTTGACCTTTATTTCAAGGATAACACCGGGCAGGGGCGACTTCACGGCATCTTTGCCGCTACCACCGGTGGGCCGGGATACTACCGGAGCTCCGGTAGATGTTTTGGGAGCGGATGCCGGACGAGTCATCGGTCTGGCAGCTGCTTTTACAGGTTTGTCAAGTTCAACCTTGTAGGGAGTTCCGTTCACTTCTACATGGGCTATATTGTTTTCATCAACGTCGTTCACTACTACAGTGTAAGGGTTACCGTTGATCTTATATTTGTATTCTTTCATACTGTTTGAAATTTACTGTTGTTACACTTACTTTTTGGGAGTTTCACGCAAAGTATATATTTTGGAACTCCAGGGCGAATAGGTACGTTTTACTTTGTTAATGGTGATGATCATATCTTCGATGTCGTGTACATCGTTCAGATATTCATGCATAGCCATACCAATAGCGGCAAACTCTTCTCCGGAACGTCTTCCCAGTCCGATCTCTTTGGCTTCGGCCTTGTCGGTAATACCGTGGGCTTTCATAGCATTGCGTTTGCTCATCTTAACAGCCATATTACCTACAAACTTGAAGATAAGGAAAAGAATGAGGAGTCCGCTGAATACTACAGTCATAGCGGTAAGAGCCATCCCTATACCACTCGCATCCTGTTCACGGAAATTTTCAATTTTTTCATTCTTATCCTGAGTCAGGTTATTGGTACTGGGAGTAACGCAACTACCATGTTTTACCCCTTTTGCTACCCATGTAGTGCCACCGTCTTCCAGACGTCCGTAAGAGTGGTCGGCTATCTGTCCGGCAGGAATCACTACTTCATCAATCAGTGTTTTCCTGTTCGAGTTATACAGTCCGATGTAATTATCTTTATTGGGATCAAGCGTAAAATTCACATGGAAAGTTCCTCTTTCGGGTTTACCGTCTGCCCAGAAAAGTACATGTTGACGCGGTTTGATCTTAGTAAGCACATCACTTTTAGGGATAGAATACATGGTCGGGTTATTCCTGTCGTTGGTCAGGTAACAACCTTTAATATCCACAGTTCCAAAAGAGGTGTTGAAAAGTTCTATCCAGGCACTATGCACCCCATAATCATCCTGGTAGTTCTCTTCATTCACTATCAGCACCTCATTAATACGGATGCTGGTAGGGCTCTGTGCATGAATGCCCAGAAGAACTATTACCAGTAATGAAAGCAGAATTCCTGTTCTTTTTTTATTCATAACACAACAATGTTCTGTTTAAAAATTATAACGGAATATTACCATGCTTTTTAGGCGGATTGGCCAGTTTCTTAGTCTGGAGCTGCTGAAGGGCACGGATCACACGGAAACGGGTATTTCTCGGTTCGATCACATCATCAATATAGCCATATTTAGCGGCATTGTAAGGGTTGGCAAACAGCTTGGTGTATTCAGCCTCTTTTTCGGCCATGAATGCAGCCGGGTCGGGAGCATCTTTGGCTTCTCTGGCATAGAGTACTTCTACGGCACCTGCACCACCCATTACAGCAATTTCGGCAGTAGGCCATGCGTAGTTCATATCACCGCGAAGTTGTTTACAGCTCATTACGATGTGTGAACCTCCGTAGGATTTACGCAGGGTAACGGTTACTTTAGGTACAGTGGCTTCTCCGTAAGCATAGAGCAATTTGGCTCCGTGCAGGATCACACCGTTGTACTCCTGGCCGGTTCCCGGAAGGAATCCCGGAACGTCTACCAGGGTTACGAGTGGAATATTGAAGGCGTCGCAGAAACGTACAAAACGGGCTCCTTTGCGGGAAGCGTTGCTGTCGAGTACACCGGCCAGGAATTTAGGCTGGTTGGCAACCACTCCTACGGATTGTCCGTTGAAACGGGCAAAACCGATAATGAGGTTTTTAGCGTAATCTTTTTGTACTTCGAGGAATTCACCGTTGTCTACGATGGCACCGATCACTTCGTACATATCGTACGGTTTGTTGGGGTTATCGGGTATAATTTCATTGAGGGAATCTTCAATACGGTCGATCGGGTCTGAACAGGCCAGCATGGGAGTCTCTTCCAGGTTGTTCTGAGGGATAAAGCTTAATAGCTTGCGGATAATGGCAAGCCCCTCTTCTTCGGTCTCAGCTGTGAAATGGGTAACTCCCGATTTGCTTGCGTGTACACTGGCACCTCCCAGTTCTTCCTGGGTAACATCTTCTCCGGTCACTGTTTTTACTACTTTCGGTCCTGTCAGGAACATGTAGGAAGTTCCTTCGGTCATCAGCGTAAAGTCGGTAAGGGCGGGAGAGTATACGGCACCTCCGGCACAGGAACCGAATATACCTGAGATCTGGGGAATAACTCCTGAAGCGAGGATATTGCGCTGGAAAATTTCAGCATATCCGGCCAGGGCGTTGATACCTTCCTGGATACGGGCACCTCCTGAGTCGTTGATACCGATCACCGGCGCACCCATCTTCATAGCCATATCCATCACTTTGCAGATCTTCTGAGCCATGGTTTCGGAGAGGGATCCTCCGAATACGGTGAAATCCTGCGCGAAAACGTATACCAGACGGCCTTCGATCGTACCGCATCCGGTAACCACACCGTCTCCCAGAAATGATTTTTTCTCTTGTCCGAAGTTGGTACATCTGTGTTTTACAAACATATCCATCTCTTCGAAACTACCTTCGTCCAACAACTGTGCTATACGTTCACGGGCTGTATATTTCCCTTTGGCGTGTTGTTTTTCGATGGCCTTTTCTCCACCACCTAAACGGGCCTGAGCGCGAAGCTCAATGAGCTCTTTTACTTTTTCAAGCTGATTACTCATGAATTTTTTTTATTTAGATAATTAATAATTGAATTCTGAAAAGGTATGATCTGTGTGTGTTAATTACTCTTCACACAGCTCTGTTAAAACACCCTGGGTTGATTTGGGATGGAGAAAGGCGATAGTAAGTCCTTCGGCACCTTTGCGGGGAGCTTTATCGATCAGTCTGACTCCTTTTTCTTCAGCTTCTACCAGTGCACCCGCTACACCATCGGCCACAGCAAATGCCACGTGGTGTACACCCGGCCCTTTGTTCTCGATAAATTTAGCGATGGTACTCTCCGGAGAGGTTGCTTCGAGGAGTTCGATCTTGGTGTCGCCTACTTTCAGGAAAGCGGTCCTGACTTTCTGATCTTCTACTGTTTCAATATTGTAGCATGTAAGACCCAGAACATTTCCATAATAAGGAAGTGCTTCTTCGATGCTTTTCACAGCAATCCCTAAATGTTCAATGTGTGTAATTTTCATGACTAATTTTATGTTTAACGTTGAATTATTGAGTGAACGCGATAAAAACGGTACAAAGGAAATCAATTCTTATTGAATAAAGAAATTTTTCTGCAATTAATTTGTTGCAAAAATCTCATTCTGATCTCCTTATAAAGAGGTTCCAGGAAGTCTGGAAAGCGGTTCCGGCAGAGAGGTTTCTTTTTGTTAGTGAAATGTCTGACAGAATGTAACTGAATACCCGGATAACAAAAAAGGCCCTCTTTCCCGGGGGAGAAAGAGGGCCCTGCAGGTGAATTACCTGATCAACAAAATGAAAAGTTATTCTTCCGTATCTTCTGTGGTCCCGCGTCCGCCTCCCAGGGCACGGTACAGGTTGATGATACTTTGTATCTCGCTGTACCGGTCGGATATTCCGGCCAGTTGTGCCGACAAGAGTGACTGGCGGGCGGTCAATATTTCCAGGTAGGTGGTTGAACCGTGCCGCATCAGTAGTTCAGTACTCTCCAGTGCCTGTTCCATCGCTGCGATCTGTTTCAACCGGATCTCCTGTTTGTTGCGGGCTGCCTGGTATTGCGCCAGGGTAGTATTGACTTCGGCTCCGGCATTCAGCAAGGTTTGCTGGAAATTCAGGGCGGCCTCCTCCTGGCGGGCTTTGGCTATTTTTACCTGGGCTTTGTGAATACCTTTGTTAAAGAGGGGCTGGGTGAGCGAACCGGCTGCCGTAAGCAACAGTTTACCCGGATTTACAATGTAACTTCCGGCACTGTTGGTCCATCCGGCTACTCCGCTCAGCTTCAACGAAGGGTAGAGCGAAGCACGGGCTTCATGGGTTGTATAATGAGCCTGTATCAAGGCGTACTCCGCACTCCGTACATCGGGACGCCAGGCAAGCAGTTGCAGGGGAATGCCCGTCCTGAGTTCCGTCGGAAAGGTCTGCTCTTCCAGTCTACCCCGTTTCACAGGCTGGGGAGTCTCCATCAGGAGTAGAGAAAGCGCATTTTCTATCTCGGTGATCTGCTGGCGGATATCTTCCAGGGAGGCTTTTGTGGCGTAATAAGTACCCTCTATCTGCCTGACCCCGGCCTCAGTAGTCATACCGGCCTCTTTCATCGCCTGCATGGTTTCCAGGCTTTCCCGCCAGCTTTCTGCCGTATGGGCTGTAATTTCATACTGCATATCGAGCATCAACAGCGTGTAGTAATAATTAGTAATGGCTGAGATCAGCCCCGTCCGTACCGCCTGTTTATACTCTTTGGTTTGCAGATAGGCAGCTTTACTCCCTTTTTTAGCATTCTGCAGACGGCCGAACACATCAATCTCCCAACTGGCAGCCACCGGTAAGGTGTAAGTTTTGGTGGGTGCCGAGCCGTCAAAGCTACTCAGGGCACCTTCCGGAGTCAGGTGCAGGGAAGGCAGGAAAGCTAAGCGGGCCGTCATCAGCGCCGCCTCTGCCTGGCGAATGGTCAGTTGTGCACTTTGCAGGTCGAAATTATTCTCCAGTCCCCTGTAGATAAGCTCCTGTAGGTAAGGATCGGTAAAGAGCTCCTGCCATTGCAGATCTCTTAAGGAAGTTGTATCCTCTTCCTGGCGTACCTCTCCGAAAAGATCTTCCGTTTCCACTTCCGGACGGTGATAGGGCTGATAGATCCCACAGCCGGTAAGACACACCAGGCTGCATAGTATCATTGTTTTTCTCATTTTCTTTCTTCTTTTTTACGTTTTTCGTTTTCTTCCAACTCTGCCTGAATAGCCCAGTCCGGGTTCAGGTTGATATCTACCGGCCTGAATTTTTCCTGCAGGTACTGGAAGGCAATGAACAGTGACGGTACCAGGAACAGTAGTGCCAGTGTACCAATGATCATACCCCCTACGGCTCCTGTACCAAGAGAACTGTTACCGTTCGCACCAACTCCGGTAGAGAATACCAGCGGAAGCAGCCCAAAGATCATGGTCAAAGCTGTCATCAGGATGGGACGCAGGCGGGCTTTAGCCGCAGCAAGGGCCGCAGCTGCCAGGGACATACCGCTGGCCCGGCGTTCGGCTGCATATTCAGTCAACAGGATCGCTGTTTTAGCCAGCAGTCCGATGAGCATGATAAGTCCTGTCTGCAGATAAATATTATTTTCCAATCCCAATGCTTTTGCGAAAAGGAAACTGCCCATCAGTCCGCAGGGTACGGAAAGAATGACCGCGAATGGGATCAGGAAACTTTCATACAGTGCGCTCAGGATGAGGTAGATCAGCAATGTACAGATACCAAAGATAATGATCGTATTATTGGTGGTCTGGCTCTCTTCGCGGCTGATCCCGGCAAATTCATAGCCATATCCCTGCGGGAGTACCTCGGCTGCTACTTCCCGGATGGCGTTGATCGCATCTCCCGTACTGTATCCATCGGCCGATGTACCGTTTACGGCAATGGAGTTATACATATTGAAACGGTTCAGTGCATTGGCACCATATACCCGGGTCAGTTTTACGAACTGGCTGATGGGAGCCATTTCACCGTTGATGCGAACGAACACTTTATCTAAGGATTCCGGATCGAGTCTGTACTCCGGGCTTGCCTGGATCATCACATAATAGATCTTCGAAAAACGGTTGAAGTTGGAGACATACTGTCCTCCGTAATATCCCGATAAGGTAGAGAGTACTTCGGCGGGAGAGATGCCGGCCCGTTTACACCGTACGGCATCCATATCCACTAACCATTGCGGGTTACTGATACTGAAAGAAGAGTAGGCCGCAGCAATTTCAGGCCGCTGGTTCAGGGCACCGATAAATTGCTGGGTATAATTATAGAAGGTGGTAAAGTCTCCTCCTCTTTTATCCTGTACATGCATATCGAACCCGTTCCCTGTACCGTATCCGGTGATCATCGGAGGTGCCAGGGCGAAGATACTTGCATCCTTGATATCAGTGGTGCGCCGGTAGATCTCGGCAATCACCGATTTTACATCGTCGCCCTTTTGGGTACGCTCTTCCCAGGGCTTGAGTTTCATGGTGATCATACCGTAGGAGGAACCCTGTCCGCTGATCATACCGTAACCTGCTACCCGGGAGTAGCGTAGCAATTGCGGAATATCCTGGATGCGTTCCTCAATCTCTATCATCACATTTTCCGTATGTTGCAGGGAGCTACCAGGGGCCGTATTCACATTGATGAACAGAACTCCCATATCTTCATCCGGTACTAAACCGGTTTTGGTGTTATTCATTAACAGGCCCAGTGCCACTATGCAGAGTATCAGGGTAGACCAGGTGAGTCAGGGCCGTTTGATAAAGAAAAAGGCCCCGTGCTGGTACCGTTTTACCATCGTATCGAACGCTGTATTGAAAGCCTTCCGGAAGCGGGCCGCAAAATTATTCTTCTCTTTGCCATCCTCGTCCACATACGGTTTGAGGATAAGGGCACAGAGGGCGGGTGCCAGTGTAAGCGCATTGATCGCTGAAATACCTACCGCCACGGCCATTGTCAAACCAAACTGGGTATAAAATGTTCCCGAAGTTCCGCCCATCAGTGATACCGGAATAAATACAGCCATAAATACCAGGGTAGAGGTAACAATAGCCGAACTGATCCCCTTCATTGCGTCATTGGCAGCCATGTAAGAGGAGCGATACCCTACATCAAAACGTGCCTGCACGGCCTCGACCACAATAATGGAGTCGTCCACTACCGTACCAATGGCTAACACCAGGGCAAAAAGGGTAAGCAGGTTGATACTAAACCCTGCCAGGGTCAGGAACGCAAAGGTACCCACCAGGGATACGATCACACTGATGGTCGGGATCAGCGTAGAACGGATATCCTGCAGGAAAATATAGACAATAAGAATACCAGTATAATGACTTCGATCAGTGTCTTTACCACCTCGTTGATAGAGGCGAACAAAAAGTCGTTGGTACTCATTAATTCCACGATATCAATTCCCTCCGGCAGATCTTTCCGGGCTTCTTCCAATAATACATCCAGCTGCCGGATCACTTCGGTCGCATTACTCCCGGCAGTCTGGAATACCATACAGGATATTCCCGGCTGACCGTTCGTACTGCCTATGAAGTTATACTGTTGCTGTCCCATCTCTACGGTAGCTACATCCCTGAGGCGTAATACCTCTCCGTCGGGAAGTGCCCGTATGACCATCTCTTCGAACTCTTCCGGCAGTACAAGCCGTCCCCGGTATTTCATGGGATACTGAAAAGTTTCAGCCGCATTCTCACCGAAGGATCCGGTAGCCGATTCAATATTCTGTTCATTCAGTACAGTTGTTATATCGCCCGGTACCAAACCATATTGTGCCATCACATCGGGTTTCATCCAGATGCGCATGCTGTAATCACCTCCCATTACCATCAATTCTCCTACACCGGTAATACGCATGATCTCCGGTTGTAGGTTGATCTTCAGGTAGTTGGCCAGGAAGTTGTTATCGTACGAGCCATCCGGACTGTACAGAGAGAATATCTTCAGCATACTGGTTTGCCGCTTAACGGTTTGTACACCTACCCGGGTAACTTCGGACGGAAGCGATCCGCTTGCTTTTGCTACCCGGTTCTGTACATTCACCGCTGCCATATCCGGATCGGTTCCCTGTTCAAAGTATACATTGATCGTTACACTCCCCGTATTGGTAGCCGAAGAGGTCATATAGGTCATATTCTCTACTCCGTTGATGGATTCTTCCAGGGGGGCGATCACACTATTCTGAAGCGTCTCCGCACTGGCTCCTGTATAGGAGGTTGTCACCATCACAGTGGGAGGAGCGATATCGGGGTATTGCTCAACCGGCAGGGCAGCCAAACCGATAATTCCCCCCAATACAATTACTATGGAGATCACCGCCGAGAGTACAGGGCGGTCAATAAAATATTTAAGTTTCATATTGTTTTAATCTTGAGTGGCAGGTTTCGTTTTAATGGGTGTTCCCGGACGTATCAGTCCTACCCCTTCTGCTATGATAACATCTCCCTGGGAGAGTCCTGCTTCTACAATATACTCCTGTCCGTTATTAACCGGAGTAACCTCTACCACAGTACGCTGGGGTATTTCACCTTCTACTTTATAAATATACTTTTTGTCCTGTATCTCCATCGTGGCTATCTGCGGGATCACGATACAACCCTCCTTTTTATAGGGGATCAGTACATTTCCCGAACCACCACTATGCAACAGGCGTCCCTGGTTGGGGAATACCGCACGCAGGGATACACTTCCTGTAGTCTGGTCAATGACCCCGCTGATGGTCTCGATCCTACCCCGCTGTCCGTACGTACTACCGTCACTCAGTAACAGGTCTATATCGGGCATAGAGCGTAGCGCCTCATCCACCGAACCATACCGGCGGGTCAGATCGAGCAGCTGGTTCTCCGTCATAGAGAAGTATACATACATTTCGGAGTTATCCGATACGGTAGTAAGCGGACGGGGCAGGGAAGAGCTTACTAAAGAACCCACCCTATAAGGAATGGTTCCTACTATTCCGTCGGCCGGACTCTTTACCACCGTATAGGAGAGGTTGTTCCGGGCATTTGTCTCCTGTACCTCAGCCTGTGATAGTTGTGCCTGTGCAGTAAGCAACGCGTTTTCTGCCGTAGAGAGTTCAAACTGCGAGATCACATTCCGGGCAAAAAGCTCTTTTTTACTATCGTATGTGAGCTGTGCGGTTGCTACACCTGCCCGGGCTGCCTATACATTGGCCTGAGCTGTCTGTAAAGCCGCTTTGTAGGGTACCTGGTCAATAATAAAGAGAGTCTGGTTTTCCTGACCTTTTCTCCCTCTTTCACGGCCACCTCAGATATAGACCCATCCACCTGCGGATAAATCTCTATATCCTGTCTTCCACGGATAGCAGCAGGATAAGTTTGTCTCAATTCACGATCGGTCCGGCTGATCTGCAGGGTAGCATACTCTACCTCGTGTCTCATCTCCGGAGCTTGTTTACATCCGGTAACCAGCATGGCAGCTACCAGGATCGTTAGGGTCTTTACTCTTTTCTTTTTCATTTTGTTCTCTTAAAAAACTAATACTATTGTAATTCCGGCTGCAAAGGTACTTCTGATGTTTTGCCTGTCGGTTTTCATTATGTGGCATGTGTTGTTCATTTTGAGATATGTTTATTCGTTTATTACTGGAAAATACGTAGTTTTGTGATCAAAAAAAAGGAGATACATGGATCAATTCTTTACCTCTGAAGAGGAACCTTTCCGGGTAGGAGATAGTAATTTGCACCTCTTTCTGAATCATCCTTACCGGCTCGACTGCGGGTTTATTTTCCTCTGTATGGGGGGAGAAGCCGTTATTTCTACGGATGTACTGGTGCACCCCATCCGGGTAAACTCCAAGGTAACCCTCTTTCCGGGAACCATCTTTACCCTGCTGGAAGCCAGTGAAGATTTTCAGGTACGTTTTTTAACCTTTTCCCATGCTCTGTTTGAAGAGAGTAATTACAGGCTGGGTACCTCCTTTATCGGATTTATCAAAGAGAATCCGGTCTATCATATGTCCGGAGATCAGGCAACTCTTTTTTAAGTATTTTCCCCTTTCTTATCACTAATTACCACGATAAAGAGAACCAGTTCCGTTATAACATTATCCGTAACCAGTTGCAATGCATCTTCTGGGAAACCTATGATAAGACGTTCCGGCAGTTTCAAAGCAGAATGAATAAAGCCACCCTGCAACAGGATGAGATCTTTAAAAAATTTATGTCGCTTGTACGGATCCATTGCCGCAAAGAGCGGGAAGTTGCTTTCTATGCCGAAAAACTTTTTATTACTCCCCGCTACCTCTCTTTTATCGTACGCCAGGTAACCCGGGATAAATCGGCCAAAGATATGATCAACCGGCATCTTATCCTGGAGATCAAAGTACTGCTTCAAACCAGCCGGCTCTCGGTACAGGAAATAGCCCTGAAACTTAACTTTCCCGATCAATCGTATATGGGACGCTACTTTAAACGCTATACCGGTAAATCACCTACCGAATACCGCGCTGCATTAGGAGAGTAAAAGAGAGCTGTTCTTCTGAAAAGATGTTCTGTTTTTCCGGTTCGATGTTCTGAATTTAAGATTCCCGTTCTTTTTTCTCCTGAAATCTTTTTTTAAAAAAAGGTTCCTTAGTTTTATCCCCGGAAACAACCGTTTTCATGGAGAGTTACGAAATAAATCCGATTATAATCATGACTACTACACGTAAAGGAAGCTCTTTTCAGAAGATCAATTCAAAAAGAAAATTGGGATCCGTTTTTTTTATTTGTGATAGGCCGTTGCAATGCTAAATGCGCTATGTGCTTTTATGCCGACGACATGGAGATGAAGGAGAAAGACCTCACCTTTGATGAGATAAAAAAGATCTCCGAAACCGCCGGCGAGTTTAACCGCCTCTGGCTATCGGGAGGAGAACCCACCCTGCGCGAAGATCTTCCGGAAATTATTGAGATGTTCTACCGCAACAATAAGATCAAAGATATCAATATGCCTACCAACGGGCTTAAACCCGACCGGGTGATAAAGTGGCTCACCCGCATCCGCAAAAACTGTCCGGAGTGTAATATCTCCATCAGTATCTCATTAGATGGATTCGGCGATACCCACGACCGCCAGCGGGGGGGTGAAAGGCAACTTTTACAAAGCCCTGGAAACCCTGAAAAAGGTAGATGAACACTTTAAGGACGATGGTAAGGTACTTAAAAATATGGCGACCGTAGTTACCCGCTACAATGTAGAAGAGGTACACGACCTGATGCTCTGGATGTATGCCCGCTTCAACACCTCCAACCATACCATAGAGGCTGCCCGCGGAGTAACCCGCGAAGACGGGGTCAAGATACTGACCGAAGAGATGCTCAAGGAGATACAGGACAGGATTGTTCCCATCTACGTAGCCTATGCCGACCGTATGGCAGAGGGGGTAAAAGGTTTCCGTAAATACGTTACCCGTTTCTTCTACCTGGGACTTATCCGGGCCATGTATAACATCCGGGCCGGTAACTTAGATAAACCTACCCCCTGGGGAATGGATTGTACCGCCGGAGAAACGACCCTGGTTATTGACTACGACGGACGGTTCCGTTCCTGTGAACTGCGTCCGCCCATTGGTAATATCAAAGAGTATGGTTGCGATACCCAGGCTGTGATGCAGGGGGATGCCATGAAAAAAGAGGTGGATGAGATTGGCTACGGATACAAAGCCAACTGCTGGTGTACACACGGATGCTGGATCATGTCCTCCATCGTATTCAATCCCGGAAAGATGGTTTCCAAAGTATTTAAAGGCTACCGGGAGAGCAAAAAACTGGCTAAACCCATCACTTTTGACGAAGCTCTGCTCCGGAGTATCGAAGATAAATACCACCTCGACAGAGAAAAACTCGCTTCAATCGGTGTATTATGAAAATACTGTTAGTCACCCGCGGTTCTCAGGGAGATGTCTATCCCTATCTCACCCTGGCCTCCGCCCTGATAAAGCGGAACCATCAGGTAACCATCAGCCTTCCCAAAGAGTTTGAAAAACTGACAGAAACGTTTGGTGTGAACTATGTATTGCAAGAACTCGATAATATAGGCGAACTGATGACCGAAGCAGGAGAGGCTAAACAGAAAACCCGTTACCTGCTCCAATGGATGCGGCGGGTGATCGATATCCAGTTTCAACAACTTACTCCTTTAGTAGAGGAGCACGACCCGTTGATCGCCTCCAATACCGAATTTGCGGCTGTCAGTATAGGGGAGTACTGTAAAAAGCCGGTGATCCGTACCGCTTTCGGGCCGTTCATTCCCGGTAAACGCATCCCACCTCCCGCCATGCCGTTCCCAAAACCTCATCCGCTTTTTAAACCCGCCCTGCTCTGGAAACTCCTGAACATCAGTACCAATTTTATGGTAAAGAAAACAGTGAACCGCAACCGGATAGCCAGGGGGATGGCCCCGATCGATAATTTTGGGTTCCATGCCGTAAAGAATAGCTATAATTTCCTATTGTATAGCCGCCACCTGGGTAGCACCAACCCCGGTTGGAATTGTACCTGGCAGATCGGAGGATACTGTTTTAACGACGATCTCCCTTATCAGGAAGAAGCTTACCTGGAGTTTATCCGGTTTGTCGAAAAGGACGATCGCCCCACTATTTTCTTTACCCTGGGTAGTTGCGACGATCCCGGAAAAGAGCGCTTTAGTGAACGATTACTCTCAGTAGTTGCCCGGTACAACTATAAACTGGTCGTAGGATCCGGATGGTCCCGTACCGGAACTCACCTGCAACATACCGAACATCTCTATATACTAACCGAAGCCATTCCACACGCCCTGATCTTTCCCTACTGCACGGCCGTGGTGCACCACGGCGGATGCGGTACTACCCACAGCGTAGCCCGTGCCGGAGTACCGCAGCTGATCGTTCCCCTTCTCCTGGATCAACCCTACTGGAGTTACCGGGTTACCCAAAACGGAGTAGGACCGGAGAAAATCTCCATCAAAGTACGGGAGAAGGAGTTGGAGAAAAAACTGGTGGACCTGGTTACCAATGCGGAGTATAAAGAAAAGGCCCGTATGCTGGCTGAAAAGATGAAAGAAGAGAAGGGAGTAGAAAATTTCTGCCGCTATATAGAAGAGCAATTTAGTAAATAGAATATTCTGGGAATTGAGCGGACAAAATGATGTCAATATTCAGGATTTCAATTACTTAATTTTTCGGGAACAGGGAGAACTCCACCGGGGTAGCCCCCATTCTTTCCAGCCACCGGGCTACTGCCGCCCCCAACTCTTTCCGTGCAGTAAGCCTCTCCAGGATCCTCTCCCGCTTCTGCTGCTCTCCTTCATGCCTCAACCGGCAGCTCAGCCACCCCACCTCCCTCTCCAGGCGCTCCTCCATATAGATCACCAAGAGCCGGAACAACCCATATTCCATCCCCCGGTTATCCCGCTCCAGCCACTCCTTTATACGCTCCCTTTCCTCCTGCCGGTATCCCTCCGCCATATCCTCCAGCTCTTCCGGTATCTCTCCCCGCTCCAGGCCCCGCAACAACTCCCCGTGAAAAGAGAGCTCCGGCCCTATCTCCTCCCTGAAAAGCGTTTCGCAGACCAGGCAGACCCACCTTCTTCCCTCATACACAACCTCCGGATAGAGCAGGGTAGCCGCCACCAGCTCCCTTTCCAGCGGATGATACACCGCCACCTGCTCCTCTATGAAGTTCCGGAACTCCTCCGTTCCCTCTATCCGTACCATCGAATTCGGATCCTCCCCCTGCGGAAGCAGGATCACCTGCGTCAGGAACCCCGCCCGGCTCAACCGTTCCGCCACCTTTTCCGCCGCCCGCCGGCCCGGCTTATCCCCATCCAGTACGATCACCGCTTTGCGGCAATACCTTTTCAACAGCTCCACCTGCCTCTCCGAAAGAGCTGTTCCCATCAGCGCCACACTTCCCGTAAACCCCGCCCCCTGCATCGCCAGTGCATCTTTAAACCCTTCCGTCACATAGACCATCCCCGTCTCCAGGATCCTCTTTTTAGCTACGTAAAGCCCGTATAGATGCTCGCTGCTTCGGAACCCCTGGCTACTCCCCGTATGAATATACTTAGCCGTCTTTGCCCCCTCCTGGCGGCTGCGTGCCGAGAAGCCCCTTAACACCCCGTTCTCATCCCGGAGGGGAAATACGATCCGGTTGCTCTGCCCCTGCCAGCCATCCGGTACCCGGTGGGGAGAGAGCCCCACCTCAAACCGATGGTAGACAGAGATCAGTTCCCTGCAAGGCGGCACATAAGGCATCAGCAGTTTCAGGAACCGGTTATGATCCGGGATCGTTATCGGTGCCGGCGCCGGCCTGCTGAGGAGTCTCTCCGGGCTGGTCACCATCGGCCGCAGCCTTCCACCCTCCAGCTTTTCCAGTGCCTCTTTAAAGTCGCATCCCTCTATCCGTTTGATAAATTCGATCACATCCCCTTTGGCCCCGCAGGCATAACAGATAAACCGTTGTTTCCGGGTGTCTACCGTCAGGGAAGGGTGTTTATCGTCGTGGAAAGGGCAGAGGCCGGTTCCCCGGCTTCCTCTCCATTTCAGGGGCAAATAGCGTTCAATCGTACGTCCTATCTCGTTTTTTTGTTTGATTAGTGTTGTGTTCATGGTGTTTTTTATAATTCCATTGCCGTTGTTATTATTCCCACTGCTGTGCTTGATAATACTAATGATAATGATGATACGAGACGCATACTTGCGTCTCATCTACGTCCCCATCTCTACATTCTGATTTCTACGTCCTGATCTCTATATCGGGGATGCATTTCAGTTGACGCGGATGAGACGCAAGTATGCGTCTACATGGGTTTTGTAACTGTTTCGTTTTAGACCCTAACTTATCTCATAAGTTAGGCCCTAACCCCCCTTTTTTACTAATCACCCCTTCTTTTCTTTGTATCTTTAAAGCAGAGAACAGGCAAGTGCGCATAGCCTGTCGGGTGTTTTATTTACTAACTTTTAAATTAAAAATGTATGTATTTAAAATTTCATTTTGTAGAGCGTAAGCTGCTGGCGG
>JAJQBG010000099.1 GCA_021203405.1 Bacteroides sp.
ACTGTTTCATGATCAAAAGTTATAATTTACCTGCAGATTAAAGATCAGAATTTTATATTATAAGATACATAGGGAATAGGCATTCCGAAAATAGCCATTTTATATCCTTTCAAATAGCCGTTCTCTGATACATAGTATACAGAATAAGCATTCTTACGTCCCGTAAGGTTATATACCCCGAAAGAGATCATACTGTGGGTAAGAAGCGTCAGGTGATGACTGGGTTCAATATTGAAAGCAAAGTCCATACGGAAGAAGTCCGGTATGCGGTACTGGTTACGTTTGGAATAGTATACATACTGGCTGCCGTTGTACCAGTATTTAGAAACAGGCAATGTAACGGGACGCCCTGTACTATAATCGCAATTCAGCGATGCACTGTAACGACGGGTAAATTTATAGTTACCGACAAATTTCAATTCATGGGGTTTATCATAATCGGCCGGATACCAGTCTCCCCCATTCACCGGTTCGGCAATCCGGAGATCCTTCTGCCGAAGCTGGGTACGTGAATAGGTATAACTGACCCAACCATTCAGTTTACCTCCGGGCTTTTTGATCATAAACTCTACTCCGTATGCCCGACCTTTGGTCTCCAGCACATCGGTCTCAATGTGATGGTTCATAGCCAGCTCCGCACCGCTACGGTAGTCTAAATAATTATTCATGGTTTTATAATACCCTTCCGGCGAAAGCTCCAGGTTGTTATTCATCAGATTACTGTATATACCCGCCGCGATCTGGTTTCCGGTCTGGGGACGGATATTGACATCACTCAGCTTCCAGGTATCAGTAGGAGACATGATCGTAGTATTGGAGAGTTTATGAATGTACTGGCGCATGGTATTGAAGCCTGCTTTTACAGAAAGATTATCCAGGATCTCATACCGGGCAGAAAGGCGATATTCAGCTCCCTGCCAGGTTTTAAGTACACCGCTACCCGAGACCTCCTCCGTGACTGTTTCTAAAGAAGGAAGTTCATCCGGAACGTAAAGATTATAAGTACGGGGACCTAATACATTGAACAGGGAGTAACGGATCCCGGCATTGACAGAGAATTTATCGGTAACATCCCAGTTATCTCCAATATAGAGGGCAGACTCCATGGCTTTCTCTTTTTGCATGATATCCGGCACAATAAGCGAGTTCTCTCCATGAGGAAGATACTTCCCGGGCATCAGATCATAAAATGTCCCATTGTATCCGAAACTTATTTCATGAGCCGTATGAGGTTTCCAGGTAAAGTCTGCCTTGGTAAAATATTGATTGATGCGGAAAGAGAGATCATAAGCCCACTCTTCCTGTTCGCTCTCCGTAGTAGTATAGTCATAATGGTCATAACCGGCACTGAAATTCCCGACTGTTTCCGGTCCGAAGATATGCCGCCATTTAGCCGAAGCATTGGTATTCTGGTAGGCATATTTATCGTACTCATTAAAACTGAAACGGTCGTGACTGAAATAACCATTGACCGTAAGTAGGTCCCGCTCTCCGAAACGATGGTTTACAGCAGCATTCAGATCATAGAATCCAGCCTTACCGTTTTTATAACCGCTCTTTTCAGGAAGCCTTTTAAGGATCCAGTCCGAATAGGTGGTACATCCTCCCAGCAGGAAATTGGTTCGTTTTCCAACAGGGCCTTCAAAGCTGAGACGACTGGTAAGAAGCCCGATACTGGCCGAGCCGGTTAATTTCTCTTTGTTCCCTTCCCGGGTATTGATATCCAATACAGAGGAGATACGCCCACCATACTTAGAGGGGATACTACTCTTATAAAGCTCCATCTCACTCACTACATCCGGATTAAATGCCGAAAAGAACCCGAAAAGATGAGTAGGATTATAAATGGTTCCCTCATTAAACAGGATCAGGTTCTGATCGGTAGAACCTCCGCGCACATTGAATCCGCTGGAAACCTCTCCGACCGATTTTACACCGGGCAGCGACATCACTATGCGAAGAATATCGATCTCCCCGAAGGCAGTAGGTACATTCTTGACGGCTGCCAGCTTCAGCCGCTGTACCCCCCATGGTAGTAGCCCGGACATTGGCTATTCGTTCAGAAGAGACAGTCAGTTCATCCAACTCATAGACCTGTTCTTCCAGTTCAATATCCAGCACACCACCCGTATGAAGCAGGATCTGCCGTTTCGTATCGGTAAGTCCCACTCCCTGTACAAAAAGGTCGTGTCTTCCCGCGGGAAGTTCTATCTCATAATTCCCGTCCATATCGGTAGTAACCCCAATACTAAGATCCCGGTTAAAGATAGTGATACCCG
This sequence comes from Bacteroides sp., assembly GCA_021203405.1. GTDB lineage: Bacteria > Bacteroidota > Bacteroidia > Bacteroidales > Bacteroidaceae > Bacteroides. The sequence goes on from JAJQBG010000099.1 coordinate 2,280, forward strand.
GCATAGGATCACCGGTCTTATAATTGGACACATTTCCGGACAAAATAACACTTCCGGTTACTGCCCTGCTGGCCTCTCCCACTTCATAGACCTTATTTTCAGAAGTGGCCTTCTGGTTTTTCCTACACAGGGAGATAGCCAGCGCAGATAGTTCTTCCTCCCCCGAACCACTCCGGCGAACAAAGTAATCTTCCGGTAGCTGAACCTGGAACATCGTTTCCCGGGGAACGACAAAGATATGATCCTGGTAGATAGCCAGCTCCAGTTCTTTCTCTTTAACCACCTCTGATAATACCCGGACCGGGTCACCTGAAGCGAGGGTTACGGTGACCTTTGTGGTATCAGCGATCTGTAAATCGCAGAAAACACGGAAAGAAGTAGTAGCTTCCACCACATTCAGAAGTTCTCTGAGCGGTTGCTGACGGAGATCCATAGTGACAGGGTCTGGGCTTGGCTTACAGGAAGTAGGGTGCAAAATGCAACCAATATACACATATATGTTTTCATAACTTACCGGGTCAATTCTTCGTAGTGTTCAACAATAGCAGTAATAAACGCTACAGGGTCTTTCTTAAAATTCAGTTTATGGCGACGCACATAACTATCCAGCTCTTTTTTGTGCGATCTAAACTGTTTCAGTAGCGCACCTTTGCTGTTCACTGTATAATATTGCCCCTCTTTCAGCAATAATAGGTAGATTTTTTATCTGAGAAAAGATGTTCCACCCTGCGATCCAGAACCTGAGAATAAAAATATTTATTCTGTTTTTCCAGAACAGTATATTCTCCGGAGTATAACCGGATATAATAACCGGTAGAAGGAGAACCCGGTAAACTGTTCTTGGTGTGGTAAATAACCCGGCTTCCATGGAAATCGGCCCATCCCAGATAGTCGCCTACCAGAATAACATGGAAGCGGACATCGGGAGAGATAATGATCAGTTCATCCCGGTAAATATCCAGCCGGAGCAGGACAATTTCATAAAAGATACCGTCATAGTACAGACTCGCAGGAGCATAGGAGTCATCAACCCAATAAGGGTGCCCTGTAACGCCTGTCATATACTTTAATTGTTCTTTACCGGAATAAAGAGAAACATAATTTCCTGCCACTGAGCAGTAGTTGTCTGCCAGTTGCTTTACCTGGGCACGCCTTTCCTGTGCCCCCAGATATAAAGATCCCGGCAAAAGTAAAATAGCTAATAAGAGTGTTTTCATCCAGAGTATATTAATACTTTAATGCTGTATTTTTTCCAATTCTTTAAAGTAAGTTTTAAGGTTGTTGAGTGTAGGTATGCCGGCAAAATTAGACAAATATTTGGATTTTTCAACAATAAGTGTTAATTTTTACAGGAATAGGTACGATTGTACTGACTTTTTCTTTTTAAAAAAGAGGAGTTATCAAAAGTATGTAATTCTCCTTCTCCAATCCCTGGAAGGGATCTATAAATAGCCCAGGGTAGAGCGAAGTGACACCCTGGGGTAGGAGCACCTCACTATTATGAACCTTGAAGAGGCTCCACTAACTTTTGACACACCCTCTTATCAATAAGATTAATTTCCCCTGGCTATTTTCTCTTTATACTCCGTAGGGGTCATGGCATATTTCTGCTTAAAACATTTACTAAAATAACGGGGATCATTTATTCCCACCATGTAAGCGATCTGGGTCATATTAAATTCACCGGTCTCAATCAGCTGGGCCGCCCGTTTGATACGCATCTCCTTGATAAACTCAATAGGAGCCAACCCGGTAAGCATCTTCAGCTTTTTAAAGAAGACCGAACGGCTCACGGCCAGTTCCTGCACCAGATCATCCACCACCAGTTCGCCGTTATCCATATTCCTCTCCATGACTTCCAGGAGTTTATCCATGAATTTTTTATCGTACGGAGACATTTCTGCTTGATCTGAAATCGCTTCTTCCGCCTGCACAGGCTCCTCCAGCAGAGTAGCCCGGTAAAGTTCCCGGAGTTTCCTGCGCTGCACAAGCAGGTTCTCCACCCGGGCCTTCAGATAAGTAGCACTGAAAGGTTTAGTAATATAATCATCGGCACCAATATCCATCCCTTCCAGTTTACTCTCAATAGCAGACTTAGCCGTCAGCAAAACAACCGGAATATGGCTGGTGGTGATATGGGTCTTTATCTCCCGGGTCACTTCGATCCCATCCTTCTCCGGCATCATTACATCACTGGTGATCATATCCGGCAGATGCTTTAATGCTTTATTAAGCCCCTCTACGCCATTCGAGGCTTCAATCACCCGGAAAGAGGAAGAAAAGATTGTTCGCAGGAAAAAGCGAAGTTCCGTATTATCTTCAATAAGCAACAGCGTCTCCTTAGCGGTCTCCTCGTTATCCGGAACAGGTTGCAGATCATCTTCGGAAGCCATTAACGGAAGGATCGCCTCCGTTACCTTTTCCATAGGCATCGGCTCGCCGGAATCAGCCAGGATAAAGTCAACACTTTCATCGTAATGCTCCTTCCCTTTCCGGAACTCCACTTTAAAGCAGCTTCCCTCGCCCAGTTTGCTATCCACTTCGATCAGGGCATGGTGCATCTCTACCAGCTCCTTCACCAAAGAGAGTCCGATCCCGGTACTGGACTGGTTAAATACATTCTTATCCATCAGGTTCTCAAACCGGTCAAAGATAGAGTGCTTTTTAGCCTCAGAGATCCCGATCCCCTGGTCCTGTACCCCGATAAAGACCGTCTCTTCATTATCATGTATAAATACAGTGATCATTTTTCCCTGAGGAGTATATTTAAACGCATTGGAAAGAAGATTAAAGACGATCTTCTCTAACTTATCGGCATCGACCCAGAGTTTAAGGCTGGATTGTTCAGACTGGAAAACAAAATCGATATGATGATCTTGTGCCAGAGATTCGAAATTATTCATAATGCGGCGGATAAAGATCACCACATCGATCTGCTGCACTTTCATCTTCATCTTCTTGTTCTGTATCTTCCGGAAATCAAGGATCTGATTGACCAGACGCAGCATACGTTCGGTATTACGCTCTACGATAACCAACTGTTCGCGGGCCTCATCGGGCATACGGGTATTCTTGAGCACATACTCCACAGGCCCCCCGCTATCAGGGTAAGAGGGGTACGGAGTTCGTGGGAAATATTGGTAAAGAAACGAAGCTTGATATCCGAGATCTTTTGCTCTACCGTTACTTCATTCTTAAGCCGGTAGATCGTAAAGAGAATATAGACCGCCACAAAGATAACTCCCATCATGATCAGGATATAGAGCAGCATCGCCCAGGCAGTCTCCCAGAACGAAGGCAATATAGTAACTTTCAGGGTACGTTCGTTATCCACCCACACCCCGTCACTATTGGTAGAACGTACTTTCAATACATAGTCTCCTTTGGGAAGATTGGTATAGGTAGCATTGCGTTGTTTATCAATAAAGATCCACTCCGGATCAAATCCATCTAATTTATAAGCATACTGGATATTGGCCGGATTCCGATAATCCAGTGCCGCAAACTGAACAGTAAAAATATTCTCTTTATGGGTTAATACCAGTCTGTCCGCATCATCCAGGTTTACTTTCAGGGTACCTTTTTCCCCGGGGACTACCTCTCTTCCGTAAACATTTAAACGGGATAAAACAATAGAGGGAACATAACTATCCTTCCGGATAGAATCCGGATTAAAATAGAAAAGTCCGTTATTGGTACCAAAAAAAGAGATCTCCCTGAGAAGTATATTCGGAAGCAGCTTCATTAAAACGAAAACGGTAGGGGAAACTCTTCTGATCATAATTCTCAAAAGTCCCGGATTGGGGCATAAACTTGCTTACACCATTTTCCGTACTGATCCAGAGGTTTTCCTGAGCATCTTCCCGGATGGAAAGAAGTACATCCGAGGCGAGTCCTTCACTGGTCGTATAGGAGATAAAGGTCGCATCCTCGCCACCAACCCCTACATGAGTAACACGATTGAGCCCGCCTCCGAAAGTAGCCAGGTAAATAGCCCCGTTGCTCCCTACGGTGATCCAGTGTACATCGTTATTACTGAGGGTGGTATTATCACTGGGTACCCGTGAATAGTAATTAAACACCACCTCTTCGGGATTGGTAAAGTCACTCCGGAAAGCCAGCGTTCCTGCCGTAGTACCCACCCAGATACGGCCCTGGTAATCTCCGGTAATATAACGGGTACGGTAACAGCAATCAATCGGATAACCTTTGAGGTTATTCCGGTGATTGATAAAAATATAGTTCCCCTCTTTATCTTTTTCCAGGTAGTTTATTCCGCCCCCAAAGGTAGCTACCCAGATACGCCCCTGTGTATCCTCATAGATGGAGTAAATATCATCGTTACTCAGGCTATAGATATCATCCCGGTTATAGCTGAACCGTATCAGGTCATACCCGCTTCCCCGTTTTTGTGCCCTTATCAATCCGTCCCCTTTGGTAGCGATCCAGATAAAATCCTCTTTATCCTGCATAATGCTATAGGCCACTCCCTTTAAAGGAGTTCCCGTATAAGAGATCTGTCCCGTAGCCGTCAGATATCCCCGGTACCGATACTCTTTGTCGTAGATACGGATCAGTTCATCTTTCATACCTACCCAGATGTTTCCCTCCTTATCTTCACAAATGGCCCTGACCTCATTACTGAGAGATTCATATTCAGAGGGAAAGGGGATATCCAGGTTAAATGCGGAGGAGAGGAAAGTGATCTTCTCCAATCCTTTGGAGTGAGTACAGACCCAGAGGTTACCCTGCTTATCAGAAAAGGCCGAATGAATTTTATTAGAAAAACGCCAGTCAGCAGAATCCGGATGGTTATAGAAAGGGACCAGACGGTTATTTTCCCGGTCAAAATAGGAGAAGCCTCCTCCGTAAGGATGGACCCAGGTATACCCATTTGCATCTTCATGCACATGAAAAGCCGGATGGGAACGACTGGCACTGTGTGCTTCTACCTCCATCTGTTCACTCTTTATAATACGGGTAAAAGGATTGAAATGAGTGATCAGTCCGGGAGTCCGGTTCTGTTCAAACCAGATCTCTCCCTTTTTATCCATATAGGTGGATACGATCACTTCAGGAAGTTCCTTGTACCGGGCAGGAGAATAGTGGCTACTCTCTCCGGTTTCCGTATTATAGAGGAAAAAGCCATCCCGGTCTGTCGTCAGTACCAGCATATCCCGGGAAACACTGTTGATAGAGATGACCGGAGAACGGGTATCAAGCTCCAGCAACCGAAACCGCTCTCCGTTCCGGCGGAAATGCCAGACACGTCCTTTGTCAGAACCAAAGTATATTTCGCCGGCATGTTCTTCAAAAGAGTAAAAAGACTGATCCTCGCTGGAAGGTATCTCTTTGGTCTCCACAAAATAGGAAACAGGTGTTTTCTCGCCGGGGCTGATCATTCCCAGGCCGTTATCCGTCAGTATCCACTCATTGCCTTCACTATCCTGGGCAACCTTATAGACCTGCAGGGCCGGGAACAAACCTGTTTTGATAGAATAGAGATCTGTTGTGAGCGAATGATCCTTTTCATCCGTAATAACACGGATCACTCCGTCACTTTCAGTAAGCAACCAGACAGTTCCGTTAGCGAGTACACGGATCGACATAATATTCGAACTACTCCCCTCTCCGGAAACAGGCACCTGCTCAAACTCTTCCGTACGCGGGTCAAAGCGGTGGGCACGGTTATCATAGGTAAAGATCCAGATATAACCATATTTATCTTCATACATCCTGTCGACCCGGTTATTGGTCAGGCTGATATGATTTCCCTGCTTCGCCTTGTATGTTTTAAAGGTATATCCGTTAAATTTATTTATTCCATCCCAGGTAGCGAACCACATCCCTCCTTTGCTATCCTGCATAATAGATATAATGGTATTCTGAGAAAGACCATCTTCGGCCGAATAGTGAGTAAAAGAGCAATTCCATTGCGCGGCAGCTACCTGCACCATCAAAATTCCTATAATAACTAAGAGACATTTCTTCATAGTATCCACCAC
>JAJQBG010000008.1 GCA_021203405.1 Bacteroides sp.
ATTTAATTTTACTCCATGCGTTATCTTTGTGCCCATACTATTAACTGATTTATCCCTGTACAGATGAAATCTTTCGCCCCTGTTCTCTTTCATATACTTGCTATTATTACAGTAACCATCTGGGGTACTACCTTTGTATCTACAAAAATCCTGATCGGTTACGGGCTTACTCCGGTAGAGATCTTTTTTTACCGCTTTCTTCTCGCCTACGGATGTATCTGGCTCCTCTCTCCCCGGAAACTTTTTTCCGGTTCACCAAAAGATGAAGTTCTTTTCCTGGCAGCCGGACTTTGCGGAGGCTCTCTCTACTTCATTGCCGAGAACACAGCACTGGGAATTACCCTGGCTTCCAACGTCTCTCTTATCCTGGCAACGACTCCGCTTATGACAGCTTTTCTCTCCTATTTTTTAAATAAAAAGGAGAAACTTACTAAAAATCTCATATATGGTTCCTGTGTAGCACTGGCAGGAGTAGCACTGGTCGTTTTCAACGGAAGCTTTATATTACAGATCAATCCGCTCGGAGATATCCTGACCCTGATCTCCGCATTGGTATGGTCGCTTTATTGTATCTTATTAAAAAAACTGGAAAATCGTTATCCGACGATCTTTATTACCCGGAAAGTATTTGCCTATGGACTTATTACACTGATCCCTTTCTTAGTAGCTACTCCCTTGCACCCTACCCGGGAAATCCTCCAGCAACCCACTGTAATTGCCAATCTGTTATTTCTGGGACTGATCGCCTCTATGCTTTGTTTCATGATGTGGAACACCGCGATCAAAAATATAGGAGTTGTAAAAACAAGCAACTATATTTACATCGTTCCTTTAGTTACTTTAATAACCTCCTCACTTATTATTGATGAAAAAATTACCCTGCCGGCCATTACCGGATGCATTATGATTTTAGGCGGAGTCTATCTGGCAGAAAAGAGAAGGTAATTAAAAAAGAGCCGGGCAATAGAGATTTTCAAAAAAACGAGTGTCTATTTTTTACATTTTATTTGCCCGTATCAAAATTTTATTTATCTTTGCCCTGTCCTTGCAGAATAGAGACAGGATGCAGGGGCGGACATATTGGAAAAAGCATTTTGATATTATCTTTAGAAAGAGAACACCCACCACACTTTTTTATCGCTAAACTAAGATAATAGCAACAAAATGTCCATGTAATTTGTATGTATAGAATACACAGGAATACATCCATAATAGGCGTGGGCTGTTGTCTATTGTTAGTTTAACAGGTAGGGGTACCTTCTTTCTAGATAATAGAGTAGTTTCACGCTTTTTTTATACCCGTTTGTTAATCCACGCGAAATCATAAAACCAAAATAGAACAATGGGAAAATGGATAACATTAAATGAAGCAAGCAGAGAGTTTAGTATTCCGAAACACGAAATTCTGCGTCTTATCGAAAAGAGAGAGATCACTGCCTCCAAAAATGAAAATCTCTGGCTTGTCAGCAAAGACGACCTGGCCTCTTACCTGGATACCTCGGAAGATATTCCGAATAAAGCCTGTGATATAAGAGACTTTGTTTTACCCGACTCGCTGGTGACGGTTGACCTGAGTGACCTGAAATTTATTATGAAGTCGTATCAACAGATGACTCCACTTTTCAGAATGATCATTCATGAAATGGCCATGTTAATACCCGATCCTAAAAAAAGAGATGTATTCGTAGATATATCTTCCGGAAAAAGTTTCAAAGAAGTAGCAGAGAAATATGATCTTCCCAATATAAAGGCGCGTTATCTCTATTCAGCTTCTCTGAAAATTATCGAAAAGAAAGCCGGCTTCCTGCAACATTACAGGGAAGAGAAGGCAACGTTGATCAATTACAACCGTAAACTGGAAATTGAAAGGAAAAATCTTCTGCGTTCCAATACAGAACTCAGTGAAAAACTGGAGAAGCTTTCAGGTCCTACCATCGATCTTATAGAAAAATCCGAACCAGCGATGAGCTTTATTCCGGTAGAGGTGGTCAAAGTACTTTCTCAGAAGATAGAAGAGGCTTTCCATTTTAGTAAACGTACCACTAATTGTTTTAACTCTGCCGGTATTATTACCCTGGAAGATTTGTTACGTTTTACCAAAGAGAATGGTTTTGAAAAACTGCTCAATATACGTAACTTCGGGATCAGCTGCCTCAATGAAGTAACTGCCCGGTTGATCGCTAAAAAGATCATCACCCGTAAACAAAAATGCCAGTATTATAAATACCTGTAACATATTACTACCTGTTTAAACACCCACCACCAATCAGGTACGGATATGACGAGCCAGGGTCCCGATACTAAGACCTTGTATGACTATGGAGAAAACCACTACAAAATAAGTGATCGCCACAATAGCGGTTCGTTGTATACTTTCACTGATAGAGAGAGCCAGTGCTATGGATACTCCTCCCCTAAGACCTCCCCAAACCAGTATTATAATGGTTCCATGGGTAAATTTTTCTTTGAAAGGGATCAGCAACGTAGGAATTTTTATAGAGATATAACGCGCCAGCAGCACCACAAAAATAGCCATAATTCCGGTAGTCAATAGTACCTCAGGTTAGGGATCAACAGGAGTTCGAAGCCTATTAAGAGAAAGAGAATGGCATTGAGTATCTCATCCATCAATTCCCAGAATATTTTCACAAAACTGATATCCACTTTTTTCTTTTCAGAATAGACTCTTCCCGCATGTCCTACCATTATTCCGGCAAATACCATGGTCAGAGGTCCTGAAATATCTACAAACTGAGAGATCATAAATCCACATATCACGACCGAGATAGTGATCAGGATAGTAAGTTTCTCATCAAAAGCTGTTTTAATAGCATAAAAGGCAATTCCTCCTAATACAATACCTACCAGCAAAGCTCCAAATACCTCTTTGCAAAGTAACCACGCAATTTCCAGGGCCGAGATATCCTGCAACTGTTCTGTTCCCTGCGCCAGACTATAAATAACTCCGAATGTAATGACTGCTACCCCATCATTGAACAGAGATTCTCCTGTTACTTTAGTTTCCAGAGACTTCGAAACTTTAGCCTGTTTCAGGATACTAAGCGCAGCCACTGCATCGGTAGGAGAAATAAGTGCCCCAAATAAGAGACAATAATATAAGGAGAGAGGAAAATCAAGCCCTACCCGGGGCAATATAAATCCCAGTATATAATACAAAGCAAAACCCACCACGAAGGTAGAGATCACAACACTGAGTGAAGAGAAAATTACGATCGGCACCCGCTCTTCTTTCAAATCATTGATATTGATCTGAATAGCCCCGGAAAAAAGGAGGAAATAAAGCACCCCTCCCATCAGTAATTTACTGAAATCAATATTTTTTATAAGATCATATATTTCCTGGAGAGGTTCCGGATCGACTGAACGGAAAACAACCAATCCCACAGAGAAGATCATGGTTATTACCATGATTCCTATAGTGGACGGAAGCTTAAAAAGCGGTGGTTTATATAGGCAAAAATCGTTGCAATAACGATCAGAATGGAAAAAGAGTAGTAGATCCCCATATATTCCTGTTTCACCTGCTACTTACCCGGACTCTTCCTGCAGAATCCAGGATAAAAACTGTTTCAGGTATAAGTCCTTCATCCAATGTATCTACCTCCGTAAAATTCAGCTCAGAGAAATCGTTATGATTTACCGGTACATATTTCACAAGTGTATGATTATGTACAAAAAGCAGTACACACATATCCTCATTATGAAGACTGATCCGTTCCAGCTTTTTCCGTATTTTTTAGGCATACTGATCTCATGTTTTTGAATCTCCATAAAGCGATAAGGTTTTAATACCAGTAACATATCCCACGGCTCTGCGACCAGGGTATCCAACCGGAAAGAATATTCAGGAGAAAGCCAAGAGAATTTTTCCCTGACCTCATCATCCCTGAGTTCCTCGTTGCAAGCTGATAATAAAAGAAAAATAGTCCTATTATTCCTCCATACCATAAAAAAAATCTTTTCCCTTCTTCTCCATACCTGAAAAAAATCTGCTATACTGGGGAAGCCTCCGTATACTCCATCTGCTCCTGTAAAGAAGCGCTTTCTTCTCCCTCTTTAACGTTGTTACCGGTAAGCATACTCCGGTATTTCTCAATCTCCTGCCGGGTCGATTCTGTTACAGCCGGATATTGCGGTTTCAGCTTTGTGACCTTATCACAGACAATCTCTCCTACTACATAACGCATAAACCATTTATTATCTGCCGGGATCACATACCAGGGAGCAAAGTCGGTAGAGGTATAGGTAAGCATATCCGAATAAGCCTTCATATATTCATCCCAGTACTGACGCTCTTCAAAATCTGACGAAGAAAATTTCCAGTTCTTTGATTCATCTTCCAGATGGCTGATAAATCTTTTTTCCTGCTCTTCTTTCGAGACATTTAAAAAGAACTTCAATACTGTAACTCCGGTTTCCGTCAGGTACCGTTTGAAATCATTGATCTGACCATACCGCTGTTTCCAGAACTTTCTGGTGATATCCTCTTTAGTACGGACATTAGGTAATTTGGTTTTCAGTAAAACTTCCGGGTGTACTTTAGTAACCAATACATCTTCATAATGGGAACGGTTGAAGATACCGATCCTTCCCCGTTCCGGTACGCCTTTGTGAATACGCCATAAAAAATCGTGATCCAGCTCTTCGGCCGAAGGCTGTTTAAAAGAGAATACCTGACAACCCTGCGGGTTTACCCCCGACATTACATGCTTGATAGTTCCATCCTTACCGGCTCCATCCATACCCTGGAATATAAGAAGCAGGGCGTGACGATCTTCCGCATAAAGCTTATTCTGCAATTTAGCCAGTTTCCGTACATTCTCCGTCAAACGGATATGAGCCTCTTCTTTAGAGATATTACCGGTAAAAGCAGGATCAAAATCTTCCACTTTATGCTTTTCGCCCGGCTGAGCAATCACTTTTTTAATAATACTTTTCATAATTCCGGATCAGTTTAGTGTAATAACATCTCCGGAGGGTGAATGTTCATGGATTATTACCGCTGTTCTCCGGCAAAACCATCTGATATAAATGGTGTATCATACCATCTACCAATCCGACTTTGGGTACATAGATCTCATTTACTTTACAGATTTTTGATACTTTCAGAAAGATCTTCAGCGCAGGAATAATAACATCAGCCCGGTAAGGATTCAATTTAAAGTTCAGGATACATTCATCATAATCCATTCCCCTGAGTGTATCGTACAAAACTTTCAGTTCCGGATAACCGATCGTTTCTCCCGGATATTTTCCCAGCAATTTAAATGTCTTATTGATATTTCCCCCGGAAGCGATCATACTAAGAGGTCCATACTGTTCATATACAGTTTCCAGCCATTTCTTAAACTCTTCCCTCTCCCGCTTCTCTACTTTATCAGCCAGCATACGCACCGTACCGATCTGGAAAGACCGGGCAGCCACATTCTGCATATTACTACGCACAATAATTTCCGTACTTCCTCCTCCTACATCTACATATAAATAGTTAGCCGTAACATCCGCAACCGCACACAAGCCACCAGCCTCCAGAATGATCTCTGCTTCCTTATTACCGGAGATAACACTGATCTCAATTCCACTGTTACGATAAATATCTTCTATGATCTCCTGTCCGTTCTGTGCATCACGCATTGCACTGGTAGCATAAGCGATACAGGCAGAAACTTTATAGGCTTTCATAATATGGGAGAAACCGATCATGGCTTCATTCAGACGGAATGCCCCCCGATATAACCCTTTTCAAACACATCTTTCCCCAGTCGGATCGGTACCCGCAAAAAAGCAACTTTATTATATTCGACCACTCCTGCGGCACTCTCTATGTTTTTGATCATCAATCGGATCGCATTGGATCCGATATCGATGGCAGCTAATGTTTTAAACTTCATGTTCAGCATCTAATTTGGATTTATAATAATCATACAATGCAAACTGTGAACGGCACGGTTCCCCGTCCGTTTTCCGCAGGATATAACCATTCTCACCAGGGAGTGCCAGCTCTCTGGCCTTTACATTGTCTGCCCACTGTATCCGGAATACCTCTCCCAGTGTGTCCCGGATATCCGGATCGGTCACCGGTACTGCTACCTCTATCCGGTAATCCAGGTTCCGTGTCATCCAGTCGGCACTTCCGATGATCGTATAATCCTCCCCATCACTATGGAAAATATAGAGACGGGCGTGTTCCAGGTATTTATCGACAATACTGATCACCTCTATGTTCTCACTAAGCTCCGGGACCTGGGGCTCCAGGCAACAAGCCCCCGTATGATCAGCTTTATTTTTACTCCTGCCCGGGATGCTTTATAAAGCAACCGGATAAGCCGCATATCGGTTAAACTGTTGCACTTCGCATAAATATAAGCATTTTTCCCTTTCTGGCTATTCTTTATCTCCCGTTCTATCAATTTCTCAAACCGGTTGCGCATATAATAAGGCGACACGATCAATTGCCGGTACCGATAATGCTTATGGGTATTCAGTAAAAAATCAAATACGGCCCGGGCATCCATTACTATCTCTTCGTCCGAAGTAAATAATCCGAAATCACCATATATTTTAGCGGTATCTTCATTAAAATTACCCGTTCCGATATAGGCATACCCTCTTGTATGGCCTTTCTCTTTCCTTTCTACCAGAATTAGCTTTGAGTGTACTTTCAGGGCTTTAAACCCATATATTACAGTTATACCTGTTTTTGCAACAAGTCCGAATTTTCTATATTCTGCTCCTCGTCGAAACGGGCCATTAGCTCCTCCAGTACAATTACTTCTTTCCCATTCTGATTGGCATTCAGCAGGGCATTGATGATCTTTGAACGTTCAGCTGTCTGGTAAAGAGTGATACAAATACGGGTCATCTTCGGATCAATAGCCGCTTCCCGTAAAAAGTCAATGACATGTTTAAAAGTATGATAAGGGTAATTTAAAAGTATATCCTTTTCCCTGACTACACTAAGGATACTTGAAAAGTGGCGGATATCCGGATGAGGCATAGGGGGAGCGTCTCATACTCCAGCTGCGGATCGATCACCGGAAATTTAGTCAGATGCTTCATCATATGGTACCGTCCCCCTCCTGACCGATCCGTCTTTTTCAACCGAAGCTTGGAAGTGATCATCTCCAGCAGTTCAACCGGCATATCCCGGTTATAAGTCAGCCTTACAGGCTCTCCATGCATCCGTTCATCGAGGCCCTCTTCCATTTTTTTCTACCAGACTTTTCGATATATCTTCATCCAGCGTCAACTGAGCATCCCGTAAGATCTTAAATGTATGAGCCGTAATAGAGGTGTAAGAGAACATAAAAAATATCTCATCCAGACAGAGCCGGATAATATCATCAATAAAAAATAATATCTGTTTTCCCCTCCGGGGAAGGTAGTTTCACAAAACGGGGACAAGTACGGTTTACCGGAATACTGATAATGGCATACCTGACTGCCTGTCCTTTTCCCGACTCCATTCTAACCGCATGATAAATCTGTTTATCACTCAGAAAAGGGATCCGGGTCGATTTACGAAGCATCAGGGGAACCAGCCATTGGCTTATCTCTTCCAAAAAAGTATTTCCGACAAAAATCACTTTGCTCTTCCGTAAGTTCTTTCTCATTTTTGACACAGATACCCTTCTCTTCCATCTCTTCCAGAATCCCCTGGTAGATCCTGTCAAATTCCACCTGGCAACGGTCCATCGCTTTATATACCTTTTCCAGAATTACCTGTGAAGAACCTCCTTCTTCTGTTTTAGAGGACTTTACCGTCTTGAACCGGTTCATCCGGATCAGATTAGCCACCCGTACCTTTATGAACTCATCCTGATTATTGGAGAATATACCTAAAAACGTAGCCGTTGCAAAAGCGGTACACTTTGATCCTGTGCCTCCTGCAATACACGTTCGTTAAAAGCCAGCCAGCTTAACTCTCTGTTATAAACCTGCATAATCCGGTATGATCTTTGGTGATGAGTAAAAGTTACTATTCCTTTTCCGGATCCTACAATAGCCAGAAATCCCTGTTATGATCAACAGTATGATTTAAACAAAAATGATCTTTAAAAGTTTTATCTACTCTCCCGGGAGGCCCGATATAAAAACAAAAAAAGGAGTCATCCTCCATGGATAGCTCCCTTATTAATAACCATATTAGTTATTACTTATTTCTTTTTGCTGCGATCACCGTAACGACTCATGAACTTATCAACACGTCCTGCAGTATCCACCAGTTTAGATTTACCGGTAT
>JAJQBG010000101.1:0-7722 GCA_021203405.1 Bacteroides sp.
TTATAGAATATACTGAACTTTATTAATTGTGGAGGTGTATCAAAAGTCTTGGGCCAATCTGATAAAGGTACGAATCATAAGTAACATTCAGAACGGAGTAAAAAGTGAACTACAGCCAGCAAAGCCATATACCCTGAGTTCCACCCGGGATATATGGCTATTACTTCTACAAGAATCCTGAAAAAGTTCAACCCCTTTATTAAGGTTATTGTGCTATTTACATTTAACTCCCCTGGGTTTATTGTTTATTGCTTTATCAAAGAACGATTGGATTTTTGAAACACTCTCTTTTCTACAAAAAACATCTCTACTTAAAAGATTCATAAGCTTTTAGTTTGACCCAACTTTAAACCTGTCATTAAATGCATCACCGTAATTATTGACATGCACCATCCAGGCTATCAGATTTTGCAGGAATTTCAAGTTATCGGAATTGCCCCAGTTCGTGTATGAAGAGGCATCTGTCCCAAACATGTCTTTGTGTCCTATCCAGATGATCCGGTTGGTTGGATCTACACCCAGAAGTGCTCTGCCTGTATTGGGTTGACCATTTGCATCCGGCGCAAACATCAGCGAAATAAAGGTGCTTGGCCATTTGGTGAGGTAGGCCATATAATTCGGATAATCTTGTGGGTATAGTACTACATTCTCAGGATTGACCTCACCAAATGGACCTTCCTCAAATATGTATTTCCAAAGCTCGGTGCTTCTGACGCTTGGATCCGTATTAAGTCTTCTTGGAGTGGTTCTCGGAATTGTCGTTGGGCCTGCCGGAGTATAGACACCTCCAAGTCCAAAATTTCTAAAAGTATTGTTAGATGTTGTCCATTCATAAATAATAAATACAGTATTCTCGTCATTCTTCACGCTTGTAACAATATTTGTAACAGCAGGGATATACATTGTGTTATTCATATTGAGTATGCGTGGTCTGACTCCGTCGGAACCAATTTTAAGTTCAGTCCACCCGGATCTGCTGACATCAACAGGTGACAGGGTGTATACTGTTCCGCCAGGTCCAAAATTACCGCTGTTTCTCATTTCGTCTGCCCACTTGCCAAATGGGTCATAATGTAAAGCGGATGACCAGTTCCCAGGCAGATCAGGTCGGAAGGATTGTGCGTAGAGAGGTACATATTTCACCTCTTCCTGTGTGACGGTGAGTGTAGCCACTTTTCCATTGTCAAGGGTTACCTTTACAATGGCCTGAGGATTTTGGTTCAGTTGGGTGATCACAGGGGACATCCATACTTTGAATGTGGTCTCGACAGGCTAATTACTGATCGTGGTTGCTCTTTCTCCATTGGAATTAACGATGAATGGTTGCATATTTGTCAAAGATGGCGGCACATTACTTTCGATTACAGCACTCCATGTAGCGGTAGGTTTGTTGCATCTTACTGTAACAGGGACTGTTTCCCCTCCCTTCGAACCCATGGCGATTGCAGTGTGGCTCAGGCTGAAGGTGTAGGCATCCTGGAATATAGGAATGGTTTGCTGATTGATCTCGTTATGCACCACTGTGACACTGGCTTCGAGTTCTACACCGAAATTTTCTCCAAGAGCGGTAACGGTGAAACTGCCTTGTCCTTTGACTTTACCACCTTCGATTGTACCATTGAGAGTGATTGCGAAGGCGTCAGCATTTTTCCCGGTTATTTGTGCTGTCCACGTATCTGTATTGGCTCCGGGGTATACAGTATAGGTATCAGTGGCGGTGGAGAGAGTTCCATCGGCATTGAAGTTTATCGGAGTGTTGGGGCTTATGGTGAAATTCCCGCTTCCGAGCTGGGTGAGTACAACCACATTGCGATAGTTCTCGGGGTCTTCGTCGAGGGTCACAAGTATGAAGGAGTGCCTCATTGGGGCGGTAGCGTTTACGGATGTATTGTATACATTTTCTATTTTATCTCCGTTGTCTCCGTTGAGTAGGATTTGTGTGGAGCCGTTGGCAAATGAGAAAAATCCGTTATAGATTTCGGCTGTCCAGGGTCCGGAGCTTTCGATTTCTATGGGGTTTTCCTGCATTCTGTCTATCCATTGTGTTCCGGCGGGCCAGCTACCGACTTGTGTATGGCTCAGTCGGAGTATCTTGCTGGCTTGTCCTGACTGGATTATTTCCATTACGGCGGTAAGTCCTGCAAAGTTAAACCGGACTGCTCCTGTCCTTTTATCTCCGCTGAAGGGGTCTACGGTGATATAGAGGTCGTTTCCGATGAGTGTGGGTCGTATTCCTTCGGGCATGGAGAGGGTGTTCATTGTGAGTGTGCCTTCTCCCATGGTGTAGATGAAGTATTGCCTTTCTTCGGCCTCGGGTCCGAAGTAGGCACGCTTGGTGGGGAGAGCCATCATGTGGGTTTCATCGCGCACGACAAGTCCGTCTTCGTCGCGGTCCCATGAGTTGATGGAGGTGTCTATGAGTAGTTTTTCGCTGTTGTATGCACTGGGTTCATCGGGAGCTCCTTTGCCGTTGACGGCGGAGATAGTGACCTGGTATACGTTGTTGCGTGTGAGGTATTGACCGGTGACTTTGGGGCTGATATTGACCCGATAGTAGGATATGCCTTCGGCAGGTAGGTTGTCATTGATCAGTCCGAGTATGAGACAGGTTGTTTTTTTGTCTTTTTGTGTGGGGTTGGTATTGACGTTTTCGAAGGAGTAGAGTCCTCCGTATATTTCTTCGTATCCTTCTGTTTCGTTTCTCATGCCATAATATCTTTTCAGGTGGCTGTAGGTGTAGTCTACATTACTGTAGTCGAATACGTTGCCTCGTGGAAAGGCGTTCCAGATGGATGCGGAAACCAGGGTATAGTTTGTGGCTTTGTTGATGACGTCGTAGCGCACAACGGTCCTGATGAGTTTGCAATCGACATTGGATGAGTTGGCTGTTTTTGTGGCGATGGCGCTCATGGGGATGTTGTTTATTTTCATTGCATGGTCGTTGTTGTATTGTGCTTCGACGGTGGCGCCTACTCCGGTGACTTGCATGATCATGGTTCTGCGAACGTCGTTTTCATTCATTTGGGAGATATCTCTTATGAAGTCATTAAATTCGGCGTCGTCATATATGTCATTGAAATAAATCCCATCGCTGAGGTTTGCAAATACGAGAATTTTGTATGCATTGGATAGTGAGAGCCCCAAGGTGCTTTCTAATATAATTTCGAGATCGAAGAGGTTGTTGAGGTCTCCCCGCATTTCTCCTTCGGTGGGTATGTTTTCTTTTTCCACTTGATAGAAGGCGACAAAATTGCCGGTGCCGTTGGTGGTATGATCGAAGAAGAGGAGGGTAAGGTCGTTGATATTGTTCTCTCCTTCTTCTGCGGGAATAGAACGGGTGCGTACTTCACCGGGGGGCAGGGTGAAGTTTACTGTCAGGGAGTTGCCCTTCGAGGGTGGTGAAGGTTCGTTTTGGTCGTGGATACATCCGGTAAAGGCCGATAATATGGCGATTATGATCGTCCATAGGGTATTTTGTTTTATTTTCATGATCTTAGTTTTTATGAGGTTAATTATCTTCTAATTCTTCATCCTGATTGCCTCCGTCTTCCCAGTCGCCATAGCGGTCGCTGAGTTGGGTGATGGTGATGTGAAATATGAGGTCGCGGAAGCGTATTTCTACTTCATCGGTATCATGTCCGGCTGTATAGTCTTTCAGGGCCTCTACAATAAAGTCGGCGGTTTGGGTGCTGGTGTCGTGTATGAGGCTGACTTTGAAGTAGTCGTTTTGTATTACCTGGGGCCACGGGCTTGTGCCTGTGGAGGGTGTTTGTGTTCCGTTTTTATCGGTGGTGAAGGTGATTGCGAATGATGTTCCGGGGGTATTATCCAGAATTTCATAGGTTAGCCTGAGCTGGTCTGTTGCTCCTGCTTTTGACCACAGGCGTGCATTTCTGCGTTGCATGGTGAGGTAATATTTGCCTTGTACGCCGATATGTTCGTCTTCACGGTTCCACTCGATCACGTCTACATTCATGTTGATGGGGTATTCGTCGGCTGCTTCTTCGAGACCGCCATATCCTTCTCCATGAACGGAGGTGATGTTGAATACATATTTGTAGTTGCGTTTGATGTCGTGAAAGTTTCCGTCTTCACCCACGAAATCGAGGGGGTAATAGGTTTTTACGCGTCTGTCGTCTCCGGTTATAGGATCGGGATCGGGTGTGGGCTGGTCGTAATATCCGGCAAGTATGAGCCGGGTATATTTGCGTATGGGTGGTGTGGTGGGCGAATAGTTAAGGAGGGTTATGTCGTTGTCATAGAGGTATAGTTGATTGCTATGGCTTCTTTGGTGACGGTTGTGCCTGATTCGGTCATGGATACGAGGGTGACTCCGCTTGCTTTGAGGCTGTTGAGCATGGTTTGCATAGCAGGCGGGGATATCAATTCGTAGCTATTTCCGCTTGGCTTGGGGGCAAAGTATCCCTGATCGGGGGCATAGTAGAGATGTGCATCGGTCAGGATGAATTTTTCGGTTTCTGTATTTCGTTCTATATATGCATCGACAGATGCTACAGAACGCAGCATGAGCACACTACTCCAACCGCTTACTTGTGTTTCAGAGACTGTGCCGGAGGTCTCGCCCCACATGGGAAGTATTTTGCCCTGGTCGGACACGAGACGATCGGGGTTGAGGTCGATGAGTTCGGTCTGGACGGTTTCCCATGTTTTATCTTCTTGTATGGCTGCCTCCTCCCATTGGGTGAGTTGGGTACGACAGTTGGCAAAAATCTGTGCAGTGAGGATAGCGTTGTCTACTTTGAGGTTGGCTTTATAGGTATTTCCTGAGACTTTGAAGGCTTGCCGGCTGTATTGGTATTTATTGTCTTTGAATATCAGTAGGTCAAGTTCATCTATCTGTCTTTCTTTGGCTACTCCGGGATCAGGAACAGACGCACGTGTGGATTGAGTGAATGTCAGAATCGTCAATTCTACCTCCTGCTCATTCCGGGGAACAGAAACATTCTCGTCGGAGCGTGTGCAGGAAGCTATTCCTGTCATTAATATAGCGAGTAGAAGTGGATATGTTGTTTTCATAATGATTCAGTATATAATCTGCTTATTATAATTATATTTCTATTCCTCCTCCGGTCAGGGTCCAATCGTTAATTACTAACTCCAGTAAAATAAAGTTAGGCCCAAGGGTGATGAGTATCGTATATTCGTCAGTGAAAGAGAGTTTTTCATCTGTATCGTAGAGGAATTCGTTCTGATGATCTACCACTTTGGCGAGTTCTTCTGCAATGTTAAGTTTGAGAGTCCGACTCACACCCTGAAAAGGAACTCTCTCTTCCAGGTATAAAGCAAGGTCTGCATTTCGCCATAGCCGCATGACTGTAAATTGGGAGACCATGAAAATGTCATTTTGATTCCCCTCTGTGTGATGGGGGAAATATTTTATAACATTACCTTCAGGGCACGTTGCGCTTTGATAATGATAGGCTCCGTTATTGCCTTCGATGTAAATATTAAATGTGGCTCCGGGAGGTGGTTCGTATCCATCAGAAATAACCTCTACCCGGATGTCATTATTGTGCTTAAAAATATCCGTAGTTACTTTTTGCTGGGATGCTCCCTGCTTTACTGTAAGTTCCTTGATCCCGGAAAAAAAGTCGACCAGAGGATAATCTACCAATCTGTCCCTGAGGTGGCTTTCCAGGGATTTCATTTGTTGTTCATCAACAGTAGAGTAGGTTTCTACATTGTTTATAATGGAAACAAGTGTATAATTCCCCTGAGGAAGATTTTCGATAAAGGCAGCTTTATCGTTTGAATAGAGCTCTTGTTTGTTATACATGAACCCGGCTGCCAGATCGCCTACTTCATCGTAGAAGTAAAGATTTACAGTTTGAACCAGCTCCGGGTAATCATGTTTAGGGTTTTCAGGATTAAAATAGATATATAACCCTGTGATACAGTCTGAATTGTCTTCACGAATGCAACTCTCCATTCCTGATACCAAGATAAGGAGCAATATCGGTACTTGTATGTTTTTTAGAGTCGGAGTCATATCTGTTTTAAAACCTGGGTTTATTTTTTGAATAGGGAAGTAACTCCGCAGAGTTTAATGTCTCTACGGAGTTACCGGATAAATAAAAGTCTATCAGATTGGAACATCTGTATTTTCAATTTTACTCCATGGAGATATAGTTACTTCAATTTCCAGAGTTGTTTCAGTTGGTATTGGTTTTTCCGGGGGTACAATCTCGCCAGGCCTTCCAAGGTCTGCAATACTGGTTACCGTGTATCGGTAAGAGTGATTACGAAGCACTGCATTTCTTTTTACAGGTGGTAATCCGGCTTCATTATCGTGGATTGGGAATTCGTGGTAATTTAATCCATCTGTATACACCTCAATACTATTCTGGTCTATATCATCATCCGGATCGTTACCAGCTGCTGTTCTCGGGTCGTCTTCGAAAATGAGTCTGGCACCTGTGGAAATTAGGTTTGCTGTATAGAAGGTTGGTCCGGTAAAGCTTCCTTTCAGGGCAAGATCATCTACCTTATAGACCTCAGCAACAGTAGAGGTATATACCGTACGGATTTGGATATATGACGTATTTCCATAGTACTGATTCCCTGAGCCATCCGGGGCAGTAGTGTTTTCAACTGCATAGAATGATTCCGGGTCAGAACTACTTACACTTTTCCATGTAGCAGTATATTGCTGAAAATTGGGATCTGATATTCCGGTATAGTAAGGCGCATCATGTACAGCACTGGTAACTATGCCGTGACCGCCTGCCGGTGGAGTTGGTAAAGCCTCATCATTATTTCCAACCAGAAAAATCTTTTTGGAGATAGTTCCAAGACGATACATGGGTGTACTGAAAGTTCCCAACATTGTGCCTGACCCCTTTTCGACTCCATTCAAAGTTACTTTCGAAACGAATCGTCCAATTGTCAAAGGTACATTTTTTGGAGCACCGGGCTCACCACCGACAGGAGCTTCTATCTTTTCACTCCAGAGTGTTCCCATCAGGAAATCGGGCTTGGTAAGATTCAACACATCCGATGCATCCAAGGTGGCTTCCATTACCTCCCTGATAAATTGAGTACGGTTTATCGTTGGGGAAGAAATGTCGATTGCATCGGCAGCATCATTCACAAAAACATAGAAGTATTTATTCCCGGAAGTCAATTTGAATTCTGGTATCTTATATGTACCAGAACCGGTTGATGTTAATGAAAGTGTAAACAGAGCTCCCCCTTTAGGATACTCCAGTGAACCACTTTCATCAAATACAGCTACTTTATCCCCAAAGATTCGTCTACAGTTGATTCCTCGGCAGTCGGATTATCAGTAGCACTCCCTGCCGCACGTGAGCCCAATGTACCGTCATAAATAGTTAGAGATACTACACTTTCTTCTCTTGTCGGTGAACCTGAGCCACCACCGTTAATTTCATCTTTGCTACAAGACGCCAGCAAAAGTGTTGCCAGTGTCAACATTGAAATAGATTTTAATTTCATCGTTCTTTAATTTTGTTAATAATGGTATTATGCATCTTTTGCACATTTTCAAAACATATAATTTATGAGGATAAAATTAAATTATTCTAAAGACTTTAATAGACGAACTATTTTTTATGAGGATAGAGTTAGTCAAAAAAAAGGCAGAAAAAATGAGAGTTTGCCATAAACAGCCTGTTTCTCTTTACTTTTTGTCAACTGTGCCTGAAAAGAGTTAAAAGAGAACGGGAAAGCCATTTTTAGTTA
>JAJQBG010000101.1:7732-8262 GCA_021203405.1 Bacteroides sp.
ATATATCTTTGTAATTTTCGAAGATTTTACTACTTTTACTCAGCAAATCTAAACATCATGCTTTACGAAGCATTTTATGAAACTTTTAGTCAGAGTCTTCATTCTTTAATACCAGATAACAAAGAGTTGATAGACTTTATTTCCCGTGTACTTCATATAGATAAACGGGCTGCCTCCAGAAGATTGCAGGATGATTATCAATTCCGCATCAATGAGGTATTAAAGTTGTGTTCGCTTCTGGACATATCTCTTGATACGATGATCCCGAAAAAGGAATTGTCATATCAACCTTCTTCCCTTGTGTATTATCCTTTTGATCATCTTACTGAAAAGGAATTTGGTTCTATTTATAGTTGGCTTGATAAATACAAAGCTACCTCGAATAAGAAAGGAAGTTATGTCTTGATTTCCAGTAATATTTTGCCTGAAATTTTTTGTTTCCAATATGAATATTTAATAAGGCTTTATAAGGTTAAATGGGCCTATTATATGGAAGATCTATCTGCAAAAAACTATATGGACAATGAAAG
>JAJQBG010000402.1 GCA_021203405.1 Bacteroides sp.
TCATAAGTGTTCGGAAGATTCTCTTTCAGGCCGTAGGCCCAGCATATCCCAGCCCCCGGCAACGCCGGGGGAATAGCGGGGTATATAGTTGCGCACCGTAGGTGCAGTATACTAAAAAACGACGTTGGACTCTAACCTAAATTGGATATTTATATTATATACTGGGCCTCCGGCCCGCAACCTGCGGTATCGTAACACCCCGGGCGTTGCCCGGGTCTAGGATATAGAAACCCCAGACGGGGCATACAAAATCTTTTCGTCGAAAGGAAACTCTGCTCCCTCTATTGAGTATAAAGATTTTAAATCAGTTGTGGTCAGAGGATTTTCTTTCAGGCCATAGGCTTAGTATATCCTAGCCCCTGGCAACGCCGGGGGTAATAGTGGGGTCTCTATTTGCGCACCGTAGGTACAGTATACTAAAAAAACGTTAGGCTCTAACCTAATTGGGGACTTTATACTGGGCTTATCGTCGAAGGGGATCAAGAGATCCCCTTCTGCAAAAGACTATTTTTATAGGATACGATCCGAGTGATAGATGACAGATCGGGTGATAGATGAAAAATACATCTATCACCTTTTAGTATATTAATACACAGATTATTAATTGTAAAAGTGATAGATGACAGATGTTTTTCTTAAAAACTTACAGAGAAGAGGAGTTCCGCCTGCCAATCCCCATAATCAATAGGATTAATTACCCGTACACCGGTAGCCAGCGGATAGTTAAGCCGGAATATATTCCAATCGAAGATCAGGTCGAATCCGTATGCACTCATTTTATCCCAGCCGCTTGTTTCATTGACCTGGTTGTAGGTTAGGTCGTAAAACAGGTTGGTCCGCAGGCGTTTGATGTAGGCCAGTGAGCCGATACTCACGTCAGGACAAAACAGGGAGAATGCATAATCTGCCTTCATTTCCCACTGTTGCCGGGTACGGTATATGTAATCATACCCCCTGGTTTCGTTCAGTAGCCGTTTCGGTACATACATATACTTATTATCCACGTCCTGGTACTGATAGCCGGCACGTAACATCAAACTATGGTTGGGTAATACACCCGGCAGGTAACCGGTTAACCGTACAGTGTAGAGGTTACCGTAATTCTCCGTATTGAAAGGAGTAGTAAGGTATTGGAGGCGCACCTGGTAACCCAGCCGCGGAAGGATGTCGCGCTGAGCCATCCGGTGGTACTGGTAATAGCGAAGTTCTGCAAGCATATACTGGAAATTACGCATCTTCCGGCTCTCATATTGCTGGTAACGGTTGTTGGTAAGATACCAGGTAAGGATAGGTTGGAATCCCTTTATCCAATGGTTACGGGTAAAGTTAAAAGGAATATACATACGTGCCTCGGCTTCTACCAGGTTCCTGCCTGGAGAAAAGCTACCGAGGGTTTCATATTCGCGTCCCTCCTGCTCTACCTTTTGCCAGACAATATCAAATGCTTTATCTCCATAGTCGACCGTAAAGTCTATGACCGGATACCAGCCCATATAAGTCAGAGCCACTTTTCCATGATGGTATCCTTTGCGGTAATACCAGCCGGCCTGTCCGATCAGGGTATTCAAAGCGTTTTGTGAAATAACAGTAGCGCCCGGCTTCACGATAGTAGTAAAGTCATCGGCAGCCAGGTTTACCACATCCATCACATCATAATAGAAAGGAGCCCAGCTATGGATATTGAACAGATGGGTTGCCTTCCGGTAGGGACGTGGGTTGAACGGGACAGGTGCCAGGGTAGCGGTATCGAGGTTGAACTGTTCCTGGGTGGCTATGGTTTCTGCCAGTACGGAACGGTAAGGCTCATTAAAACCGGCTTTGTCCTGTCGTATACTGTCACGGGACAAAGCGGCTACCCGGTAACCGTTAGCCTGAAAATCAGCGATCAATAAATGAGAGCCATCCGGTGTCCATGCCGGAGCGAATGCACCAAACCGGGCACTGGTTACCTTTTCAGTCTCCCCCGTAACCGGATCGAGTGCATAGATATTATTGATACCATCCAGCCCCGATTCAAAATAGAGCTTGCCTGCATAAAAAGCCAGTGTACTGATATTGGTGCTTCCCGGCGGGAGAAGCTCCTGCCAGTTATTTTGCAGGAGATCTAATTTACTTATTCCCAGACCATCGTCGTTAACCAGGATAGCGATCAGGTTATCCTGTCCGTCAAACACCATATCTTTTACAAACGCATTGCCCGGAATAGTAAAAGTCTTTCTTTCTGTTCCTGTCTGGCTATCTACACAAACGATCGTTGCCGTGCCCGACAAATCCAACCGGAGCAGGGCAACCTGTTCTCCCTTGTTGCTGACAGCCGGTGCCAGGTAACGGGAACGATGTGTCAGCGTAACCACCCTTCCGGTAGCCAGGTCGTAATATTTAAGCAACGAATAGTTTTCATGTGTCCAGCGTAGCCCCGAAACATATTCCGTCCAGTAAATCCGGTTGCCCGACAGCCTGAGCGGACTATTTATATTCCCCAGCCAGCAAAGGCGTTTTTCACGGCCCTCTTCCAGCAACACCAGGGAATTGATCGCCTGCAGTCCCGACTTTACGGCTACGACCCTCCTACTGTCAATTGCCTGCGGATAGTTGTATGCGGTATACATCTTTTTTGCCGGGGAGAGATATTGTAAAAGATCAGGCGGGGTAAGTTGCCGGTCCCATTCCTCTTTCAGGAAGGAGAAGGTCTGCTCAAACAAACCTTTTGTTTTTACTCCGGTGTATTTTTGCAATGCATTCGAAAAAGGAGGAACAGCATAAATCCGGCGGGCATACCGCTGTAAGACTTTATCCCATACATCCGCGCCATAGGCATACCGGGCATAGGCAGCCATATCATATCCGATCGCATAATAGTTGCCGGTATAATCTTTATAAGATCCCATCACCCATTTATCAAAAGAAAAAAACCGGTCCGAATACATCCGGCTGCGGTAGATCATATTGAATTCCGGTAAACGCCCCCTTCCGCTATTCGACATAGCTGTTTCTATCACTACCGCATCCCCTTCAAACAGCCACTGGGGTACACCTACGGCAACCAGACCCTGCACCTGTTCACCTGCCAGGTAATATAAAGGACGGAATATCCCCTGCATCAGTTTGCCGGTCTGGAATACATGGCGTGATTCGTGAACCACCAACTGCCTGTCCCAGCTCTGGGCATACAGGTCGGTACCGGGGGTAGTGATCATCTCCATCCGGCGGGGCGCCCAGGCAACCATACCGTTCGACAACATATTGCCGGGGTGAAGTACTACCGGCATCCGGGTTTTCCAGGGTGTACCGATCGTTTTATCTAAATGCGGATAGACATTTTCAAGGAAGGTGGCATACCGCCGGGCCATCGAGTCGTTGCCCTGCGGATAAACCAGTTTATAGTGGCCGGTTTCTACATAGTTCCACCGGAAACGTGCCGGGTCGGTTCCATAATCGACAAACTGGGCATGTATGACAGAAGCAAATAAAAAGCAAGCGACAAAGCTGAAGACAATTCTGGATACCGACATTTGCTGTTTCTTTTATAAACTGATTATGGACGCACAAAGCTAAAAAATATTTATGAATCCATAACCAAAAAACTACGAATGCCGGATTTTCTTCTGCAAAATCAGAAGGTAAGTTTCATCATGAAACGGAAACCGTTTTTATGTACATCCGGGTTATCGAGATAACTCAAACGGCGCACATAGTCGATACGGATAAATTTGAAGATATTCTCCAGGCCTACGCTATACTCCATATAAGGATCTTTACCCATAGGGAATGAACCTTCGGGGAACAGGTAAGTACCTTTACCACCATTCATCGGGTTATTCTTGTCACTCAGGCTACCATATACGCCACGGAAAGAAAGCACTTCACGCCATTTCAGTTTCTTGATCAGCGGAATACGGTTCAGGAGTGCCCCATTCATAAAGTAGGTCAGGTCCCACGAAGCATACTGGTCCATCAGGAACTCCATCGGGTTCATATTGGTATAGGTCTCCGGCTGAAGGGCATAAGAGATATTGGTATTGGGAACGATCAGCAGCGGATAAGGCACCTGGTTCCAGACTTTCCCTCCTTTGATATACCCATCGAGATACCCGTAAGCCGAGAACCAGAAACGTTTCTGGATACCCAGTTCCGTACGATGGTAATCATAGGATGAACCTAAAAAGTTTTTCGCTGCTGCCGAATGGCTTAAGGTAAATACCGGGGCATCCAGTGTGATGGGATACCGGTAGTTACGTGACTGGTAGAACTTTTCGTTCGGTGCATACCGCAACCTTATTTCCAGTTCGCTCATGGTATAATCGGCTACCGGCCGGATGCTTCCGTCGGCCTCTATCCGGTTAAACTCCGAATAGCTGGTTGCATATTCTTTATAATTACGCAACAGG
The DNA here is from genome assembly GCA_021203405.1 of Bacteroides sp. Lineage (GTDB taxonomy): Bacteria > Bacteroidota > Bacteroidia > Bacteroidales > Bacteroidaceae > Bacteroides. The sequence continues at coordinate 4,389 of JAJQBG010000402.1, forward strand.
CCGTAAAAAGAGAAACCGTTATAGTGTTCGTTCGAATAGGTCATCTCCGCTTTCCGCAGATAGGTAGCCCGGTCGTCTTTACGCCATTTCCAGATCAGGAATACGTTATCTTTGTTGGTAAAAGCATATTGCTGCCCAATCTGGTTCATATCATAGAGATACTCAAAACGAAGGGAATGCACCGGGAACTCTTTCCGGTAATCTTTTTTATCAATAAAGGAGTATTCGGCAATCAGGTCGTATTTGAATTTGCGGTCGGTAGTACCATAAGCAACAAACCCATCGAGGAAGAAACGATTACTGAAATTAACTGTAGTGGTTCCCCCTACACGCAGGCGGGCACCTTCGATGGCATTCGCACTGATCGACGTATTCATCGGGCCAAATTCAAATTTACTTTTCGTCTTATCTTCATTTGTCTGGATATAACCCGATACCAGGATCGATACCACTTTTTCGGTTACATAGAAGAGCGGTACCGAACGTAACCGGGCCATCAGGCGCTCCACCGTATTCGGATTGCGCCTTTGTGCCTCTTCCGGACGGACCTCTGCCCAGAATTCCTCATCCTTATACATGGCCTGGTCTTCGGTAATAACCGGCTGGCTCTTATCAAAGATAGAGAGGTCTACCGGCACATCAAAACGATGGTTGGTATAAGAATTTAACCGCCTTGAGTACATTCCCTTGGATTTGGGAGAGAGTTTGAAGTCTACCTGTATATCATCTTTGGTCATCAGGCGCGTGCCATCTTCCGTACGGATAAATGTTTGTTCGATCGTCATATTATCCACAAAGTTGAGGTTAATATTACGGGGAACATTCAATACAGCTTTTTCTACAAAGAATGTAGAGTCGAGTGTAACATAGAGATGCCCGGTAAAGCCCCAGGTTTCCGAGTTGAAAGGGACAAACCCCAGGTCGACCACCTGCCGGTTATCCACAGTTAAGGTATCCAGCAGGTAATATTTATAGAAATTGGGCCCCTGGGTAGAGAGCGGGCTTACAAACCGGTTCAGGAAAAGGGGGATATCATTCTGGAAAATATTTACTTCACGGAATACTTCGGCGAGTAGCTGGTGTACCCCGTCACGCGAAAAGATCTCGTCAATACCAGCCGACTTATGGGCATGTACCAGCCGCTTTTCCGACTTCGGATCTTTCCGGAAAAAGACGGTTTCATATCTTTCTTTCTCTGATACAGGCAGTATGGTACGCGCGATATCGAGTGTATCGACAACTTCAACCAGGCAGTAGAAACGGCGTGTATTTGTAGAATCCGATTTGGGCTTAGGCTCAAAGTCGTTCATCGCAAAAACCATTTTTTCATACTGGTCGTATGTAAAATAGGGCTGGTTACGCGGGTCGTTACTTTCGCGCGAAGCAATTACATTCCGGACAAAGATAACTGCCGGGTTTTCCCGTTTGGAATATCTTTCTTTACCGGGTTTAATCACAATTTCCGAAAGGGTGATCCCTTCGGGCACCAATTCAATTTTCAGTTGATTATTCCTGCCACTGGTTACCGGGACCGCTTTCGTTGCATATCCCAGATAACTAACCAGTAATTTATTTGATTTTGCTGATGTTGAGAGGTAGAATTCACCGTAGTCGTCGGTAACGGTACCGGTTGTAGTGCCATCCAACAGTAGAGAGACATAGGGTAACGGTTCTCCTGTAATAGAGTCTGTCACCAGTCCCCTTAATATTGTATTCTGGCTTTTCACCCCAAAGACCACGCCTACAAACAACAACACCAGAAATGCAATCTTTCTTGTCATACAATCTTTTTGACCTTGAATAAAGGCGCAAAAATACAAAACTTAATTCGTTTTAATAGTGCCAAATTTAACACAATGTATGCCATTTAGCTACTATTTCAATTTTTTAAGGTACATCAGACTCTTTTTAAGTAGTTTTTTTATTTCCTTCATATTATTAAAAATCATATTATTAGCTATTTTACAATTTCCTTTCCAGAACCTACAGAGTAAAATTTACAATTCCAGCACGTTATCAATTCCTATTGTGGTGGTGAACCAGGTATCATGTGATACAATAACCAGCGTACCGGCAAAGTCTTTCACCACCGAGGTGATCGTATCCAGGCTTTTTACATCCAGGTTATTGGTTGGTTCATCCAGTATCAGCATATCCGGAATGTTATTACTCAGTAAGAGGCAGCAAAAAACAAGCCGCATCTTTTCTCCGCCACTCAGGCCGGCACATTTTTTGTTCCAGTCGGCAGGTAAGAACAGGAAGCGGGTTAACTGTTTTTTCACTTCATGGTCATACAGCCCCCGGTTATTAAAAGCGGCAGCCTGCTCAGAGACCGTTAATTGCCCGTCCAGTAAAGCATAGTCCTGATCCAGGTAAAGTGAAGAAAAGCCGCTTCTTTCTATTCTCCCTTTCAGAGGGGACAGGTTACCCATCAAAAGTTTCAGTAAGGTCGTTTTCCCACTTCCGTTTGTACCTTTTACCAGCCAGCGTTCTCCACTGCTGATCCGGAAAGAGAGATCTTCTTGCCATAGCCATCCGGTTGCATACCGGAAGTTGACCTCACAGGCAGTAAGGAGTATTTTGCCTTTGTGCAATGCCGAAGCATGGAGGCCGGCCACCAGGTTCATTTCTGTTTGTACTTCATTTTTCAACTTTTTCAGCGACTCGCCCAGTGTGTCCAGTTTCTCCGTATGGACATTTACTAACCGGGTACTACTCTTTTCAGCTTTATCCCGGCGTGTATTAACCGCCATGCGGCTTATTCCCATTTTACTGCTATACTTTTCACTGCGGGCATCCTTTTTCTGTTTGCGTTCGGCTGTTTCACGGGCTATTTTACGGGCTGCCCGGATGGCTTTCTCTTTTTCCAGTACCTGCTCTTCCAATGCTTCGGCCTCTATCTTTTTCTGTTCCCGGTAAAAAGAATAATTTCCTCCATAGGCTTTTATGCCGGATGCCGAAAGTTCATACAGAAAATCCAGTTGCTCCAATAAAGTGCGGTCGTGGCTCACCACCAGGCAGGTTTTATGGGTTTGGCGAAGAAAACGGTATAACAGTTCCCGGCTGTCAAAGTCGAGATGGTTGGTAGGTTCATCCAACAAAACAATAGCCGGTTCGTGAAGATTGATACCGGATAAAAAGACTTTTGTTTTCTCACCGCCACTCAATTCATGGAATTTATGTGAGGGGTCCAGATGCTCTATTTTCCATTTCCGGAAAGCATCTTTTACCCGCTCTTCGAGTTCCCAGTCGTCATTCAGCATCTCCATATTTTCAGCAGTTGCCTCTCCTGCCAGTATTGCATGAAGTGCTGCCAACTTTTGACTAATGCACAACACCTCCCCCACAGTCTGCCGGTCGTATTGCCCGGTGTGCTGGGGTATATACCACACCGGATCTTTTATAATAAACTCACCCGACAAAGGTGGCAACACACCCGCCATCAGTTGTAAAAGGGTAGATTTCCCTGTTCCGTTATTCCCTATCAGCCCTGTTTTACTTCCGGCATGCACCGTGAAGCTGAGTTCATTAAAAAGAATGGGGTTACCGGGATGTGAATAGGATATTTTTTTACTATAATACACATAACAATTTGATTAAAAAATGAATAGAATAAGATTTGGTAATCACCGGCATAGGTGAGTGGGTTGCAGAAAAGTATATTCCGCAACAAGGTAAAAAGGGCATAGATAAATGCGCCAGCATCAATTATTACATGTCTGAAAGTTTTTAGAAAAGATAAATACTGAATATACAATCACACAACCTGCTCTGAAAGCAGGTAATAGCTCCGGAGGGTATGTCCGGGAAAGTAATCAGGCGGGTGCCTTTTATTATTCAGTAATCCGCATTGGGGTAAGTATTAAAT
>JAJQBG010000110.1 GCA_021203405.1 Bacteroides sp.
AAATTATAGTAATTCAGATATGAAGTTAACCTATGAGCAGGGCGGTAATACCTTAATTGTTCCATCTAATGAAGCGATCAATAAATTCGTGAATGAAAAGCTTCTTAGGTATGCTAATACTTTAAGTGAACTCTCTGTAGATGTAGTGGCTGCTTTCCTGAAATCTCATATGATTCCTAATCTGGTATGGCCTTCCATGTTCCAGACCTCTCAAAATGCAAATGGGGAATTTCTGAATGGAGAAGGGGGAAGAGGTCCTTCGTTTAATGAGAGTAGCATAAAAGAAGCCCGGATAGCCAGTAATGGAATTCTATACTATTCGGACGAAGTGATTAAAAGCAAATATTTTGAGACGGTTTACTCTGAGATCCTTCTTAATCCTGCCTGTAATCTGTTGAATATTGCTTTTAATAAATATTACAGCAGTATTGTGGATGACTTGATGAAAAGTCCGCTGACGGGTTTTACAGATGAAAATTATACTCTTATTATTCCTGCAGATGAATTATTGATGGCGGATGGATACACATATAACGAAGGGGATGATACATTCAGCAATGAAGACCTATTAGGTTCTTTAACGGTGGATGATCGTTTAAGACGTCTGATAAGAATGGGAATATTTTACCGGGACCAGAATACTGAACTGAAAGATTTTACTGGGGGATTACTGTCTGAATATGAGGGATACGGATATGCTGTAAATAGTTATGGAGAAATGATTCGTTACAGAAATAATGAACTCCAGGGAGTAGGTAATATTAAATCGGGAGAGGTTGTTAATCTTGAGTATATAGATGAGTTTAATAATGGCCACGTATTTAAAATGGATAAATTACTTCAGTATAGTCCGAGGATGACCAATCCTACTGAAGCAGGAGGTTGGGAAGATCAGTCTTTATATAATTGTTTAAAGGAATATGTGGAGAGTAATCCGAATGCCACTATTTTCTTTGAATATTTAACAAAGACTCTTTATAGTGCTACCGAAGGAACGATTTCCGGTGTAAGTGCCTCCAGTTTTTATACTGTTCTGGTTCTACAGGATGATATATTGCAGGAACTTATTAATACAGGAATTTTGCCTGAACCTTCCTCTTCGCTTCTGGATATAACCTCAGGAGATTATGATGCCGAGATAGCAGAAAACGTGGCTAATTTCGTCAGTATCCATTTACTGGGTGGAACAGTTGTTCCAGATGATGGATTAACTGTGATCATGCCTGGTAATTATTCTTCTCTGATACTCTCTACAGCTTATCGGGTAACTGATCTGGATCTGGATCTCATTTCCGAAAAGACCGATGTGGTCGTTAGGAAAGAAAATGGTAAACTTATTTTTACTCCTCGAAATATAGAATCCGGTAATAAGATTCTGGTTGAAGGAATAGGTGAGGCTACAGTAATCCGCGATATTAAAAAGAGTAACTATATGGGGCCGCGTGCTGTAATACATGCTATTGATAGCTATCTTAGCTTTAAAGTTAATTCCCCTAATAATCAATAATTTATAAAAAGAATCTATGAAAGGAGTCTTAAAATATATATGCTGTTAATCTGTCTGCTTGTTTTGCCCTCTTCTTTGCTGGCACAGGCAGGAGGAAATACCCGGATCATGATTCGCGGTGTAGTAACTTCCGTCACAGATAATGAGAGTTTACCCGGTGCCAATGTGGTACTGATGAATAAAGATGAGCGTATTATTACTCATGCTATTACCGACCTGGATGGTAATTATAGTTTGTTAGCTGATGTAAAACCCGGTGATAAGCTGGTAGTTAGTTATACAGGATTTGTTAAACAAGAAATCTCTTTAGGCACCCGCACCACTATTAATGTACAGATGGAAGAGGAATCTATTATGCTGGAAGGAGCCGTAATTGTAGCTCAACGACGTGTTAATAATGGAATGTTGAGCGTAAATGAACGAGATCTTACTACGGCCGCTACCTGTATTTCCATGGCAGATATTGCTGATAATATGGCAGGTGCCAGTATTGACGATGCTTTGCAGGGACGTATTGCTGGTATGGATATGACAGCAGGTTCAGGTGCTCCTGGTACAGGGATGTCCATTCGTATTCGTGGTACAACTTCTATTAACGGATCTTCTCAACCCTTGATTGTAGTGGATGGATTTCCCTATGAGACGGAAGTGTCTTCTGATTTTGACTTTTCTAATGCTGATGAAGAACAATATTCTCAGATGCTGAACATTGCTCCGGATGATATTCAGAAATTGTAGTATTAAAAGATGCGGCAGCAACAGCTATTTATGGCTCAAGGGCAGCCAATGGGGTACTTCAGATCACCACTAAGCGTGGTACAAAAGGTAAACCTCGTGTATCCTATACCTTTAAAGGTACTGTGTCTCAGAAACCTTCTACTATTCCTACTCTTACCGGTGATCAATATACTACCATGTTACAGGAAGCTATGTTAAATTCCGGTAGTTTATATAATCCGATTAGTAATCCAGAATTCGCATACGATGTCAACCAACCTTATTACTTCTACAATTATGGTCAGAATACCAATTGGTTTAATGAAGTAACCCGGCGTGGATTTGCACAAGATCATAACCTGTCTGTAACAGGAGGTGGAGACAAAGCCGTTTACCGTCTCTCTTTGGGGTATTATGACAATGAAGGCACTATTATTGGTACAGGTTTGCAACGCATAAATACCCGTCTGAATGTAGATTATGATGTTTCTGAACAGATCAAGTTTCAGGCCAGTATGACCTATACCCACAGTGAAAATGACCAGAACTATATCACTTACCTGAATAAAAATTATGATGTAAGTAATGGAGCCTTTACCCGTATGCCCAATATGAGTATCTATGAGTATAATGAAATCGGTATTTTAACCGGTAATTACTTCTCTCCCCTTACTTCTCCACAGGGTTACTGGAACGGATCAGTTTCCAATCCTTATAATCCGGTTGCTATGGCTAATGAAGCTTATCATAAGTTTACATCCGACCGTATTATCTCTAATCTGTCATTGATATATCGCCCTGCAGACTGGTTCCGGTATCAGTTTGATGTAAGTCTGGATGTGTTGAATGAAAAGAAAAGTGCCTTTTTGCCCCAGACTGCTACGGGACGTCCCTGGAGTGAACTCCAAGCGAATCGGGCTGATGATTATGATGGAGAAGCCTTTATTCTTACCACTTATAATAAAGCTATTTTTACTCCTCGTCTAGGTGATAAACACGACTTTATGGGGCTCTTGGGGATTAATACCAGCGATAAAAGTGCAGCAGGATATAGTGCTACCACCGCTAATAGTGTAAGTCCTTATCTGCAGGATCCCTCCAATCCTTCGCGTGTAAATGGTTCTAGTATTGTAGGAGTAAGTTCCAGTAAATCCAGTAACCGTACAGTCTCCTTTTTCGGTACTGTACAGTATGGTTTCCTGGACCGGTATTTAATCAATGCAAGCCTTCGTGGAGATGGAGATTCCCGTTTTGGTTCCGATTATCGTTGGGGAGCTTTTCCCAGTGTTTCTGCCCGTTGGCGTGTTTCCAGTGAACCTTTTATGTATTGGTCAGAAAAATGGCTGGATGAACTCAGCTTTCGTGCCAGTTACGGAGTGAACGGTTCCCGTCCCAAGTACGATTTTGCCCATGTAGGGATCTATAATATTTACGATTATCCTTATTTGGGTGAATCGGGAACTTATCTCTCTAATCTGGAACAGATCAACCTCCGTTGGGAACATACTACTCAACAGAACGTCGGACTCAACTTTGCGGCCTTTAATAACCGTATCAACGTAGATCTGGAGTTTTATAAAAAACGTACCAATGATCTGTTCTTTTATAACCTGGATATTCCCAGTAGTACTGGCTTTACTAAAGTAGATATGAATGTAGGGGTTATGGATAATCAGGGATGGGAGCTTTCGGTCAATACCGTTCCGGTACGTATGCGTGATCTTACACTAAGTTTTAATTTTAATATCTCCCAGAATAAAAACTACATCCGTGAGATCTCCGAACTATATCCGATGGAAACCGGTACCGGCCTTTCCAACGGAGATTATGTACGGTGTTTTGAGGTTAATCAACCTATGGGGTCTTTTTACGGATATATGTATGATGGAGTCTATTTAAATAAAGATCAGACTATTGCCCGCGATAAAAATGGTAATAAAATTTATACTTATGATGAAAAAGGACAGCGGGTTCCGGTGCAAATGCGTTTTGGATATCCAAGTATTGACTATGAGTTTCAGCCGGGTGATGCTCGTTATGTGGATGTAAACAATGATGGTAACATTGATTATCAGGATATTGTTTACCTGGGTAACTCCACACCTAAATTTACCGGTGGTTTTGGTCCTACGATCCGTTATAAAGACTTTACTCTGAATGCTTACTTTAATTTTCGTTATGGAAATAAAGTGGTAAACCGGGCGAAAATGAATCTGGAGAAGATGTACAATTTTGATAACCAAAGTACAGCTGTTCTTCGCCGGTGGCGCCATGAGTATGAAAATGAGGCAGAAGCTCCTTCTGACCTTTTACCGCGTGCACTCTATAATACCGGTTATAACTATTTGGGCTCTGATCGTTTTATTGAAGATGGTTCTTTCCTTCGCTTTAAATCTTTATCCCTCAAATATCAGGTTAACCGTAAATTTTTAAATAAAACTCCTTTACAGGAAGCTTATATAAATTTGTTGATAAACAACCTGTATGTATGGACTAAATATACCGGACAGGATCCGGAAATTTCCATGAGTAACAGTGATCCTTTTGCAATAGGTTATGATGATGCGCGTGTACCGCGTTCCCGGGAGTTCACTGTCACATTTAATGTTACATTCTAAAAATGTATAAATATGAAAATAACTGATTATATAGTATCACTTTTGGTGATGGCTCAGATATTGGTACTGACCGGTTGCAATGAATGGTTGAATCTGATGCCTGAAGATGGAGTTCCTTCTAAAGAGTATTGGAAGACCAAAGAGGATGTACACTCTGCCATGAATGGAATTTATGCCTCCTTAATCAGTGACGGATTGGGAGAAGCCATGTTTATTTTTGGTGAACTTCGTGCTGATATGATCGCAGATTTCCCCCGGAATCCGACTGACCGTTTTTCACGTATTATTGAGGGTGAAATCGCGGCTGATAATGCTACTCTAGATGGTTGGCAACATTTTTATAAAACAATTAATCTCTGTAATATTCTTATCGAATACTCACACTTAGCTTATGAAAATGATGAATCTTTTACAGAGAAATTGCTCGATGAATATCTTGCACAGGCCGTAACGATACGTAGCTTGATGTACTTTTACCTAGTTCGGTCTTTCGGAGATGCTCCTTTTTCACTGGAACCTTATACCAACAGTGCGCAAACACTTTCACTGGCTAAAAGTCCGAAAGAGGAAATCATACTTATCCTTATTGATCATCTTGAAGCGTTAAACCAGTCTGGTAATGAAACCCTTCCTTTTTCTTATAGTAATACAGATGTGGCACAGAATAAGGGGCGGGTAACAGCCTGGATGCTAAAGGCTCTTCTGGCAGACCTTTACCTTTGGAATGAGCAGTATGATAAATGCGTGGAACAGTGTAATCAAATTATTAATTCCGGACAATTTGCTTTAATACCGGTAAGCCGTCAGGAGGAAATTATAGAAGGGGTTACTGAAGAAGATAATATTAGTGTATATCATCCTAATGAAGGAGATGCCGATAATATGTTCCTCTCTCTATATGTAAATGGAAATAGTGTGGAAAGTATTTTTGAGTTTCAGTATAGCAGCGAAAAATTAAACCCTTTCTGGAAAATAATGAATCAGACTAACGGACAATTATCCGCTAATAACAGTACACTTTCTGATTATATTTATCCCTCTACTAATACAGGAGATGGAAGTTACTACGACATACGTCAGGGCATGGGTGTACGTCAGGGATATATCTGGAAATACATCGGACGTGAACGCGAAGGGAGTTCCCGGGAAGAACTGGAAATGACAGGAAACTTTATAGTCTATCGTCTGGCTGAGATCTATCTGATGAAGGCAGAAGCTCTTACACAACTTGGAATACAGAGTGGAAACCGTAATTATTATGATGAAGCATTGCAAGTTTTACAGTTAATCCGTAACCGGGGTAATGCGGTAGAGTCGACAGATCTCATCGGTACTGATAATAACTTTGATGGAAAAACATTGGAGCAATTTATTCTCTGGGAACGTGCCCGTGAATTTCCCTATGAGGGTAAACGCTGGTATGATTTGCTTCGTAATGCCAAAAGGGATAATTATGCAGGCAATAATCTGAACTATTTACTGGAATCCGTGATACGGAGTGCTCCTGCTGAAAAAGTATATACACTTCAGACAAAATTCCGTAGTTATAATAGTCACTATTTCCCAATTCCACAGCGTGAAATAGAGTCTAATCCGCTACTTACCCAAAATGAATTTTATGCTAATTAAACGATGTATACTATGAAAAAGAGTCAACTTATAATTAAAAAATATATATACAGGCTAATGTCCCTGCTGGCAGGAATAACTCTTTTGGGAGTTTTCTCCTGTAAAGATGAATTAGAGGGGTCTGTGTATCGTACTTCTGAAATACCTATGATCGATGAATATATGGAGGTTGAAGCAAACGGTCTGACAGATTTTCTGTCTCTGGTAGATAAGGCAGATTACCGGGGTATGTTGCATGCTTATGGCACCTATACCTGCTTCGTTCCTACTAATAATGCAGTTCAGGAATTTCTGAGAGAGAAGGGTATTTCCCTGGAAAGTATATCTGAAGAAGAAGCCCAGGCATTTGTGGGTATCCATGTTGTGAATGATACACTGGCAACCAGTGATTTTGTAGATGGACGACTTATCTCTGCAACTATTCGTAACCAATATTTAACCGTAGCTACAAAGAATGATACCAGTGGTGAAGTATATATAGAAGTAAATCGCCAGGCCCGGATTATAGAGAAAGATATCTCTCTGGGAAATGGGTATATTCATGTGGTTGATCATGTATTAGAGGAGTCTATTCAAACAGTCTGGGAAACCATTAAATCTTTACCAGATGTGGAGTTCTCTATTATGAAAGAACTTATTAGAGATACCGGATTTGATAAAGTACTTTCCCAATCCGGAGATAGTGTATTCTATTCTTATTTCCTCCAGTGTAATGAGGTTTTCCATGAATTAGGGGTTGATACCCGTTCGGCACTTCTGGAACGTCTGCAGGAAAATACACCGGATATAACAGATAATGACGCTTTGTTGTTAAATTTTGTTCAGTACCATTGTGTGCCGGAGCGCAAATATGTAACGGATATGTTGTATGCTTCTGCATTCTCTACGTATGGTTCTAATCAGGTATTGACTTTTAATCTGGATGGAGATAATATCCTAATAAATGAGTTTAAGATAGGGGAACTGGATGAGGATGGTGTACCTGTAGATCGTAATAGTATTTATACGGACCTTACTTGTTTCAATGGAGTAATCCATGAAGTTCTGGGACAACTTGAAATTAAAAACCGGAAAGCTTACCGGGTCTATTTTGATTTAGCAGATCAACCGGAAATACGGGCGTTGAAAGATTTCCGTAAACCGGGGGCTACTGCCAGCTTTACTAATGAAGATCTTTCAGAGGTAGAGTTCCCTGCTTTAACTTTAGGATATTACTGTTACGCCTGGACAGATGATCTCAGAAACGCTTATGCTTATGGAGATTATTTAGATTTCCGTATAAGTACTGCTAATCTTTCATGGATAGAGTTTACCACACCTTTGCTCGTGGAAGGTACTTATAATGTCTGGCTCTGTACTCGTAGAGCAGTACCTGAAACCAGTGCTAATATCCGTGCCTCCTTTAAACAGACAGGCGAAGAGGATCAGATTATGAATGTGGTAAATCTGTATAATGATATAGGAAGCGGGTTAACGGACGGAGTACCGGATGATGACAAATTATTGCAGGAGAATAAGAAGAGTTATACAACAAGTCCTACTTTCCAGGTCTTTAATACCTATCACGGATCTTTATTGGGTACTATCCGGGTATCTTCAACCGGACGTCATATACTCAGGATGGATGCTTTAAACACCCCCCGTGCTACTCATTTCGATATGTTACAGTTTATTCCGGTTGATGAAGACCAGGTATGGCCTAAAGTTGCCGGTGATGGTACATGGGTGTATAAAAATACTCCTGGATGTGAAATCTATCCTTATACCTTGGAG
>JAJQBG010000396.1 GCA_021203405.1 Bacteroides sp.
TTTTGACTCAGAGAGAGTCCTTTACTTGAAAAAGTAGAGGACTCTTTTTTTGTGTGTGTACCTACATCTCTTCTTTATCATCATCCTTCCTTGCCCTTCTTGTAGACGCGTACTTGCGTCTCCTTATCGGCGGCTTGTTAAAGAATAAGGGTTGAAGTCTTTTTCGGACATAAAAACAGGGTAAATGTAGGCCCTATTACATATAATAAAGGATGTGTGCATTCAACCCACTGGGGTTGCAGTTTTTCGCTACTCATTCCCCCAGTCGTTCGCTTCGCTTTCTTCACTGGGGGTTATTCACATTAAACCCTCACGGGTTTTCACCCGGCATGACTATCATTTTGATAGTTCCAAAGATCTTAAATGAGTTAACCGGACACCAGTACATAGTTGCGTATATACAGGGGAAATAGAAAAATATCGGTTTTGCTGAGGGCTTTTTACCTAAATGGGCCTTGTATTACCTGAGTGCTTCTACTTCTTCGATGGTCAATGGAATTTTTTTTACCGAGTCTACGGGCACCGCTCTCCGTGATCAGGTAATCTTCTTCATTCCGTATACCACCAAAATCTTTATAGGATTCTACTTTGTTGTAATTGATAAATTCAGTGAATTTTTGCTGGCTTTTCCATAGATCTATCAATTCGGGAATAAAATAGATACCGGGTTCTACGGTCAGGACAAAACCTGGTTCCAGGGGGCGGGCCAGGCGAACGGATTTACGGCCAAATTGGGTACTTTTGGGTAGACCGTCGTATCCTACCCATAATTCTCCCAGGTTCTCCATATCGTGTACATCCAGCCCCATCATATGACCCAATCCGTGTGGCATAAAGAGGGCATGGGCTCCTGCCCGGACAGCTTCGTCGGCATCTCCCCGGGTAAATCCCGGCTCTTTAAGGCCGTTGAAAATGACTTTGCACACGGAGTCGTATATTTCCATATAGGGAATGCCGGGTTTCAGGGCGTTGACTGCGGTAAGATGGGAAGCTACCTGGATATCGTATATCTCTTTCTGAAGGGTGGTGAATTTCTTTCCTACCGGTATGGTGGAAGACATATCACCGGCATAGCCCATTTCCGTTTCGGCTCCTGCGTCGATCAGGAAAAGTTCTCCTTCCCGGATGGTATTTCCGTGATAATGGTTATGCAATGTTTGCCCGTTAATGGTGGCAATGATGGGAAAAGAGAGGGAACAACCGGCTGCTGTGGCTACGGATTGGAGTACGGATACGACTTCGTACTCTTTCATACCCGGTCGTATATACTTCATAGCTGCTATGTGCATATCGGCTGTTACATCACAGGCTTTTTCTATCTCTACGATCTCTTCGGTTGTTTTATAGTTCCGTTGGTTGATGACACTGCGTAGAAAGTTGACAGATCCGTGCTGGTCGTTGGGAAACAGGCCCAGGAGCTCTATGTATTTTAACCGGTGTTCGGCCCGGTAAGGGGGAAGGTAATGGATCCGTTGGCCTTTATGGGCTGCTTTTTCCAGGTAAGAGTTCAGCTTCCTGGAGGGAAGGATGGTTTCCACTCCTACCTGTTGGCTTTTCTCGCTAAGCGTGGGCTGGGTGCCCATCCATACGATGTGATCGATGGAGAGTTCATCGCCAAAAATGATCTCTGTGTCTTCGTCGATATCAATAACAGCTACCAGGCCTGCATAGGATAGGCCAAAGTAGTAAAGGAAAGTGGAATCCTGCCGATAGGGGTAAGTGTTGTCTTCGTAATTAATACCGCATTCGTCATTTCCGAGAAATAGAAGTATTCCGGAGCCCATTTGCTTTTTCAAGGTTTCCCGACGGGCTCTGTAAGTCTCTTTTTGGAACATAAGGTTATCTGTTTAAAATTAATAGTTTAACAAAGATAGGAAAGTTGAAGAGAAATAGGGAAAGGTAGGCCGTTAAAGAAGGTAAAGAAAAAGAGGATAACCTATCCCGGGACTTCTATCGGACAGAGAGATCCGGGATAGGTTATTTGATCGGGGAAGGGAGGAACTACCGGTTTATGGTTTCGAGAAATTCTACTTCTACAATGCGGAGTTCGTTGCCTGTTTTAGCACCGTCCCTGGCTTTGTAAAGATCCAGCTCTTCCGGGACTTCCAGTTCTACGATCTGTCCGAAAGCATCCTCTTCTGTAGTACTCCCTTTTAAACGGATGGTTATGGTGTCGGTCCGGACCGGTTTAACATCCAGATGGACATATCCCAGGCTTTTTTCTGTCTCTCCACTCCAGATCAGCTCTTCTCCTGCATAGATCTCCAGGGGATAACTTCTCATTCTCCAACCGATTAATTTGATGCAGATATCGTCGATTTCTGCGGTCCGGTCCAGGGTATAGGTGATCCAGGCTGTATGGGCGCGTCCGTCGTTCCTCCATTCACTCAGTTCGTTGTCGTCGTAGCTGTTAATAGCCATCTCCTGGTTGGTTCCGGCTATGGCGGAGCGAACAGGTACGGTGACCTTGATATCGGTGTACGAAGGTGTTCCCGGTGTTTTTCCTCTTTCAAGCACTCCTCTCAGCCGGTTGCCAGGAATATAGGTGGAAAGTCCTTCTTTTACTTCTACTGGTTTGGAGGTGAAGGTAAGGAGGGCGGGTTCCAGTCCGTCTGCTGTGGCGCGTAAAGTGATCTGACCGGCGGTCCGGGTAGAGCGTATCAGGGCCCGGTTGATACCGCATTCAACAGGGAGACGGGTTGATAAAATGTAGTTATCCGGTCCCTGTGCGATCCCTCCTCTCCATTCGGCGGGACCTTCCAGTGTGAAGTGGATCGTTTCATTGGCCAGCGGGTGGCGGATCCCGTCTGCATCGGTCACTTCTACCTGGACTAATACCAGGTCGGCACCGTCGGCATGGAGTCCGTCAGGGCCTTGTATGAGGCTTAAGCGGATCTGTTGTGGTGCTCCGGCAGTAACGATCTTATCCCGGCTTACTTCCAGCCCTTTTTCGTTGTAGCTTACTGCTTCCAGGACTCCGCTCTCCCAGGCAATATCTTCGAACGTATAGAGGAAGCGGTAGGATTGTTTTCCGAATCCTTTGGATTTGCCGTTGATCAATAGTTCTACCTGATCTCCGTTTGAAACTACCTGAACGGGTTTAAGAGTGCCCGGATCATAGTTCCAGTGACCGATGATGTGGGTGCGTGGATTTTCGGTATCTACCCATCCGTCCCACATGACCTGATGGGCGTAATAGGAGTCTTTGGGGATGCGCATAGCATCGGTTACACCGCTGCGGCGGTAATTCTCTTCTCCCCGGTAATGGGTATTGGTATCGGAGAAGATAATTTTGATTCCACCGGAACTGACCCGGTTACCGGTACCCGGACGCTCTCTCCAGTAGTCGTACCAGCGCCGGATGTGTTCAATGGCAAGTTGGTCCTGGTTCCGGTTGTAGTCGCCGGCATCCTGCCCCCGATAGAGCGGGCCTGCTCCCTCTTTATGGAAAGGGTAGCTGTATTCATCCCAATACTTGCGTAATCCTTCATCCCTGGAGTATTCCATGACCCACATCGGGTGATAACCGCTTTTATTGATATAGAGCATCTCTCCTCCGTATTCGGCTACACGGATGTCAAGCATCTCACGGGAACCGATGGCTCTTCCGTTGTGTGGGTCGTACCGGTCACGGATGGCTTTCATCTCCAGCATGTGTTCTTCACTAATGGATTCATTGCCGCATTCGTAAAAGAGTATGCTTGGGTTGTTGCGGTTGTAGATAATAGCGTCCCGCATCAGCTCCAGGCGTTGGGTCCATTGCCTTCCCTGTATATCTTTTTCCGCATCTCCTGCCGGCATAGCCTGTATAAGGCCTACGCGGTCGCACGATTCTATATCCTGTTTCCAGGGAGTAACGTGCATCCATCGTACCAGGTTGGCATTTGCTTTTACCATCAAGTCGTTGGAGAAGTCGCTGAGCCACGCGGGAACGGACATCCCTACACCCGGCCATTCGTTACTGGTACGCTGGGCAAATCCTTTCATCTGTATGACACGGTCGTTCAACCAGATCTTTCCGTCGGCAAAGCGGGTTTTGCGGAATCCGGTTGTGGTGGTTACTTCATCGATCACCTCTCCGTTCACTTTCAGTATGGTTTTTACGTTATAAAGGTAACCGTATCCCCAGCTCCAGAAGTTTAGTCGTTCCAGTCTCCCGGAGGCTTTCAGGGTGCAGCTCTCTCCGGCAGGAATGGTGACTGTTCCGGTTGCTTTGAAAGCATACGATGAGTTGCCTGTTTGTGGAGTTATCTCTACTTCATAGTCCACCTGCCGGGGAGTATCGTATTCATTCTTTACTTCCGACTCTGCGTGTATGATGGCACTCCCGCTTTTTATACGGATATCTTCTGCATAGATATATACTCCTGTGGTTCCCAGGTTGCTGTAAAGAGGCAGGGTTTGGTAAAGTTTATCCGTAACATGCAACCATACGTTTTTGGGAATACCTCCGTAATTTGCATTAAAATTTTTATTATTCCACTGGAACCGGTTTCCGGTAGAGCGTTCCGCATAACTCCAGCTGTTATCAATTCTCAGTGCGATCACATTCTCTTTTCCGGGTTCAAGGTAAGGCGTGAGATCAAAGCCTACTGCCATAACACCGTTCTCGTGCAATCCCAGGTGTTTCCCGTTGATGTAAAAGTCGGCCGCTTGCCGCACTCCTTCGAATTCGATAAATACTTTTTTGTTCCGGCTTTCGGGGGGCAGTCTGAACTTTTTCCGGTACCATACCACCGTATCGGTAAGCTGATCGATGCTGAGTTTAAAAGCTTTGTCTTCGTTAAAGGCTCTGGGAAGAGTAACTTCCTGCCATCCGTCGTCTTTGTAGGAGGGAGCTTCTGCTCCCGGGAAGTCTCCTACCTGTAGTTTCCAGTCGAAATTAAAATTGTACTTCTCCCGTGCGTCTGTTCCGGCTGCAAGCAGGAGAACGATGAGTGCTAAAAAGACTCTGTTCCTGAAGTGTTTCATAAATAATTTATTTGTGTTGTTGTTTAACAAAGATAAACATTCTCTTTTTCCGGTTTGTTACGGATAGTAGCGGATGAACAATTCTACAGGTATTTGTGGAATTGATGAATAAAATTCTATATCTTTGCTTAAGAATAATAAACCATAAGATTATGAAGAAATTTATCAGTGTACTCCTACTGGCTGTATGCTTCTGTATGGCAACTCCTGCGGTGGCTCAGATGGGCTTTGGTGTAAGGGGAGGATTGAACCTGGCAAAAGCATCTCTGAATAGTTCTGCTTTCGGGGTAGATAATCGTACAGGGTTCTTTATCGGGCCTATGGCTGAATTTACAGTTCCGTTGATCGGGGTTGGTATGGATGCGGCTGTTTTATTCAGCCAGCGTAATGTAGAAGTGCAGGATCATACCATTAAACAAAATGGGTTTGAAATTCCAATCAATTTAAAGTATACGATCGGTTTTAGCCGGTTACTGGCCGTTTACCTGGCTGCCGGTCCTGATTTTATCTTTGACCTGAGTAAGGACAAGAGTTTTGATAAATATGAGTATGAATTGAAGAATTCTTATGTGGCTATTAATTTAGGTGCTGGTATTAAGCTCTTTCACCATGTGCAGTTTGGGGTTAACTACAATATTCCCTGTGCTTCTTCGGGAAAGATAATAGAAACAGGCCGGGGTAGAGAAGAGTATAAATACAAAAGCAAAGTGTGGCAGGTTTCTATGACCTATATGTTCTGAAAACGGATCGAAAATAATAGAAAAGCAGAGTCTGAAGCTCTGCTTTTTTTATGTTGCTGCGGGAAGACGTTAAATTATTCTATCACCGGAACAGGGTTGTTATCTGCTTCTTTATTTATTGTATATTTGTACTTCTGAAATAAATTCCTGGTTGAAATGTTTGTGGATGTTATTTTACCGTTACCCCTGAAAAATTCTTTTACCTATTCTGTTCCTGCCGAACTGGCCGGGCAGGTGGATGTAGGTTACCGGGTAGTGGTATCTTTTGGAAAAAAGAAGTTTTATACGGCTATTGTCTATCGGAAACATACGGAAAAGCCTTCCTATGAAGTGAAGGATATTACTACAGTACTGGACAGGGAACCCATCGTATTGCCTGTTCAGCTGAAATTATGGGAGTGGATGGCGGAATACTATCTGTGTACCCTGGGGGATATCTACACCGCTGCTTTACCTTCCGGATTGAAACTGGAGAGTGAGACCGTGGTGGAACTTAATCCTGAGTATGAAGCGGCAGAGAGACTCTCCGGCAAGGAGCAAAAAGTACTGGATGTATTAAGTACGGATGGTATTTATACATTGACTAAGTTGATCCGGGCGTGTGAGATCCCCAATATAGTACCGGTCGTAAAATCTTTGCTGGATAAAGAAGCTGTTTTTGTAAAAGAGGAGATGAAACGTACGTATAAGCCGAAGACCGAACTCTATGTGGAGCTGGCACCGGATTATAGGGGCGAGGAGGCTTTGAGAACGCTTCTGGATGGTTTTACCCGGGCACCTAAACAATTAGCCGTATTGATGAAATATATGGAGTTGGCTATGCGTGCGGGAAAGGATCTCTCCCAGTCTGTTTCGCGGCGTGAATTACTGGAAAAGAGCCACTCTTCCCCGGCCGTTCTCCAGGAACTGGTTAAAAAAGGGATCCTGGAGATGCACCGGAAGGAGATCGGACGTCTGGGATCCGGCTATACGGATATTGCTCCCCTCAATCCTTTGAATGAGTCACAGCAGGAGGCTTTTAAATCGATCCAAAACCAATTTGAGGATAAAAATGTAGTATTACTGCATGGAGTTACTTCCAGCGGAAAAACGGAGATCTATATACACCTGATCCGGGAGATGCTTGCTCAGGGTAAACAGGTACTTTATTTGTTGCCGGAGATTGCGTTGACTACCCAGATAACAACCCGGTTGTTCCGTGTTTTCGGGAACCGGCTGGGAGTGTATCATTCTAAGTATTCGGATGCCGAGCGGGTAGAGATCTGGAAAAAGCAACTGGGAGAGGAGCCTTATGATATTATATTGGGAGCCCGTTCTTCGGTACTCCTTCCCTTTAAAAACCCGGGATTGATCATTGTGGATGAAGAGCATGAAAATTCTTATAAACAGTATGATCCGGCGCCCCGTTACCATGCACGAAGTGTAGCTATTGTACTGGCTTCTTTGTATCATGCTAAAACTTTACTGGGAACTGCAACTCCCTCTCTGGAGTCTTATTATAATGCATCTACCGATAAGTATGGATTGACGGAGCTTAATGAGCGTTATCAGCATATACAGTTGCCTGAGATCATACAGGTGGATATCAAGGAGCTGACCCGTAAGAAGCGGATGATCGGTCGTTTCTCTCCCCTGTTGGTCGAAAAGATGAAACAGGCCCTGGATCATAAGGAGCAGGTTATTCTTTTTCAGAACCGCCGCGGATTTGCTCCGATGGTAGAGTGTAATGTGTGTGGCTGGGTGCCTAAATGTAAGAATTGCGATGTTTCTCTGACCTATCATAAGGGGATCAATCATTTAACCTGCCATTACTGCGGTTATACCTATCCTTATCCGAATCGTTGTCCGGCCTGTGAAAGTACGGATGTGGGTGAAAGAGGATTTGGAACGGAAAAGGTGGAGGATGAGATACAACTGGTGTTCCCGGAAGCCCGGGTAGCCCGGATGGACCTGGATACGGCCCGTAGCCGGAGTGCCTATGAACGGATCATCTCCGATTATCAGGAGGGCCGGATCGATATTCTGGTAGGTACCCAGATGGTATCCAAAGGGCTCGATTTTGACCGGGTAAGTGTCGTAGGTATCCTTAATGCGGATACCTTGTTGAATTATCCCGACTTTCGTGCCTACGAGCGTGCTTTCCAGTTAATGGCACAGGTTTCAGGCAGATCGGGCCGGAAAGGAAAGCAGGGTACGGTTGTTCTCCAGACCCGTTCGGCCGATCATCCTATCATCCGGCAGGTCATTGAAAATAACTTTTTGCAGATGTACCGGGATCAGATGGGAGAGCGGCAACTCTTCCGGTATCCGCCTTATTACCGCTTTATCTATGTCTACATCAAGCACAAAGATGCTGTAAAGGTAAACCTGATGGCACAGGATATGGCTACCCGCCTCCGGGATAGTTTCGGGGATCGTGTCCTGGGACCTGATAATCCGCCGGTGGGGCGGATCCAAAATTTATATATTAAAAAGATCATTATTAAAATAGAGAATAACGCTTCTGTGAACAGGGCCAAAG
>JAJQBG010000121.1 GCA_021203405.1 Bacteroides sp.
TAGTAATAGCAGGCCAGACAAGGTATAACCACAAGTATCAATAGTATGCAATAAAGAGAACCTTCAAAACCGAAGTCACCTCCTGTAAAAATATTCTTTTCATAGATATGAAGGTTCAGGAAGCTCTCCGAACCTTTAGAACCACTTACCGGAAAACCTAAAATCGGTCCCTGAATATAATTCCAGAAAAGATGCAGTGAAACGGAGAACCATAAACTCCGGGTATAGATATAAGAGATCCCCAATAAAATACCTGCCAGGAAAATAGAGAAAAAGGAGAAAAACGTAAAATCGGGATTAAAAAAATGAAGAATGGAAAAAATAAGGGAAGTAATGACCAAGGCTGCGTACCTGTTCGTAATCCTCATCAGGTTATATAAAAGATACCCTCTGCACAGGATCTCTTCTGAAAGAGCTACCAGAAGATACTGGATCAATCCTATGATTAGTATACGAGGATCAATTCCATACCCGGTAATTTCCAGTTGATCCGTAACAAGAAGGATCAGAAACCCTGTACCCAATATAAAGATTGCTGCAAAAAGTCCCAGGAAAACATCCGTACCTATATAGGTAGAGGTAAAGCCCGGATCCCAACTCTCCTTCCGGGCAAAGATCAGCCGGCACAATAAAATAGCAAAAAGCGAAGCCAGCAAAGATACCACTCCTCCGTACAGATGCCCCGGAATCATTCCCAAGGGTAAGTATCTTTCAAAAATTACCAGGAAGCTAATGAAAAAACAGAGAACCGCCGGAATTCTCATCCAGAATAGGACTTTTCTTTTAAAATCACCGGGTCTACTCATAAGTGGGATATTCAGCTTTGTGCAAAAATAGCCATAAAATGCAAAAATAGCCTGTAAATTACAGGAAAGTTTTTATATTTGCCCCGGAACAGATCAGAAAACAATGGATTTACTGCCATATCTGCACGACAAAATAAAAAAGAGACTTATGAAAGCAAAATATCTTATTATATCTCTGGCAATAATGATGATAAACATCATTCCTTTGTTTGCTCAGCTAAGTAAGACATTTTATATTGAAAAAGCCGGTACCCTCAAATCCTATTTTACCGAGGAGGAGGCTATGAACGTCACTCATCTTACCTTAACCGGTAAGATCAATGCCATTGATTTCAGGCATCTCCGTGATGAATTCCCAAAACTGGAAGTACTGGATATCTCACACGCTGATATCCGGATGTATACCGGGAAATCCAGTACTTACCCCGATAAAGTGTATGTCTATCCGTTAAACTGTATCCCCGCCTACGCCTTCTGTCGTGTTGAGAACGGTACAGAATATGGAAAGGAGTCTCTTCGCAAAATCATTCTTTCGGAAAAAACCAGGAATATCGAAGAAGCTGCATTTAAAGAATGCAACAATCTGAAAATATGCCAGATACGTCGTAAAACTCCTCCCAATCTCCATGCAGATGCACTGGCCGATAGTATTACGGCCGTTTTCATCCCGGCCGGTTCGCGGGATGGTTATAAAGTAAAAAAACGCTGGGAGAATTTTGCCTTTATCGAAGGAGATCCGGTAGAACTCACGCTGGAAGTCGGAACCCTTACCACTCTGGAAGATGCGATCCTGCAAAGTGGTAACCAGCCCGGTACTATCAATTTTCTTACTATCGAAGGAAAATTAGATGAGAACGATTTTAAACTCATCCGGAACTATATACACAATCTGGTTTCACTTGATATCAGCCAAACCACAGCCACTGTAATACCCGAATTCACTTTTGCCCAGAAAAGATACCTGCTCACTGTTGTTCTTCCCCATAAGCTGGAAACCATTGAACAACGTGCGTTCAGCGGATGCAACCGCCTTTCCGGTACTATTCTCCTTCCGGAAACCCTGAGTTCCATCGAATACGGAGCTTTCAGTGGTTGCGATAATCTGAAAAAGATAATAGCAACCGGTAATCAACTGACCGTAGTCGGTGAACATATTTTCGGCGAAGAGAACAGTCGCCTGATCTATCAGAAATAATCCGTATTCTACCGGAAGCCGGTCCTAAACCAAATTCAGCATTATCTGTTATTTCCTGTAGTTAAAACCGCATGGAATGGCAAATATTAATAAATGGTTAAACGGATTACTGATCGATTTGGGTTTGCCGGCAGCAATTGCCGATCTGCTCGATAAACTTATTATTATAACAGGCATCCTTCTCTTTGCCTATATAGTAGATCAGATATGTAAAAAGTTTGTTATAGTTACTATCAGCAGGCTGGCCAAACACACTTCCTACAAATGGGATGATATTCTCCTGCAACGCAAAGCTGTTAATTATCTCATTCACATGATTCCTGCCATTCTTATCTATACCCTTCTTCCCGCCGTTTTTGAAGAAGGGAACAGGTTTATAGCTCTTTTACAGAAAGCCTGTAATGTATACATCATTTTTGCCTTCCTGATGGCTATGAATGGTATTATCCTTACCGTCTTTGATGTATACCAGCTGCATAACAGTGACAGGCATCGTCCCATTAAAGGGTTTGTACAGGTCATTCAGGTCATTCTTTTCTTTGTAGGGGCTATTATCATCATCGGTGTTATTATCAATAAATCGCCTACTGCCCTTTTTGCCGGGCTTGGAGCCTCTGCAGCTATTCTCTCGCTGGTATTTAAAGATACCCTGGTCGGATTTATTGCCGGAGTACAACTCTCTATGAACGATATGGTAAGACCCGGAGACTGGATCACTCTCGCTGATAATAAAACAGATGGGATCGTGCAGGAGATAACCCTTATTACCGTAAAAATAAAAAATTTCGATAACTCGATCTCTACTGTTCCGCCCACTGTACTGGTAACCAATACCTTTAAGAACTGGAGAGATATGAACCTATCAGACGGAAGACCGGTAAGAAAAATTATTTACCTGGATAAAACGACCATTCAGTTCAGCACTACCGAACAACAGGAACAATTAAAAAAAGAATTTCCACTCCTGGCAGATTTCAAAACAGAAAACACTGAGACTCCTACCAATAGCCAGTTATTCCGGTATTATATGGAAAAGTACCTGAATGCCCATTCCAAAATAGATAAAATGATGGAGATCAAAATCAGTCAGCAGGAAATAACAGACAGAGGAGTACCCCTGGAATTTAATTTCTTCTGTCTTACCTCCTCCGATAAAGAGTATGCAGAATTACAGTCCGATATTTTTGATCATGCTATTGCCATTATACCATCCTTCGGATTAAAAATAACCTGATCTCCGAATATAAGCTCTTTTAAACAGAAACCTGATAAAAGAGTACACCTACAAGTTCAGCATACCTGAAGTTTTTATATACCTATGCAATATTATTAAAAATGCTGCATTTTACTATAAAAACGCAAAGACTATGAGGAAAAAAAGTATTTTAAAACCATGGTATTTATTAGTCTTCCTTTTTACTATCAGCCTGGTTAGTTGTGTAGAGGAAGAATGGGACCTGGAAGAAAAAGAGACGCAACACAGCACCGTTGTGGAAGGAACAATTCTTTCATCAGACGGTAGACCGATTCCCGAAATTGACGTTTAGATAGATTATCACGAAGGTAAGTGGTTGCAATATAGTAAAACCCGCCACAAAGCAGAAACAAAAACAGATAAGAACGGGAAATACAGGGTACATTTTCTAATAAAAGACGATGAACAGCAGACAGAAAGAGATAAAGAGGCGAGTATATCGAAATCCTATTCCCTAATTTTTGATTTAAAAAATCTCAATCCGGAAAAATATATAGTGCCGGATGATATGATAGTGGCTACCCTGTCGGTAGACCCTCCCATAACAGAACTTGCCGGAGAAGGAAAAACAACGATCAGGTATGGCTATTCATTTGAACGAGGCAAGTCTTATACTGAAAACCTTTATATTCCTCAAAAAAAATACATTCAGGTTACTCTGAAAGGATTTGTTTCTCAATATTCCGGAAACTATTATGACTCTTTTGGAATAGATATTGCTTTCCCCTATGGCGGTGAAGGGGCAACAGATCACTCGTTTCCCGGCACTAAATACGGTTATGAAAGAATCAATGATCTATTCATCTTGTATGATCAGGAAGAACGAACCTTTCAAATACCTTTTGCTCTGAATGAAAATAATATCATAACATTAACCCGTAGAAAGGATGGAGTACGTTCTACAGAAGAGTATCAACTATTTGTTACTGAAGAAACTCCGGTGAACTTAGTATACGAATACTAATTCTATAAGCCCCTATATATTTGAAAAAACTGATCTTCTCAAATAAAAACCCTTTACTTTTCAGAGTAAAGGGTTGGTTATTTATTTGTTAATTATCTCCATACATCTTCTTCTGGAGTTCTTTAATATGTTCCGAAGTAATATATTCATCAAACTCCATCATCTTATCTATAATTCCATTGGGAGTCAACTCAATAATACGATTCGCTACAGTCTGAATGAATTCATGGTCGTGAGAGGAGAAGAGTACATTCCCCTTATACGATTTCAGGTTGTTGTTGAACGCCTGAATAGATTCCAGGTCCAGATGGTTGGTCGGTGAATCTAGGATCAGGCAGTTAGCATTACGAAGTTGCATTCGTGCGATCATACAACGCATCTTTTCTCCTCCGGAGAGTACATTTACTTTCTTAAGTACCTCTTCGCCCGAGAAAAGCATACGTCCCAGGAAACTCTTCATATATACTTCATTTCCCTCTCCATACTGGCTCAACCAATCTACCAGATTCAGGTCGGATTCAAAAAAGGCAGTATTATCCAAAGGAAGATAAGCAGTGGTAATCGTTACTCCCCAATCGTAATGACCGGCAGTTGCTTTCATATTTCCATTAATAATTTCAAAGAAAGCTGTCATCGCACGGGGATCCCGTGAAAGAAAAACGATCTTATCGTCCTTCTCTACATTGAAATTTATGTCATTGAATAATACAACTCCCTCCTCTGTCTTTTTACACAGACCGGAAACTTCCAGAATACGGTTTCCCGGATCACGCTCCGGAGTAAAAATAATACCCGGATATTTACGCGAAGAGGGTTTGATCTCATCCACATTCAGTTTTTCCAGCATCTTTTTACGACTGGTAGTCTGTTTACTCTTGGAAACATTCGCACTAAAGCGGCGGATAAACTCTTCCAGCTCTTTTTTCTTCTCTTCTGCCTTTGCCTTTTGATTCTGCTGCTGACGAAGGGCCAGCTGGCTGGATTGATACCAGAAACTATAGTTCCCGGCAAACAGGTTGATCTTACCATAATCAATATCAACCGTATGTGTACACACCGAATCCAGGAAGTGTCGGTCGTGGCTGACTACCAATACAGTGTGTTCGAAGTTACCCAGATACTCCTGAAGCCATCTGACGGTCTCCATATCCAGGTCATTGGTAGGTTCATCCAGCAGCAGGTTATCAGGATTACCGAAAAGTGCCTGTGCCAGCATAATGCGGACCTTCTCTTTTCCACTCAACTCTCCCATCAATTTGTAGTGAAGAGCTTCGCTGATACCCAGTCCGCTCAGCAGAGCTGCTGCATCACTTTCGGCATTCCAGCCATCCAGCTCTACGAACTTCTCTTCCAGTTCGGAAACTTTCAGTCCGTCCTCGTCAGTAAAATCCTCTTTGGCATAGAGAACCTCCCGCTGCTTCATTATATCCCATAAAACAGTATGGCCCATCATTACCGTATCCAATACTGTATAGCTATCCCATTTAAAGTGATCCTGGCTCAGTACCGAGAGACGTTCTCCCGGTCCCAGCATAATAGACCCCGTAGTAGGATCCATCTCCCCACTGATTGTACGAAGAAAAGTAGATTTTCCGGCTCCGTTAGCTCCGATAATACCGTAGCAGTTACCATCGGTAAATTTCAGATTTACATCTTTGAACAAAACTCTTTTACCAAACTGAACCGATACATTCGTTACTGTGATCATTACTTTTTACCTTAAATAATATATAAACGGCTGCAAAGGTAGTCATTTTTAATGAATAATGAAAAGCCACTGAGGTGCCAAATATGACATAAAAGAGGTATCTTTGCAAAATATTTCTGCATTAAACCTAATTGGCAAACTTTTTGTTGTCATAAGGGTGATCAAAAAATCGTCAGAAATTAATAATAATACAAAAGATATGAGTTCAAAAAATAACAAGGACTTCAACAAAGAAGAAGAAAAAGTAGATAATCCGGAGTTGGAAATAACTGACCAGCAAACCGAAGAGTCTGAAATACTGACTCGTGAAGAAGAGTTGGCCCAGAAGCTTGAAAAAGCGAATGCCGAGGTTAGTGAGATGACTGATAAGTACCTTCGTCTCTCTGCTGAGTTTGATAACTACCGCAAACGTACTCTGAAGGAAAAAGCAGATCTCATCCTCAATGGGGGGGAAAAAAGCATCAGCTCTATCCTTCCGGTGGTGGACGATCTGGAAAGAGCCATCACCACCATGCAGACTTCCAACGACCTGGAGGCTCTTAAAGAGGGAGTAGAACTGACCTATCAGAAATTTATCAGTATCCTGGGACAGAACGGAGTCAAAGTAATTGATACCGCTGATAAGGAACTGGATACGGATTTTCACGAAGCTATCGCACTGGTACCTGCTCCCACACCCGAACAAAAGGGAAAGATCCTGGATTGTGTGCAGACAGGTTATGTTTTGAACGACAAAGTAATACGTCACGCCAAAGTAGTAGTCGGAGAATAATAATTCTCCGATCTGCATGTTTATGACTCCTGTTCCGGGAGATTATAAACCGGATAATACTATGAAGCGAAACTAAGATTATTATATGGCAAAGAGAGATTATTACGAAGTACTTGAGGTTTCCAAGAGTGCGACAGCTGACGAGATAAAAAAGGCGTATCGCAAAAAGGCAATACAATACCATCCGGATAAAAATCCCGGCGATCAGACAGCTGAAGAGAAGTTTAAAGAAGCTGCCGAAGCATACGATGTGTTGAGTAACCCCGATAAAAGAGCCCGGTATGATCAGTTCGGTCATGCAGGTCTGGGAGGAGCAGCCGGTAACGGAGGATCTTTCGGCGGTTTTGGCGGTGGTATGTCCATGGATGATATCTTCTCCATGTTCGGAGACATTTTCGGCGGACACGGAGGAGGATTCGGTGGTTTTGGTGGCGGAGGTACCCAACAGCAACGTCGTTTTCGTGGAGCTGATCTTCGGGTCAAAGTAAAACTGACCCTGAAAGAGATCTCCGAAGGAACCGATAAAAAGTTCAAACTGAAGAAATATGTACCCTGTAACCACTGTCACGGTTCGGGTGCAGAAGGAAGTTCAGGGGCAGAGACCTGTAGTACCTGTAAAGGTAGCGGTACGGTGATCCGTAACCAGCAGACCATTCTGGGTACTATGCAGACGCGTACCACCTGCCCTACCTGCAGTGGTGAAGGAAAGATCATCAAAGACAAGTGTAAGGAGTGTATGGGCGAAGGAGTTACCTACGGCGAAGAAGTTGTCGAAGTGAAGATACCTGCCGGAGTTGCCGAAGGTATGCAACTCTCCATGAGTGGCAAAGGAAATGCAGGCCGCCATAACGGAGTGCCCGGAGATCTGTTGATCCAGGTGGAGGAAGAGCCCCATCCGGAACTGGTCAGAGATGAGAACGACCTTATCTATAACTTGCTCCTGGCTTTCCCGGAAGCAGCGTTGGGAGGTGCGGTAGAGATCCCTACTATTGATAATAAAGTCAAAGTAAAGATCGATCCGGGCACGCAACCCGGAAAAGTGCTTCGTCTCCGTGGCAAAGGTCTTCCCGGCATTAATGGATATGGTAGCCGGGGTGACCTGTTGGTTAATGTGAGTATATATGTTCCTGAAGCATTGAGCAAAGATGAAAAAAGTATGCTGGAGAAGATGAAGAAATCAGATAACTTTCAAACCAATAAAAGTATCAAAGAAAAGATCTTTAAGAAATTCAAAAGTTTCTTTGATTAAGAAAGGCTCCTGACTTCTGAGAAAAAAGAGGCTGTTTAAAAATAGAACTCCTTAAAATAATTACCCCTGTAGCGGATTCCGTTACAGGGGAATTATTTTTTTATAGTAGAAGCTTCAAAATCGAAGGTACTAGCTTATCACAAGCTACGTACAATCTTGTTAATCTTAAAATCTAATACTATGAAA
>JAJQBG010000193.1 GCA_021203405.1 Bacteroides sp.
AACCTGGCTGGGGTTCGCAGCATGTGCAGATGGAGAGGAAGAAGAAGAGAGATGGTTAGAATACGGTACACCTTATGCTACTCATGAAATTAAAGGAAAAGTAGTTGATGCTGAGAATGAATCGAAACCGGTTGTAGGTATTCAGGTAGTAGTCAGAGGGTTGGAAGACTCAAATCAGAGGCCCGATACACTTTTTACCGATAGATCCGGAGAATTTACCACTCTTCAACCAGGGTTTAAATTGTACGAAAAATACCGGGTTTATTACGAAGAAGTTGCTTAGGAGGGAGTAACTCCGGTCTACAAAAAAAGACTCTGTAGATGTAGAGACTGATACTCAGTTGGAAGAAAGAAATGGATGGTATAACGGTAAAAGTAGTGTAGAAGTCCTGATTAAACTGGAAAAGAAAGAAATCGAAGAAGAGGAAGAATAAAAGTTTTTTCTTCTACCTTTTTTTACTGATTTGTTTGTTCTGTTCATCGGGAGAACATCTCCCGGCGAACAAAAATACTGAATAAAGGAAAAGGCTGGTATAACGGCAGAATTGAACTTTATTCCACCGCACGCTTCCGGATAATATCCATAAAAGATTCCCCTGTCAGCCTGCTCTCTATCCAGACAATAAAATCGAACGTTTTAAGCAGCGGCCTTTCATATTTATGCTGGTTGATGATCTCTATATCTTTCCGGAATGTATTCCATATATCCATATTTTCTTTCCTGTCTTTCGACAACGGCAGGAGCCTGATAAATTTAAAAAGTAACTTCTCCGTACGATACTGGTACAGGTTCTTTTCAGCCGCAATACTCCTTTTTAACAAACTCACTTCGTTCTCCAGATAGTCGTAATGGCCCAGCTCCGCCTGGATTAACAGGTTGATCAGACGGGCTACTTTGTAGTCCGGGAAAGTATGGAGTGCTTTTCCTGCACCCCATATTTTTTTCATGCTCTTACGTGCTTCTTTCGCATCCCCCGTGGCAAGGGCCAGGATCGCAGCATTCAGGTGCAACTGCAACTGGAGTTGCAGGTTTAGTACAGCCGTTTTCTTCAACAGGCTCTCTTCGTAAGTGATCCTGAGTTTGGCGGCCGCCTCTATATCTCCCGTCTGGAAATAATAAGAGAACTCTGCAAGATACAAAAGGTATGAACACTATTTAAAAAATCCCGGGGATAATCCTTCGACTCTATCTCTTTCACCTTTCCGATAAAGTAGGGCATCTCTTTGTACAACTTAGCCGATTCCAGGCTATCCAGGATCCCCTTGAGTGCATTGAAATAGTAGATCGGAGGATTGAGCATCAAATGTTTATTCTCCTCAAACAGGTCGATCAGTTCCTGGTAAAAGCGCAGGGCCGTTTTATAATTACCCGAGTTCAGGAAATAGGTAGCCTGGAACAGCAAATGGAGTTTCTGTGTTTCGAACGTTTTCTGAGATGTATTAGATACCAAGTGCAATTTGCTCAATACCAGATCGTCCAGGTTCTGTTGCTGGCGGTTCGACCGCGCCAACCCTTTATAAGTAAGCCGGTATTTAATGATGTCATACAGCTGAACATGCATATTGGCATTGCGGGTATATTTGGTTAGCTCATTCAATTTCATCTGTTTATCGACCAGCCGCTTTTCGGTAATACCCGCAAAATCAATAGCACTCATATACTTAAGCTCTTTGCGGCGTACCAACATACACAACAGGTCATATTCATAAAATTCGGCAAGTTTGCGGGCTTTCCTTAACTCTGCAAAGGAATCTTCCACCAATCCCCGTTCGAATAGGATCTCAGCCCGGGTCACGTAGTTGAATATACGTGTCTGCATATCCTGCTTTTCGCGCAGGTGGGCAATGCACTCCAGGATGATGTGGCTCAGATGCTTCACGGCTACTTCAAAATTGCTTCCCGGATTCTCCATCGTGAATAGTTTCTGAATTTCCTCCACCTCTTCTTTACTCTCCATTAACTGGTATAAGGCTATATACCCTTTTTCGCCGGATTGAAGATTGCTGTAAAGTTTAAAATAACGTTTTTCCGCTTTAGACATGGATTTAATTAATACCAATAAAGATACTGCTTTGTTCATACTTGTTTTTCTACTCTGTTTTTTATAAATTAAGTATATCTCTTGGGGATATAGGGAGGATTACCAGCTAAAAGTAAGCAATATAATTGATAGACCCTACCCTCAATTTATAGTGGATTCCGACAAACCCAAACCGCCTTTTTTACCTGTTTGATACTTCCGCAGACCTGTTTAAACGGAATTATCAATAAATTGATACGCTTTGCAGGTAGTAGATTGGTGATATCCGGCTCTTCCCGGCTTTACAGGTAAAAATGGTTTTTTAAGAATGTGTGGATTTTATCATTCCCGGTTATCTTTTCTTTTTTAAAACGTTGAATGTTAATTATTTGTTTTCAGGTGTAGATCGGATTTCGTTTAAAAAACAGGTTTTGGGATTATCTGAATACTGTTTTTATTAGGATTGCTTTCATAGATATCCGGCCGTACATTTGTTTCGGATCGGGAAAAGATCTCTCGCTTAAATCCGGATTAAGACGATAGAATTTATACCCGACCTGTAACTTTAATCGTTAGCAGTATGAACTTGAATCAAATTATGAAGCACACCAGGCAGCACGACTTCAGTAAACGACTCATCTTTACGATCTGTCTCTTGCTTTCAACCCTGTCCGCTACCAGTTTGCAGGCGCAAACAAGTACCATTGAAATTGCCGGTAAAGTAACCGATGCGCTGGGCGATCCTATGCCCGGAGTAAGTGTTCTTGAAAAAGGTACCACCAACGGAATGGCTACCGATCTGCAGGGAGAGTACCGGATCACTGTAAAATCCCCCTCTTCCGTACTCTTATTCTCTTTTATGGGTTTTAACTCAGTAGAGGAAACAGTAGGAAACCGGAGAACGATCCCTGTAACACTCGAGGAAAACCTTACCGTACTCGATGATGTGGTGGTGATCGGTTACGGTACAACCACGAAAAAGAAGATCACCGGTTCCGTTTCCTCTCTTTCCAGTGACGATTTTAAAGCAGGCAATGTAACCGACCCGTTACAATTGTTGCAGGGACAGATCGCAGGACTGGTTATTACACGTCCCGGAGGAAATAATCCCAATGGAGATTTCGAGATCCAGTTGCGTGGATTGACTACCATGTCCGGGGGAGCCCAACCTCTTATCGTGATCGACGGAGTAGTAGGAGGCGACTTATCAAGCTTAAGTGCCGATAACATCCAGTCTTTTGATGTCTTAAAAGATGGATCGGCAGCCGCCATTTACGGTACCCGCGGTACTAACGGTGTTATTCTGGTCACTACCAAAAAAGCAGCTGCGGGAGTCAATAAGCTGGAATTCAACTCCTATTTAGCCGTACAAACGCTGGATAAGAAACCCGATATGATGAACGCCGATGAGTTTCGCCGGGCACTCGATCAGTACGGGGTAAGTGCAGCCCACGACTACGGAGCATCTACCGATTGGTTCGACGAAATAACCCGCACCCCCATCAGCCAGAATTACAGTGTAGCCTCTTCCGGCGGTAGCCACTCGTTGAATTACCGCGCCAGTATAGCCTGGAACAGGGATGAAGGATTAGTGAAAAAGAGTAGCAGTGAACGCCTGCGGACCCGTCTCAATGTAGCGCAGTTACTTCTTCAGGATCGTTTGAAGATGGACTACACCGTCTCCTATTCCACCGCCCGGAACACCTATGCCGACGACTATATCATGCGCCAGGCCATGTTCCACAATCCCACCGAGCCCATTTATGCCACTGAAAACACACCGGAGCAATACGGCCCCTATCATTACGTGCAAGGCATGGAGTACTACAATCCCGTGGCTATGCTGGAACAACGCGACGATAAAGGATTGCGTACCCAGTTCACCGGAAGCGTGAACGCTAACTTACAAATTCTCGAAAACCTTAAAGCCAATGCCGTGGTATCTACCACCACTACCAGCGAACGGTACGGACACTACTACGGTAAGTACCATCCGGTATATATCGGAAAAGACGGACAGGCAGAAGTTTACAATAACCATTCCAGCTATAAGATGCTCGAAACTACTGTCGATTACTCCAACACCTGGAAGGGCCATAAACTCCAGACCATTGTAGGGTACTCCTATAGCGAACAGTGGAACGAAGCCTACGGTGCAATGAACTATCTTTTTGATACCGATTACTTCTCTTTCTATAACATCGGTGCCGGGGGAGCCCTGAACGACGGATTGGCTACCATGAGCAGTTCCAAACAATCCAGCAAACTCATCGCTTTCTTTGGCCGCGTGATGTACAACTACCAGGAAAAATACCTGTTGAGCGCTTCCGTACGCCACGAAGGATCCAGCCGGTTCGGAGCCAACCACAAATGGGGTACATTCCCTTCCGTCAGTGTAGGCTGGCGGGTCACCCAGGAACGCTTTATGCAGGAAGCTCGGTGGATCAACGACCTGAAAGTACGTGCCGGATTCGGTGTGACCGGTAATCAGGAGATCGGCAATTACCAATCCCTGCCCATCTTACGAAAAGGTTCCTCCTATTTCTACTACAATAACTCTTGGCTAAGCACCTACGAACCCGGGCGTAACCCCAATCCCGATCTGCGGTGGGAAAAGAAGAATGAGTTCAATGTAGGTTTTGACGCTGCTTTCCTGAAAAATAACCTGAATGTAACCTTCGATTTTTACAATCGTACCACTAAAGACCTCCTTTATACATACGCGGTTCCCGTACCCCCCAATCTCTACGGCTATAAGTTTGCCAATGTAGGGACCATTGTCAACAAAGGGGTGGAACTGACTCTTGCAGCCACTCCCTACTCCAACAGGAATTTCCGCTGGAACCTGGTCGGTACCATTGCTCACAATACCAATAAGCTGAAAAGCTTCTCCAATGCCGATTACGCCATGACGGCCTTAGATACCGGCTATCTGCCCGACGACCTCAAAGTCTATACGATGCAGATCGTAGAAGGAGGCTCGATCGGTAATTTCTGGGGACCTAAGTTCACCGGTTTCGATACCGACGGCATCGCTCAGTACGAAGACCTGGACGGAGTAGAGGGGATCACAGAAGCCGATTACCAGAAAATAGGAAACGCCTATCCCGATTTCACCTTCTCCCTGCAAAATAGCTTTGTTTACAAAAACTTCGACCTGAGCTTCCTGTTACGGGGATCGGTTGGTAACGATGTACTCAATAAAACCCGTTTGTATTATGAAGGTCCGGGCTATCTGGGGCTCAAAAATGTGCTTAACTCCACGTTTGATCACCAGAACCATCCGGGACCCATCTACTCCTCCTATTATATCGAAGATGGCTCCTTCCTGAAGCTCGATAACCTGACTATAGGTTATACAGTGCCTGTCAAGTCCAGCTATATCTCTAAGTTACGCCTCTATGTCACTGGGCAGAACCTGTTTACCATCACCGGTTATAAAGGTATCGACCCTGAAGTAAGTCTTTCCGGACTTGCCCCCGGTATAGAGAATTACGACTTCTACCCCCGTACCAAAACATTCATATTCGGGGTAAACCTTGTATTTTAGTTTGCACACAAAAAAAGATCCAGTTATGAAAAAGATATTAATAACCTTTTCCCTACTACTGGCCCTCGGTACACATTTTCAATCGTGTACCAACCTGGACGAGCATATCTATTCGTCCATCCCTTCCGATGAATTCTTTACGACCGAAGAAGAGTTCCTGATGAGCGCCGGCCGCGTATACAGCCACCTGTTGGGCTATACACACTATTATAACATCTGGGGAACCATCACCGTATCCACCGATGAAGCCCTCAGTCCCCAACGCGAAGGTGGCCAATGGTTCGATGGCGGTGTATGGCGCGACCTGCATGCCCATACCTTCACCCCTCAGCACGATAACATCCGGCAAACCTGGGAGTTTCTTTTCACCGGTATCTCCTTGTGCAACCAGATCCTGTATGAATTTTCGCAGGCCACCCTGGATTTTCCGGTCAAAGAGAGCATGATCGCCGAGATACAGACCATGCGTGCCTGGTTCTACTTCAATGCGATGGACCTCTTTGGGAACGTGCCGCTCACCACCGATTTCACCGATACCAGTATCCCCGACCAGAAGAGCCGTGCCGAAATATTTAACTTCGTGGAGACTGAGTTATTAGAGAATGTAGATAAACTGGCCGATTCCCCCTCAAAAAGTTATGGCCGTGCCACCAAAGCGATGGCCTATACCATACTGGCGAAGATGTATCTCAATCACGAGAAGTGGTTTGGTATAGCCCGGTGGCAGGAGACGATCGATATGTGTGACGAGGTTACCAAACTGGGCACGCTTGACCTGGAGAATGACTATTTCGCTAACTTCATCGTCAACAACCAATCTTCCCGGGAGACTATTTTCGCCATTGTATATGACAAAGTATATGCGAACGGAGGATCCAATGGCTGGGACCGAAAATTCCGTTTCCACCAGCTTACGCTGCACGGCCTGAGCCAGGAGACATTCGGTATCATCGACGGTACCTGGAACGGTTTCTGCACCAGCCAGAGCTTTTTTGAGACCTTCGACCTTACGGGGACGCCCGTAGCAAGATGTGGCTCTATGGTCCCCAGTATGATGCTGCCGGACAGCCGTTGATGCTGGGGTCCAGCCAGCTCAATTATACCCCCCCACGTTACCTCCCTGTACGATGCGGCCAATCCTACCCTTGCCAATGAAGGAGTTCGTTTTGCCAAATACGAATATGAATACGGACTCAACGGCGAATGCATGAGCAACGATTTTGTGGTTTACCGGTATGCCGACATCCTGATGATGAAAGGTGAAGCACTGGTACGCCAGGGCAGGGCAGCGGAGGCTCTACCTCTGTTCAACGCCGTAAGAGAGCGTACCGGATTACCCCCGTACATCGCATCCGATCTCACACTGGATGAAATCTATGCCGAACGGGGACGTGAATTTGTCTGGGAAGGCTCCCGCCGCCAGGACATGATACGGTTTGGTAAATGGACAGCAGCGCGCGATTTCAAGGATGCCGAAGCAGATAACCATACCGAATTATTCCCCATTCCCGCCCGTGTAATGACCAATAATGATAAACTCGTTCAGAACGACGGATATACAAATTAAGTAACATTCTTATATGAAACAACAGAAAATATTAGTAGTAGGGAGTTCGAATACCGACATGGTGATCCAGACCGATCACCTTCCCCGCCCGGGAGAGACGGTGATCGGCGGTCAGTTCTTTATGAATCCCGGTGGAAAAGGAGCCAATCAGGCTGTAGCTATCGCCCGTCTGGGAGGAAATATAACCTTCGTCTGCAAAACAGGCAGCGATATCTTCGGCCACCAGGCCCACCAGCTTTTTGAAGAAGAGGGCATCAATACCTCCTTTGTATTCTCCGATTCCAAAAATCCATCCGGTGTAGCCCTGATCACAGTCGATTCTAAGGCAGAGAATTGCATTGCGGTAGCCTCGGGTGCGAATATGCAACTCCTGCCTGCCGATCTGCAACGGGCTACAGAAGCCATCGAAGAGGCCGATTCCATATTGATGCAGCTGGAGATCCCTATTGAGACCGTAGAATATGTAGCCCATACCGCCAACGCCCGGGGGGAAAAGGTTATTTTAAATCCCGCTCCCGCACAACCGTTGTCTGAAGAACTTCTCCGGGATCTCTATCTCATCACCCCCAATGAAACAGAGGCAGAGATGATCTCCGGCATCCCCATTACCGACGACGAGTCCGCTATCCTTGCTGCCCGTAAGATCTCCGCCCTGGGCGTAGACAATGTAGTCATCACCCTGGGGGCCCGCGGAGCCCTGGTCTATAACCAAGAGATATGCCGCTTTGTAGATGGTTACAAAGTGAAAGCGGTCGATACCACAGCCGCAGGAGATATCTTTAACGGAGCCTTACTGGTTGGCCTGATGGAGAACCGTTCCCTGATCGATTCGGTCTGTTTTACCTGTAAAACCAGTGCCATTGCCGTAACCCGTGTAGGGGCACAATCTTCCGCCCCTTACCGGAATGAAGTAGATGTGTTTGATCAATAAAAAAATAGAAATA
>JAJQBG010000309.1 GCA_021203405.1 Bacteroides sp.
GTAGAGTAACAATATGCTGTTAAAACAACCGGCCCGCAGGAAGAGTTCCTGACCGGCCGGTTGACACTTTACAAACTACTAACGACTATGAAGAGAATCTATAGGTTGCTTCTTCTTTTATATAGGAAATAACTATTGAATCCTTCTGCGGGTGGTCCGCTCACTAAAGGTAATATTGACATAGAGAGAGACTGATCTCTCCAGCTGTACACCGGGGGCTCCACCGGTTTGGTGCAGATACTTCAACCCTACACCGAAGTGATTACCCTTTAAAGGTATGGAAACCCCTGCACTCCCCTGCCAGTTCATTACATCCTGGTTCTTAATAACTACATACGAATTACTTATACCGAAACCGGCCATTACCGCTACCGGCTCCATATAGGGCTCGCCGGTCAGCCAGGATGCTCCTATGTTGACTTTATACTGATCCTTATAACTGATCCCTGCCTGGGGCTCTTTCATTCTACTCCATTCGAAGTGTTTATAATCTCCTGCTATCATCCACCTGCGGGTATTGTAGGAAACTCCTGCACCGATAGTCCGGGGAATATACTGACTGACATGCCGCTGTGATTCCTCAATGGATTCATAACTGGACGAACTACTTACCGTTAATTCATTGTCCTGATTCAGATAGGTATAATATCCATAAGTAGCCCCTATAACCAACGAACGCTCTTTACTTAGCGGAAGTGCATATTGCAATCCGAAGTCGGCATGGAACTGTCTTTTATAGGAAGATTGTTCGATCACAATACTACTCTGTGTCTCCGTCTGGATGATCGTACCACTGATATAAGAGAGATTGGCTCCTGCCGAAAGCCGTTTGGTAAGGAGAAAAGCATGAGTCATATAAAGTTTATACAATCCTCCTTCTCCTTGAAACAAAGAAGTAATATAATTACCGGGGGCACCCTCTATCTCCGTCTCTATGGTAATAGCATATCCGACACTGCTATAGGGTGCTACTCCTATCGCTCCATACCAACGGGGAATAATACGGGCTGCCATCGAGGCATTATTCAGGTTTCCCACGATCGAAGTACTGCTGAGTCCGGAAGCGCTGTAATTTTTAACACCGGCCATCAGGCCCGCTTCAAAAGTAAACCGTAGCGTATCCAGGGCGGTAAGCCCGGCCGGATTGGCCCCGTTGGTAAATCCCGGTTTGCGCAGCCCGATCCCGACACCACCCATACCGGCATAGCGGCCACTTTCACCGGTAGCCACCTCACCGATCCCAAACATAGAGCCGGGAGAATTGGTCGTATTCTGGGCATGTACCAGGCTTGCCAGGCACCCGCCTATAAAGAGTACACCCATTAACTTTAGTCTGGTCATTCTTATTCTTTCGTATATATTTTAAATAAAATATCCAATTCTACAGTACCGTTCGGATTATTTTTATCTCCAAACATTACACTGCTACAAGTAGTGATCAGTTCTTCGCTCGGAACAGTCAATAATAAACTGCGTTGATCAATTCCCAGGGCTCCCAGGTTGGTCTGTAAAAAAGTAGTAATATCAAATGTGTAGTAAGTGCCGTTGTAAGTAGAGCGATCATCCGTAAGGCTACCGTTCTGTACCTGTGTACCCAAAGAATTGGTGATCTGCTCTTCAGCAGAATTTCGCTCATCTGCGGTAAATAAAGCAAGCTCCTGAGGCAAAGGCCTCAGGTCGCCAAACGATTGATGTACTGGATAGAGATAGAGATAAGCAGACTCTATAGAGACCAGGTCGCCCAGTTTTTGTAATTCGTTCAGGTAAGGAAACTCTATTTTAGTATACATACCAGCCATTCCCAGAATATAACTCTTATTATCTGTATTCTCAGAGGGTTCGGCAAACAATACTCCCGGCTTAATGCTTTCCAGAGGTGTACCGGTACGGTCGTAGTCTACCTTATTAAAACTGCGGGTAGTATAAGGTGTCAGCACCATCTCTTCTTCATTGGCATACGAATCAATGCGGGTATAGTATACAGTCAGGCACATACTGGTATCCGATACGGCAAAACCAGTAATACAGCTATCGTTTCTATCCGGTATAAATGCTAATCCGGGAAAATAGTCCCTGAACTTATCCTGGGAATCCAGATAAATAGAATAATTTAATACCATATCCAGAAACTGTTCTCCAAATTCATCGGGCAAACGGCATTCAATCTCTTTGCCCCAATTGGGCCGGGGATCAAAAGTAATGGTAGTAAGGGGAGTATTTTCTGTCTTTACCTCAGAGGTAGAATAGAGATATCCATAATAATCCAGGTTGATACTTTCTGCCAGATCATAGATATGAACAGTCTGTCGGGAAAGTGTATCTCCCAGATAAGTACCGTCACAATAGAATTTTACAGTGATAGAATCAAAAATATAAGTATTATCCCTTTTTGTTAAAGACGGCATATTGTATTCCGTATAGTAAGAGAGACTTAAATCTCCCCATGCCGGATCATCATAGTGTCCTAACTGGAAAGTTGAATTACCGGAAGTCTCAATAGAGTCGACCAGAATGGTACTCATTTTCACCGTACAGGTATCAGTTAATACATTCCGGAGAGAAGTTTCCATATACCCCTTTCCCAATTCGGAACCCTCGTCCCTGCAACTCAGGAAAGCAACAGAACAACTGATAATCAAATAGATATAGATAGACAATCGATTCATTATTGTGGGACCAAACATTAGACAGGGCAAAATAAATAAGTTTCATGCAGCGATGAAAAAAGAATCGACCAATGGCACCTTTTTATCGGTACTACCGTTAGGCGGGAAAATCAGCCTGTTCGTCAATTCTATTTGTCGGTTGAAATTTAGCCCTTTAGATTTGCAGACTGAAAAAGTTATGTAGTAAAACAATAAACGTAATATAAACATGAAACTATTTGATAATAGAAAGAAGTTATTTGTAGGTACGCTCATCATTGCTTTGTGTGGAGTTATGACAGGATGTACCGATGATGATACATATACATTGGGAAAATGGTATAAAAGATCTACTTTTCCCGGGGAAGCCCGTTATGAAGCCGCCTCATTTTGTATAGGGAATATTGGATATATATATGGTGGATACAACGGAGTAGACCGCTTTAATAGTCTCTGGTCGTATGATATGCAAAACAATTACTGGACTCCTCTGGCAGATATACCTAATGGAAAAGCCCGTAACGGAGCAGTAGGCTTTGCTATCAATGGAAAAGGATATATAACCGGAGGATATGACGGAGTAAACTACCTGGATGAAACCTGGGAATATGATCCGGAAAGCGATACCTGGATACAAGTGGATGATCTGCCACAGGGGGGATTGCAGGATATGCTTTCCTTCTCGTTGGGAAATTATGGATTTGTAGGTACAGGTTACGATGGAAAAAACACCCAAAAATATTTTTATAAATTTGACGCAACTGCTCCGGCAGGAAGCCAATGGGAAATTGATTTTTCCTATCCAGGTGAGAAAAGAAGAGGAGGACTGGCTTTTGTTATCGGAGATGCTGCCTATGTAGGATTCGGACAGGACAACAACACTTTACAGGATGACTTCTATAAATTTACTCTGGAAAATGGCTGGGAGCAATTACGGGATATAGCTAATACCAGTGATGATGATTACGACGATGATTACGATATGATACGTAAAAATGCAGTAGCTTTTAGTATAGATGAATTAGGATATGTGGTTACCGGAACATCTGGTTCTTATAGAAGTGATTACTGGATCTATGATCCTACAACTGATTTATGGAGAAAGCAGGATGAAAGAGGTAAAATTGATGTAACGCCTTTCGAAGGTTCCTCCAGAGAACATGCCGTAAGCTTCTCAAATAATCAAAAAGGTTTTGTAGCTACCGGTAATAGCAGTAGTCTTGCATTAGATGATATATATGAACTTAAACCCTACGAATACGAAGAAGATTAAGTATCTTACTATAGCCGAAAGGCCAACTGCAGATGAGCTGTTTATACAGGGAACCTGCAAAAAACATTACAAATATATTTTAAGTTAATAAAAGGTGTATTTTAAGACTAATGAAAGAGTTTAAAGATTTACCGATAAAAAACGTCTATTCGTCGATTTTATGAAGGAAGAATCAAAAGTTTTTTATATATTTGCAACGTTAATAAATTCGGTGTTGTGATAACTCAATATAGAATAGTTTAGTTAAGTCTAGTTTAGTTTTTGTGTAGAATCCTCCCGCCAAAAGAGTTTGGAACGGAAGGATTCATTTTTACAAACAATTATCTAAACAAGAAAAAGAAGGATCAGGGAGTAATTTTTTTGCAGCAGATTTATCAAGAAAAAATGAAACGTGATTGCCGCAATGGGCTACGTAGGAGGCCGGGCAACACTCCGGATTACCGATCACCTCTCCCACTATGTGGGATTTCTTTTCACCCGTTACCAGGAAACAGATCTCACCGGATAAAATAAGAGGCTGGCCCGTTACTGTAAGGCGTTGCTGGCCGGTATGGGGATTACGGGTAGCTACACAGGAAGCGACTGTGGTAAGAAGTTCTCCGTTACCGGGAAAAATGGAGGCAGTATGACCATCGTCTCCCATTCCCAGAAATACAAGATCAAAAACAGGGATACCCCATGCGTAAAGGAAGGTAATCCACCATTTCGGCACTATGCCGTAAGGCTTCATCTTCCGGGCTACCCTCTCCACGCATGGCATGGACATGTTCGCCCGGGATCGGAACAACCGTAGTAAGAAGGGTACGTACCAACCCGTAGTTACTATCCGAACCCCAGTAGGGTACACAACGTTCATCCACCCACCATAAATGGAGTTTTTCCCAGTGGGTATCCTGGCTATACTCCCGTGCCCAGAGTTCAAACATCAGGGCCGGAGTTTCTCCGCCGCTAAGTGCCAGGTGGAAAGGACGTTCCTGCTGAAATTTATCCATCTTTGCCAGCAGGTACTCAATCAGCCGGCGGGCAGTGACCAGCGGTGTGTCGTATATTTTCAGGATCATAGTTCACAATATTTATCGGTATCAGTAAGGTTTTTGCAGGGATTTGTCCAGCTGGTACCACAGGAAGAGATCAGCGCTTCACTCTCTATAGGGCCCCAGGTTCCGGCAGGATACCCATACAGGGGTGCCTCTGCATGCTCTTTCCACCAGGTCAGGACAGGTTCCAGAAAGGTCCAGGAAGACTCTACCACATCGCTGCGGTTAAAGAGAGTAGCATCTCCGGCAATACAATCTTCGATCAGGCGGGCATAAGCATCCATCACCGGTTCGCCGGAGAGTTGGGAGTAACTGAAATCCATAGATACCTCCTGTACCTGAAAACCGGTACCCGGCAGCTTCATCCCAAACTTTAGTACAATCCCTTCGTTGGGTTGTATCCGGAGGATCAATGTATTGACGATCTTCCCTTTTCCGCCCGGATAACTGAACATCTGGTGCGGTGCATCTTTAAAATGGACCACGATCTCTGTCACTTTGGTGGGAAGTTCCTTTCCGGTACGGATAAAGAAAGGAACTCCACTCCACCGCCAGTTATCAATTCCGATCTTCATGGCCACATAAGTTTCGGTACGGGAATCCTCCGGTATATCCTTCTCCTGCCGGTAGGCCGGGTTTGTATCAGAAGCCGTATATTGTCCCCGGATAATATTCCGGGAGATCTGCTCCTGAGTAAACGGGGTAAGTGATTCGTATATCTTCAACAGCTCATTCCGGAAATAATCGGCATTGAAAGATACGGGAGGTTCCATCGCGGTAATGGCTACCAGTTGCAACAGGTGGTTCTGTACCATATCCCGCAGGGTGCCGGCACTATTAAAGTAACCTCCCCGGGACTCTACCCCCATATTTTCGACGGCTGTTACCTCTATATATTCAATGTAGTTACGATTCCAGAGAGGTTCAAAGATACCGTTGGCAAAACGGAAAGCCAGGATGTTCTGAACGGTCTCTTTCCCCAGGAAATGGTCTATGCGGTAAATTTGTTCCTCTTCAAAAACGGATTTATAGATCTGATTCAGCTTACGGGCCGACTCCAGATCATAGCCAAAAGGTTTCTCTACTACGATCCGGTTGGGCTCTTCGTGGAGTCCGGCTTTTTTCAGAAAAGGAGGAATGACTCCATACAGGGAAGGAGGAGTAGCCAGGTAAAAGAGTAAAGAGCTCTTTTCGCCACCTCCCTGCATCTCTTCCAGTCTTTTTTTGATAGCCTGGTATCCCTCTTCTTTAGAAGGATCGGCAGCCACATAGTGCAACAGGGAAGTAAATGCTTTCAATGCCTCCTCGTCCTGGTCCCGGGAGGGAAGAAACTCTTTTAACTCCTTCCCTATATATTCCTGATAAGCTTCGTCCTCATAATGGATACGTCCGGTTCCCAGAATGCGGAATCCTTCGGGTAATTTATGAAAACAGTAAAGCTGGTACAGAGCCGGCATCAGTTTCCTGCGTGTCAGGTCGCCCGATGCTCCGAAAATAATCATGATCATTTTATCCATATCTCACTTATTCGTGGTAAATACCCGCAATCAGGCATTGTAAACTCCGGAACTCTTATCCCCTCCTTCGCCTGTCCAGTCCTCATGGAAGAATTTTCCACGGGGCTGGTCGGTACGCTCAAAGGTATGGGCACCGAAATAGTCCCGCTGGGCCTGTATCAGGTTGGCCGGAAGCCGGGAGGTGGTAAGCGAATAGAAGTAATTCAGCGCAGAAGAGAATCCTGGTACAGGCAATTCTTCGTGAAGTGCACATTCAACCAGTTTTTTCCAGGGAGGAAGCATCTCTTTGATCTCTTTCTCAAACCGGGGAATCAAAAGCAGGTTAGAGAGCGTATTATCTTCGTCAAACGTACGGGCAATATCGTTGAGGAAAATACTGCGAATAATGCATCCGCCTCTCCACATACGGGCAATGGCTGCCATATTCAGTTTCCATTCGAAAGTTTGGGAGGCATGTTGCAGCAGATTAAATCCCTGTGCGTAAGAGATCACTTTAGAGGCATACAGGGCGCACTCTGTTTCATAAATTGTTTTTTCCTGGTTGTAAGGCGATATGTGAATCGTGCGGGGATAGATCCCGGAGGCCTTCCGGCGCAGATCTACCAAAGCGGAAATGTTCCGTTCAAATACGGCAGCCGCAATAAGTCCGAGTGGCATACCCAGTTCCATGGCATTGATCACCGACCATTTACCCATTCCTTTTTGTCCGGCCGCATCCAGGATATGATCCAGCAGGTATCCGCCCGCTTTATCTGTATACCTGAGTATATTTTCTGTAATCTCGATCAGGTAACTTTTGAGTTTGCCTTCGTTCCAGCGATGAAAAATGTCCGCCATTTTATCGTTACTAAGCCCCAGTATATTTTTCAATACAAAATAGGCATCGGCAATAAGCTGCATATCTCCATACTCAATACCGTTATGCACCATCTTTACAAAATGGCCAGATCCTCCTCTTCCTATCCAGTCGCAACAGGGGGCTCCATCTTCTGCCCGGGCAGCAATGCTTTGCAGAATGGGTTTTACCTCGGGCCAGGCGGCTTCCGAACCACCGGGCATAATGGAGGCACCGTTCAGGGCCCCCTCCTCACCACCGGAAACCCCGGTACCGATAAAAAGGAATCCGTTCTCTTCGGCCGTCTTCACCCGCCTTTCCGTATCCTCGTAGTTGGAATTACCGCCGTCAATCAGTATATCGCCCGCAGAAAGCAGGGAAAAAGCTGCGTCATCAACTGGTCAACTGCCTCTCCGGCACGAACCATCATAAAGATTTTGCGGGGAGAAGAGAGGGATTGCACGAAAAGTGATAAATCGTTAAATCCGAGAATACGCTTTTTGGCTCCGCGTCCATTGATAAATCGATCTACTACTCCCTCTTCAACTCCGGGTACGGTACGGTTCCAGACCGACACCTGCCACCCTTTACTTTCCATATTGAGTACAAGATTCTCTCCCATTACTCCGAGTCCGATAAGTCCGATATCTGATTTTTCCATATAGAAGTTTTTCAGGCTTTAACAAAAAATTAATTTAATTTGTTCAACTCTTATTACTAC
>JAJQBG010000087.1 GCA_021203405.1 Bacteroides sp.
ATAATGATGTGCTTCGTCCTAAATTATTCATAAAAAGAATGAATTTTATGAATAAGTCCGAATACTTGAACTGGAGCAGTCTGAATTTATCTTCTGTCTCTGAAAAAACATTGTGGGGTGGTGAATGTGCTGCCGATACCATGACGAAAAATCTTATTCCGGCTAATTTCACAATTTATACGGATGCTACCTGGCAATCTGTAGGTAAGTCTCTAAAGC
This sequence comes from Bacteroides sp., assembly GCA_021203405.1. Classification (GTDB taxonomy): domain Bacteria; phylum Bacteroidota; class Bacteroidia; order Bacteroidales; family Bacteroidaceae; genus Bacteroides. The sequence continues at coordinate 220 of JAJQBG010000087.1, forward strand.
TTATACCTGACGATAATGGAAAAATAGAGATACTCCGTTTGTTTTATGATGCCGAAGAAGGTAATACCGTTTCTCCTCTTTTGGCATACGCTGATCTGATGGGCAGTGGAGATAGCCGAAACATAGAAACCGCAGAAATTATTTTGAACAATGAACTACAATATCTCAAGTGAGAACTTAAACAATCCGTTATTAAAGGATGTACTAAAAGAACTAAATAGTTTTTTTGATAGTATACATGGTTGTTTGGTTCGGGAACAGAGGTTGAAACGTCCGTCGATGCCGGTATAGTTTCCGACACATTCGGTAAAGGTAATGGGTTGTACCCTGCCGGGATTCTGCCACATGCTTTTATCGCGCATATTGAGGTAGGTCAGGAATGTATTGTAATACCAGCCCCAGTATCTGTGTACGTCGTAGATATCGCCCGATGCTCCCAGCCCGTAGCCGGCATTGCATATATAGAGCCGGGTATCGTCCCATTTTTTGAGTTCGCCGCACATCCGGGTCAGGAATTCCCGGTACAGGTTGCCTGCCTGGCCTTCGTAAGGCATTTCGTTCGTCACGACATAGATCATTACCGAAGGATGGTGTGTGAAGGGACCCAGGTCCATCTCTTTATAAGTCTGGAGCGATAGTTCAAAGTCTGTCGGTGGTGCTGTGGGAGTGGCGTGCCGGGGCCGTCCGTACCGACCGGCAAAGATCATCATTCCTTCTTCGTCACATACGTCTATTCAGTTCTGGTCATCGGGAATACGGATGATATTTATATGGATGCTTTTCATAAAACGAACGTAATCGCGGGCAAAGTCTTTGCTCTTTTCCAGATGCTCCGGTATCCCTCGCTGGGGTGGGTTTATGGCATTACCCCGCAGGTAGATGGGCTTGTCATTGAGGTAGAATACTCCATCCCGCGTTTCAAATTTCCTGAAACCGATCCGTTTGTGGAAGGTGTCGGTACCTGTATGAAGTTCGAGATTGTATAGTTCGGGGGTGATGGGACTCCACAGTCTGGGTGACAACTCTTCTATCTTCCATACGATGGTGGTATCTACTTTATGGGTAAACGAGAACTCTTTGATCTGTTCGCATAGCAACTCCTTGTTCTGGGTATGGGAGATCGTAGCAGTGAATGGTATACGCTCATTTGCTTCAGCTGATAGAGCGATCTCTATTTTTATATCCTTATCTGTGGTGATCGGCGTTATTTGATGGACCTTTGCCGCGGATACGGCTAAGGGGAGCGGGAACCAGAGGATACATACTATTTCTTTTTTCATGGGTAATGGATTTAAATGAGTTATTTAACTGTCTGTTTTTTGTTTTAAACATCTCCTCTTACACTTTCCCCTTCTGATACTGCGCCGGAGTCACCCCGAACAACTCCTTGAAACGCAGGATGAAATAACTCGGAGAGTTGAAGCCCACTTCGTAGGCAATCTCCGATACTGTTCTGGCATCCGTCTGTTTCAAAAGCATCTGTGCCTTTTTCAGCCGGATGTTCAGGATAAAATCGTTCGGTGTCTGTCCGGTGATCCCTTTGATCTTCAGAAAGAGCTTGGTGCAACCAATATTCATACATTGCGCAAACCGGTTCACATCAAAATCGGGATTGTCCAGATTCTCTTCCACACACACCACACATTGTTTCATAAACTAATGGTCTGCACTGTTGGTGGCCAGTATATCTGCGTTGTTGTCTGTTTGTCTGGCGTATTTTTGCTGCAGGAGCTTCCGGCTGTTCACCAGGTTGTTACAGCGCATAAAGAGATGTTTCACATTGAAAGGTTTGGTCACGTAATCATCCGCCCCCATCTTTAATCCCTGTATGGTGTACTCTTCGGCCGTTTGTGCAGTAAGTAATACCACAGGAATGTGCGAAGTCTCGAAATGGCTCTTTATCTTCCTGCGCATTTCTATGCCCGACATGTGTGGCATCATAATATCACTCAGTACAATATCGGGTTGGATCTCCCTGGTTTTTTCCAGTCCCTCTTTGCCGTCCTGTGCTTCATAAACGGTGTAGACAGTAGAGAATAACTGTGCCATCAGGCCCCGGAGCTCTTCGTTGTCCTCCACGATTAGGATCTTACTTCGGGTCTCTTCCGGTGCATGGCCGGTGTTCTCCTCCTCCGTCGTTACCTCGTTCCCTCTCTTGTTGCTATAGAGGGTCAGTTCTGCGATACACGACAGATCCGTATCAGGTGTCTCCACTTTCTGTGAGTTATCTATATGACTATCCCCCAGCGGCAATTCCACCACAAAGGTTGTTCCCTTTCCCTCTGTGCTCTGCACACTGATCCTTCCGTGATGCGCCTCTATGATACTTTTTGCCAGAGCCAGTCCGATGCCCGTTCCTTTCTGGTTCTCCAGGCTATCCACCTGGTAGAAACGGTCGAATATTTTATCCAGGCTTTTTTCTTCAATGCCTACACCCGTATCCGAGACAAGGATCATTATATGGTTTCCATACTCCTGTACCGATAAAGAGATGGTTCCTCCTATGGGAGTATATTTGAAGGCATTCGACAGCAGGTTATAGATCACCTTTTCCAGCTGTGCCACATCAAACCACACTTCCAGGTTGTTCTCTTTGTTCAGAAATTCGAGGTGGATGTTTCTGGCTCTCGCATAGGCTTTGAAAGAGAGATAGATCTCGTCCAGGAACGGATAGATATCCTGCCTACTGTACCGGATCTTCTGGAAGCCCTGCTCCTGCTTCCTGAAATCAAGAAGCTCGGTGATCAGGCGTTTCATGCATAAGGTATTCCGATAGATATTTACAAGTTTATTGTATACCAGGGGTTGAATATCGTTTCGTTTCATCAACATCTCGAGTTGGCTCACAATCAGTGTCAGCGGTGTACGGAACTCGTGTGATATGTTGGTAAAGAACCGGAGTTTGGACTGGTTCAGCTCTTCGATCTGTTTCTTTTGTTTCTTCTCATATTCGAGCGAAGTCCTGAATTTCAGTTTGGAATAATAGAAATTCATGACCATATAGATGGCTGCCATCCCCAGCAAAGCATAGAAGAGATAGGCCCAGACCGATTTGTAGAACGGTGGTTTTACCACAATATCAATCTCTTTGAAGATACTCTCTTTACCGGAATACTCTTCCGAGCTTTTTATCAGTAATTTGTAGGTTCCCGGGTTCAGGTTGGTATAGGTAATACTTCTGCGATAGCCTGTGTTCATCCAGTCCTTATCAAATCCTTCTAACTTATAATAGGTCTGGTTTTTCAGTACCGATACATAATTGGACAGGGAAAAATGGACGGTGAGGACAGAATGGTTGTACCCCAAATGGATCTGCGGCTGGTAGAGGATCGACCGGGAAAGGATACCCGACTCATCACCGGGTACGATCCGTTTGTTGTTCACCTCTAAAGAAGTAAAGTTGAGTTGATAAGGTTTTACATACGAATTGAGTTCATTTTCGAAGAAAGAGATCATCATTTTAGGGCCGGAAAGGAAGATCTCATTGTCATGGGCTACAAAGAGTCCGTACGGATTCAAGGCTGTCATCGGGGAACCGTTCTGTTTGTTGTAGTTATAGAATTGCTGGTTTTCCGTATCAAAACGGGAGAATCCCTGGTTACTGGCTATCAGCAGGTAGCCGGAGAGCGACTCTTTGATATCCAGGATATAATCGTTGATCAGATCTGAATTGTGTGAATGGAAGGGTTTGAAGGTATTGGTATCCGGTTCGTAGAGAAAGATACCGTCTCCCGAAGAGCCTACCCAGATGTTCCCCTTTTTGTCTTCAAAAAGCACATTGATCAGGTTACTTCCCGTGGCTCTTCCGGATTCGTTGGGAACAAAATATTCTTCCCGCGCCTGAGTTTCGGGGTTGTACTTCACTAAACCCATGGAACAGGAGAACCACAGATTCTGATCCCGGTCGAGCAGCATATCAATGATCTGTCTGTTGTTCAGCCGGGGATCGTCCAGCAATTTCGTACATTCTCCTGTCTGAGGATGGAACAGGCCTACTCCGTTGTGAGTAGCCAGTAACAAGTGCTCTTTGTAGGGGATGATTTTCCGCACAATGTTGCTGATCAGAGAATTCTTATCTTCAGGGATGTGTCTGTAGTTCGTAAACTTTTGTGTTCGCAGATCCAGCTTGTTCAATCCGCCCCGTAACGTGCCGATCCATAAGATCTGGCTGGCTTCATCCAGATAGAGTCCCTGGGCCGTATGGGAAGAGAGGGAATTTCCGTTCATCTCCTGTTTATACGCAGTGAAGGTTCGTGTCTGCCGGTCCAGATAGTTCACCCCGCCACCTTCTGTGGCTATCCAGAGTCCGCCTTTGGAATCCTCTATCATCCGGCCGGCGAAAGGAGAAGTGAGTTTCCCTGTTTCTGATTCATCGGGATAGTAATAGGTGTAGATCTCACACTCGGGGTTGAACAGATTGACGCCACCATAGTACGTACCTATCCAGAACGTACCCTGCTGGTCTTTCATCATACAGATGATCGAAGAATTACTCAGGCTAAAGGGTTTGTTATCTTCACAATAGTTCGTAAAAGTATGGGTAGCGATGTTTAACTTATCCAGCCCTTTGAATGTACCCACCCAGTAGTCTCCTAAATTGTCTTCGACAATGCAACGGACATAATTACTGGATAGTCCGTTGCCCTGCGGATGAGGGGCATCGGTGTAGTTTGTCTTGCCGCCGTTGCGGTCCAGCCGGAACAGGCCGTCGTCTTTTGTGTCTACCCAGATATTTCTTTTGGAATCTTCGTAGATACAGGTGATGTCTTTTCCGGGAAGGTAATGGAGCCATTTCCGGTTGCTGTCTATCATATACAGACCGTCATTCACGGTTCCTGCATATAAGTTCCCTTCGTGGTCTCCGGCTACACAGGATATACGTACATTTTCCAGGTGATAGTAATATTCCAGCTTATCTTCCGCGCGGTTGTAGGTAAAGATGGAATCTCGGGTACAGGCCCACAACCGGGAGTTGTCAAAAGCAATGGCCTGGATGTTGTGGTCGCGGATGGTATGGAACGTATTGCTGCTGATGTCGTATTCGACCACCGCATATTTGCAACGGATATAGATATGCCCGTTCTTATCGCCACAGATAGTCCCTATGTTGTTATTGTATAAGCTCTTCCTGTTGTTTTCTTTCGGACGGAAGACCTGGAAGTCACTACCGTCGTAGCGGTTCAGCCCGTCTTTGGTACCTATCCAGATGATACCGAACTCATCCTGATAGATAGAGGTTACTGTGGGTTGAGAGAGACCGTTCTCCACTCCCAGTTCCTGGAAATGGATATCCTGTGCTACTACCTGGTTGAAGGCAAAGAAGAAGATCAGCAACCATATCCGCTGTATAATGAATGGTAGATGTGTTTCGTTGATCATACTATAAGCTTGTTTAGTTCCTGTTTGATAGAAACAAAAATAGCAGAATCTTATGAGTGTCCTCTCTTAAAATAGGATAATAATCCTTATCACCGGAAAAAGAGCCTTATATTTATATATGTTGCTTCTGATAAAGTACCAGGAATAGGCAGGTTGTTTTTCATTGTTCCTTGCTTTATAGGTTGGTTAACTGTTGTGTACCGGCAAATATGACGATTTAAGAGGAGTAATTGTATCTGTATTGTACGTATGGATAACACTTTTGTCCGGAAGCTACCCTTTTTATGTATGGGAGCGATTTTGTTGTTTGTGTGTAGGATCGTTATTCTTCTTTCATACCAGAACAGGGGCTATATCACCCTCCGGAAAAATAATATGGTTCAAAACATAGGAGTTTACCACTCTTTTTCTTAATTTTATAACTTGTTTTTACAAATTCTCCGTTCAGGTAACTAAAAAAAGGAGGTACGATGATACAATTTACCCTGAGAAAGTTCAGGTTCTCAGATGCTGAAAGCCTACGCAAACATGCCGATAACGAGCGTGTTGCCCGCTTCCTGACCAATCAATTCCCACATCCCTACAGCCTGAGGGACGCAGAAGAGTTCATCACGTGTGTTATGAATGACAATCCGGCTAAGATCTTTGCCATTGTTATAAACGAAGAGGTCGCGGGTAGTATCGGGATCACTCCTTAATACGATATACACTGCAAAAATATGGAACTCGGTTACTGGCTGGCCGAGTGTTACTGGGGACAAGGTATTATGCCCCGTGTCATTGCCCAGGTAGTAGATTATGCTTTCCGGACTTACGATATAACCCGTATCTTTGCCCGTCCTTTCGGAAATAATAAATCCTCTCAGCGGGTGCTCGAAAAGGCCGGCTTTATCCGCGAAGCCTGTTTTGAAAAAGCTATCTATAAGAACGGGGAGTACCAGGATGAACTCTATTATGGATTAAGACGCGAAAGATAACAGGTACTTACAGGAAAGGTGAAAAGAGGCGGAAGAAGGCATCCCTAAACCGCCATTTCTCATTCCTTTTATTCCATCCCTCCGGTGTTATCTTTACACTATCCTCCATATCGTTGATAATGGCCCCTTTTACCTGTGCAGCCAGCTCCTTATCGTAGATAAAGACGGAGCATTCAAAGTTAAGGTCGAAACTGCGGATATCCATATTGGACGATCCGACGATCACGATCTCGTCATCTATGACCATCATTTTAGAGTGAATAAACCCTTCTCCGTATTGATATACATGAATATTGGAGCATAGAAGCTGCTCTACATAAGAGTTGGATGCATATTGTACCTTCCGGTTATCTGAACGGAGCGGCATTACAAAATGGATCTCTACTCCGCTCATTGCCGTTACCTGCAAAGCTGTTAAGATACTATCGGTAGGAACAAAATAAGGGTTCTCAATATAGATTGATTTTTTAGCCCGTACGATCGCTTCAAACATTCCCTGCATAATGACCCGGTGTTCCCCCAACGGTTCGGAAGTAGCCACCTGTAATATGCTGTTCCCACATTTTCCGATAACAGGAAAATAACGATCTTCAAATACAAACTCCTGGTGGGTAAAGTACCAGTCGAGCAGAAAAACAGATTGCAGGCCCTGGGCACCCGAACCCTCTATCCGTACATGGGCATCTCTCCATACGCCCCATTCCACTCCCTTTACATACATATTCATTACATTAAACCCACCCGTGTAGGCTATTCTGCCATCAATCACCACGATCTTTTTGTGGTTTCTGTAGTTAATACGGTATAATATTTTTTTGAAAATATAGGGAGTAAAAGGAGCCAGGATCACTCCTCCCTCTTCCAATTCTTTAAAGTAACGCTTGTGGGTCTTCTCGCTACCTATATCGTCATAAATAACCCTCACGGTCACTCCCTCTTTCGCTTTCCGAAGCAGAATATCTTTGAACATGGTTCCCAACTCATCGTCGCTGATGGTGTAATAAACAATATGAATATGGTCTTTGGCCTCTTCCATATCTTTGAACATGCTTTCGAACTTCTGTTCGCCCCACATAAAAAGCTGCACATCGTTGTAGGGAAATACCGGTTGGTGTCCTACATGGGTAAGGAGGCATTTAAGCTCGCTATGCGACTCAGTGAGGTCGCAATCCTCATCAAAATTAAAACCGTACTTTTGCTTACTCTTTATATCTGTCTGCTTCTGAAGCTGTTCGTACTGTGAACTCTTTTTCCGCAGGTTACGCTCTGCGGTAATATAGATGAGGATGCCTAATACCGGTAAAAATACAATAGCGAGTATCCAACCCACTGTTTTTACCGGGTTACAATTATCATATTTCAGTATGATGTTATAGATTAGTTTGATTGCCAATACTATATAAC
>JAJQBG010000421.1 GCA_021203405.1 Bacteroides sp.
TAAGGGCACAAATGTACAAAATTCCGCCGGATTTTATATTCTTTTATTCTGCCATTTTCCTCTTTTGAGATAAATATAACTGATAAGCAGTAGCAAAATATAATATAGAAGTTCTGTAGTAAAGCAGATCTCTACCGGAGCATGCAATACCAACCCGACAAAAACAATATAGGCTACGTAGAAAACAATGGTAACCGTTTCTACCAACAGGGCCGAACGGGTATTCCCTGTACCGGAGATGCCGTTGAAAACTACATTGGCTACCGATGCGGTAAGCATAGCTGCACTGACTACATAGACCGAAGGAATAGCCTGTTGTATAATTACCGGATCATTGGTATATATAGCGATCATAGCCTGGGGGAAAAGGGATACGATCGCTACCAGTCCGAGCATAATAAAGAAGGAGAAGGTAGCGATCCGCCGGATCAGGTTTGTTACCTGTGAGATCCCCCCCCTCTCCGATCAGGTTACTGACCAGGCTATTGGTTGTGGTAGAGAGCGAATTAACCGGGATCAACATTACAATATAGATACTTCGTACAATATTGGCAATAACCAGTTCACGCTGTCCGAGCCGCTCTACGGCTACAAAGAAGATAAAGAAAGTAGACATAGCCAGGAAATATTGCATCATGGTAAATACCGAGATACTGAGAATGCGCATCAACAGGGCAGAATCAAAGGTACGGAAATGTGTTAGTCCATACTTTTTAAAGTCAACTTTCCAATAAGTATAAACCAGGAAGAAAACCAGCGAAGAGGCTTCTGCAATGACCGAAGCAATGGCAGCTCCTTTTATTCCCAGCTCCGGTAGTCCCAGATTCCCGAAAATAAGCCCATAATCCAGCACTACATTGGTTAGTGCCATCACTGCTGCGTTCATGGTAAGTACCCGGGTGCGGGTAATTCCGATATAGAGAGCCCGGAACATGACATTGATAAATGTAAAAAAGAAACCAAAGATACGCCAGTTCAAAAACTCCATGGTAGCTTCGTAGATCTCGTCCGAGGAGATAAGGAAGTTCATTATATTTCCTCCGAATGCCCGGGTAAATGCAAACACGACAATAGACATTACCATCAGGAACATAATGCCCTGGATCATGACAGGCCCTACATCACTATACCTACCCTCACCGTTACGGCGGGCAATCACGATCTGCGATCCGGTACTGAACCCGAAGGCAATGGTATAGATACAGATATAAAAGAGTCCGCCCATAGCAGATGCGCCCAGGGCAACCTCTCCCACCCGCCCCAGAAAGGCAGAGTCGGTTATATTGATAATATTTTGTGCCAACAAGCTTAAAAGAATCGGAAAGCTTACTGCCCAGATATGTTTATTAGAGTACATATCACTATTTTTTAATCGGTTGTCTTTATTCTATAAAAAAGGTGGGAAACTACAAAGAGTTCCCCACCTTTCCGGTAGTTATGGTATGTTGTTATTAGCTATTCATACTCATGAGGAACTCTTCATTATCCCTTGTTTTTTCCAAACGATCTTTTACAAAATCCATCGCTTCGATAGGATTCATATCCGACAGATATTTACGCAGGATCCACATACGATCCAAAATTTGTTTATCCTGCAACAGATCATCGCGGCGTGTGCTCGAAGCCACAATATTAACAGCCGGGAAAATACGTTTGTTTGACAGGTTGCGGTCGAGCTGAAGCTCCATGTTACCCGTACCTTTAAACTCTTCAAAGATCACTTCGTCCATTTTCGAACCTGTATCGATCAGGGCGGTAGCCAGAATCGTAAGTGAGCCACCGTTCTCAATGTTACGGGCAGCACCGAAGAAATGTTTCGGCTTATGCAGTGCATTGGCATCCACTCCTCCGGAGAGTACTTTACCCGATGCCGGTGAAACGGTGTTGTAAGCACGGGCCAGACGGGTAATAGAATCCAGGAAGATCACGACATCGTGTCCGCACTCTACCATTCTCTTCGCTTTTTCCAGTACGATACCGGCGATCTTGACATGGCGTTCGGCCGGTTCGTCAAAGGTAGAGGCTATCACCTCCGCATTGACACTGCGGGCCATATCGGTTACCTCTTCCGGACGCTCGTCAATAAGGAGCATGATCATATATACTTCCGGATGGTTGGCAGCGATCGCATTGGCAATATCCTTCATCAAAAGGGTTTTACCGGTTTTAGGTTGTGCTACGATAAGACCACGCTGTCCTTTACCGATGGGTGAGAAAAGATCGACTACGCGGGCAGAGATGCTATCGCTGTATCCGCCTTTGCAGAGTTTGAATTTCTCATCCGGAAAGAGAGGGGTCAAATAATCAAAGGGTACACGGTCGCGTACGACGGCCGGGTCGCATCCGTTGATCTTTGAGACCTTTACCAGCGGGAAATATTTTTCTCCCTCTTTGGGAGGACGGATCGCTCCTTCCACCACATCACCGGTTTTGAGTCCGAAGAGTTTGATCTGCGACTGTGATACATAAATATCGTCCGGAGAGGAGAGATAATTGTAGTCGGATGAACGGAGGAAACCGTATCCGTCCTGCATAATCCCCAGCACGCCGGTCCCGGTCAGGATACCTTCGAACTCAAACGGTTTTTCCCATTCAATCACCCGGCGTTCCTGTTGCGGCTGATGTTGCTGTGGCTGGTGCATTTCACCACCCTGCTGTTGCTGACGCTGTTGGTTATTGTTATTATTATTCCCGTTATTGTTATTGGAATTATTCCGGTTGTTATTATTATTTCCTACACGGGGTTTCTGACGCACCGGCTCCGGAATCAGTTCCGCTTTGGTAGCCTCAAATTTGCCCAGTAATTCAGAAGGAAGTTCTATCTTTTCAGAAGGTAGTTCTTCAATAGGAATAAAGTCGTCGGTAGAGATCGGGGGCAAAGGAGCTTCTTCATCCGCTAAAAGAATCTCTTCTTTAACAACCAGTTCCTCTACAATAGGTGCCGGAAGAGTTGTTTCCTCTTTTTTCTCTTCCATCACCGGTTTTGCCTTTTTTACCGGAGCTTTTTTCACTACCGGTTTTTCTTTGGGCTGCGGTACGGCGACTTCTTTTTTCTCCTCCTCTTTAGCAGCAGGCTGTGCCACTTCCTGAGGGGTAACTTCTTCTTTTGTTTTACGGGGACGTCCTTTCCGTTTAGTTTCTGTCTTTTCTTCTCCGGCAGGAACAACCGTTTTCTCGGGTTCCTGCTTTTTAACAGGAGCGGGTTTTGTATTTTCCACTTTCTCGGCAACTACTTCGTCACCTTTCTTGGCAGCAGTAAAGACCTTACCGGAGCCCTCTTTTTTAAGGCTAACACGCGAACATTTACGTTTGTCGTCCTTACGCTCTTCCTTGATCTTGTCAGCTGCCACTTTTTTAGTTGCTCCTACAATAGCCTGTTCATCTAATATCTTATAGACCAGTTCGTCTTTTTTGAAGGATTCAGCTTTTTTGATACCAAGATCTTTGGCAATAGTTTGTAATTCAGACAAATCTTTATCGTTTAATTGAATTATATTATACATACGTATAAGAAAAAAAATTATTTAATAATTATCTTTTTATCACTTGTTAAGTGATATATTCGTTATAAAGTTTTTTGGGATGATATAAGTTGAATTGAATTTTATTTCCGTTATCCCCACAGGGCTTGTGGAATCTCAACGGGTGCAAAGGTAACAATTTATTTTGAATTCCTACTAATTCTCAGTATTTTTCATTTCATTTTGCCACCAGATCACCAGGTAAGACTCTTTACTCTCTTCTAAACAACCATAAAACAAAAGATGTTCAACCCGGTAAAAGAAAAAACAGGACTATTTTTATTGCAGATAAACCATGCGTATAATCATTACCCGGCGGGTGTCCTCCGTCACTTTATAGCGATCGTCCGTACGCTCTCCGATCAGCCAGGCAATATCCTCACCACATTGCAATATATATTGCTTTTCCTTATCCGCCAACGAGAACTTACGATCGGTCATATAATCACTCACCCTCTTTTTTCCTTTCATTCCCAGCGGCACAAATTTATCTCCGGGCTGCCAGCGTCGTATTTTAAAAGGATAAAGAATTTTATCGGCATCCAGGCAGGCCACACTTTTTTCCCGGTTCAGCAGAAAAAGTTCATCGTGGTCTACTATTTCCGTTTCCAGGCGAAATCCGGGAGATTCCTCTCCCATATCAGCCAGAGACTGGATCAGGAAATAATCCCTGTCACGGATGATACGGTAAGAAGAGGAAAAAAACTCTTTTCCCGGCTGAGTAGATATACTGTGATAAATGTCTTCTACCTGCCGGGAATTAAATCCAAGCGACGAGACTATTTCATAAAGTAATCCCCGGGGGGAAGGTTCCTCCATTAACGCTGGAATAGAGATACCCCGATCGGTCAATACCCGTTTGGCTCCCTCCTCTATCCCTTTATGATAGAGCTGAGAAGTATCCGATAGGTTGGAAGCTGTCCGCAAAATACTCTCTTCTACCGAAGGATTGATCCTTCTGAGTTCCGGAAGAATGGTCAGGCGTATTTTATTACGGGTATACTCATCCGAAAGATTGGTACTATCCGTAACATAGTTCTCTCCTCTTTCGTTGAGGAATGTTTCAATCTCTCTCCGGGAAAGGCAAAGCAGCGGACGTACGACTCTCCCGTTCCGGGGTTTTATTCCTGTAAGTCCCTCTATTCCTGTTCCCCGTATCAGGTTCATCAGGATCGTCTCCACATTATCATCCCGGTGGTGAGCTACGGCAATCTCTCCCACCTGTTTCTCCTCCCTGATCTTTTCAAAATAGCGATACCGCAACTCACGGGCAGCCATCTCAATAGAAATTCCTTTTTCAGCTGCATACTCCCGGGTATCAAACCAGACAACATCCAGAGGGGTATCGTATTTCCGGCAAAGTTCTCTACAAAAAAAAGTATCTCCTTCAGACTCCTCCCCCCGCAAACGGAAATTGCAATGAACAGCCAGCAACGAATACCCCAGTTCTTTCAGGATCAATAACAGAGCGACCGAATCTGCCCCTCCACTTAATCCTACAAGGACCGGTTGCTGATCGGCCAACAATTTCCACTCCTCTATATATTTTTTTACTTTGCGGATAACCATACTACAAATATAATATACTTTTCCTAAAACTACTGTAAACACCGATTCGCTTTTTGTTCATTCCAAAAGAGTTTCGTTCCTTTATTTAAAAACATTCTAAATAATTTGTCATCCTTGAACATTCCTTTTATCTTTGCAGACAAATTCAGAAATTATGCGTTTATCCGAACTAAGTACCGGCGAAAAAGGAATTATTGTAAAGGTAATGGGACACGGAGGTTTCCGCAAACGTATTGTGGAAATGGGTTTTGTCAAAGGTAAAACCGTAGAAGTTTTATTAAATGCTCCGTTGAAAGATCCTATCAAATATAAGATCATGGGTTATGAGGTTTCCTTGCGAAGGCAGGAGGCCCAGCTCATCGAAGTGTTATCGTACGATGAAGTGATAAACCAGGAAGAGACAGGGTTGGAGTTCCACGGTTCGTTCGATGCCGAAATTCCTGAAGCAGTGATCCGCCAGCTGGAGATCGGAAAGAAAAAAACAATTAATGTAGCCCTGGTTGGAAATCCGAATTGTGGTAAAACTTCTCTCTTTAATCTGGCCTCAGGTGCGCATGAACATGTAGGGAACTATAGTGGTGTAACCGTAGATGCCAAAGAGGGCTATTTTGACTTTGAAGGATACCATTTTAAGATTGTAGATCTTCCGGGTACCTATTCGCTCTCGGCTTATACGCCAGAAGAAGTTTATGTAAGGCGTCATCTGGTCGATGAAACGCCCGATATTGTGATCAATGTGGTAGATTCTTCTAATCTGGAACGTAACCTCTATCTCACGACTCAGCTTATTGATATGAACCTGCGGATGGTAGTGGCCCTGAATATGTACGATGAACTGGAGGCCAGTGGAAACAAACTGGATTATAAATTACTGGGGCAACTCCTGGGACTTCCTATGGTTCCTACTGTAGGTAAACGCGGACAAGGGATCAAAGAACTTTTCGAAACCATCATCAGGATTTACGAAGGTACCGACCCCAACCTGGTTCGTCATATCCACATCAACCACGGTCCTATTATTGAACGCCGTATTGATACACTGAAAGAGGTGATCTGTCGCAACGAACAAATACGTCACAAATATTCTACCCGTTTCCTGGCCATCAAGTTGCTGGAGATGGATAAAGAGGTGGAAGAATTTATAAAAACTCTTCCTAATGCGCAGGATATCCTGGAAACCCGGGATAAAAATGTAAAGCTTATCCACGAGATATTGAAAGAAGATAGTGAATCAGCTATTACCAATGCTAAATATGGATTTATCAGCGGAGCCCTTAAAGAGGCCTTCACCGACAACCATATGAATATTCAGCAAAAAACCAAATTGCTGGATTCCATCTTTACACATCGGATCTGGGGATTCCCCTTCTTCTTCCTCTTTATGTTCCTCATGTTCGAACTCACCTTCGTATTGGGAGAATATCCTATGGAGGGAATCGAATACCTGGTAGATGCACTGGGAGACCTGATACGTAACAACATGGCAGAAGGCCCCCTGAAAGACCTGCTGGCTGATGGTATTATCGGCGGTGTAGGAGGAGTTATTGTTTTTCTGCCCAACATTCTGATCCTCTACTTCTGTATTTCCATCATGGAAGATACGGGATATATGGCACGTGCAGCTTTTATTATGGATAAGATCATGCATAAAATGGGACTTCACGGAAAATCCTTTATTCCCCTTATTATGGGATTCGGATGTAACGTACCCGCTATTATGGCTTCGCGTACTATTGAAAATCGGAAAAGCCGGCTGATCACTATGCTGATCAATCCCCTGATGTCCTGTAGTGCCCGCCTCCCTATCTATCTGGTTATTGTAGGAGCCTTTTTCTACAAGCACGGAGCTCTGGTATTATTGAGCCTCTATATAATAGGTATTGCCCTGACTGTAATGATGGCCCGTATTCTAAGTCGTTTCATCAAAGGTGAAGATACACCTTTTGTAATGGAACTCCCCCCCTATCGTATGCCTACATCCAAAGCTATCTTCCGCCATACCCGGGATAAAGGAGCCCAATATCTTAAAAAAATGGGAGGTATTATTATGGTAGCTTCTGTTATTATCTGGGTATTGGGCTACTATCCCAACCACGATGCCTACGAAACAGTAGCCGAACAACAGGAAAACTCCTACATTGGTAGATTAGGTAAAGCCATGGAACCGGCTATTGCTCCTCTGGGATTCGATTGGAAACTGGGTATTGGCCTTATCTCCGGAGCAGGAGCCAAAGAATTGGTAGTAAGCACCCTGGGAGTCCTTTACCTCAATGAAGAAGATGTAGAGACCCAAAGCCTCTCCGAGCGTATTCCAATTACGCCCCTGGTAGGCTTCTGCTATATGCTTTTTGTGCTGATATACTTCCCCTGTATTGCTACCTTAGTTGCTATTAAACAGGAGTCCGGAAGCTGGAAATGGGCTCTCTTTGCAGGTGTTTATACCACTTGTCTGGCCTGGATAGTAAGCTTTGCCGTCTATCAGATCGGTAGCATCTGTTTGCAGTGAACAAAAGTCTTTAACACTTGTTTTTGTGTGTATGAGTTTGCAAGAATTAATAGTATTAATTATCGTACTGGTATGTGTCAATTACGCATGCATACGAATTATCCGTTATTTTTTCCGGGTGAAAAATAACGATAATCCCTGTACCGGGTGTCCGGGGTGTAATCTCAAAGAAACCATGGACGCCAAGAAAGAGTTATGTAAAGGCATACAAAAAACCTGATTTTAGGATTTAATTATCAAAGCATTGTAAAATATAGGCTTATAAAATCTAAAAATAAGCCTATATTTTTTTGTTTATTACGGAGAATCTCTTACCTTTGCAACCGCAAACAAGGAAATAAGGTTCCTTGGCCGAGTGGTTA
>JAJQBG010000326.1 GCA_021203405.1 Bacteroides sp.
GTAACGGGATGTATACCGTACCCATTTTCGATTTATTTATACAAATATTTATTAAAGTTATAGGGAGATGAAAAAATAGGTGTACTTTTGTGATATGGTAAGCAACAGGCAAAATAGAGCAGAGAAGCTTTTTGGTATTCTGTTAATAGGGATACTGATCGGTTTGAACTTATATTCGTGTGCCAGTATCGGACGTCCGGACGGAGGACCTATTGATGAAACACCTCCCCGCTTTTTGCGGTCGACCCCTGAAATGGGGGCTTTAAATAATACCCGGATGAGGATCATACTTGAGTTTGATGAGTATATTAAGCTGGAAAAACCAAATGAGAAGGTGGTCATTTCGCCTCCTCAGATAAAACAGCCTGAAATAAAAGCGATGGGAAAGCGCATCACTGTGAATCTGTTGGATACGTTAAAAACCAATACAACTTATACGATTGACTTTTCGGATGGAATTGTCGATAATAATGAGGGGAATCCATTAAGGGATTTCACTTTTGTTTTTTCTACAGGTGATGTTATTGATACTCTTTCTGTATCCGGAATTGTACTGACAGCATCCAATCTGGAGCCTATTAAGGGAATATTGGTTGGACTGCAATCGAATCTGGCTGATTCCGCTTTTACTTCGTTGCCTTTGGAAAGAGTTTCGCGTACCGATAGCCGCGGGCAGTTCACGATCCGGGGAATTGCTCCCGGAGAGTACCGCTTTTTTGCGTTGGAAGATGGTAACCAGAATTACTATTTTGACCAGAAAAGTGAAAGGATCGCTTTTTATGACTCTATTATAATTCCCCGTTTTGAAGAGCGTAACCGTCAGGATACATTGTGGAAAGATTCTCTTACGGTAGATACGATCTATACCCGCAAATATACCCATTATTTACCGGATGATCTCTTGCTAAGGGCCTTTGAAGAGGAGTACCATGTTCAGTATCTGAATCGTACGGAACGTTTGTCGGAAAATAAATTTTCTATCTATTTTTCTGCTCCTGCAGATACTTTACCTGTTCTTAAAGGGCTTAATTTTAATGAGAGAGATGCTTTTGTAATAGAGAGGAACCTGAATAATGATACCATTTATTACTGGATCAAGGATTCTTTAATTTACAAAATGGACACTCTGCAGCTATCTCTCGCTTATCTCTATACAGATACACTTTCTCAGTTGTCTTATACCACAGATACCTTACGGCTGGCAATGCGTAAGAGCAATGTACGTGCACAAACAGAGGAGTCTTCTTCCTCGTCCAGAAGGAGAAGACAAAAGGATAAGGAGGAGGAGCCGGAGGATAAACCAATCACTTTCCTGAATGTTAAAGTTAATGCTCCTTCGACTATGGATGTATTCGGAAGTCTCTATCTGGAGTTTGAGGAGCCGCTTGTGCAGTTGGATAGCAGTGCTGTTCATTTGCGGAAGAAAGTAGATACTTTGTGGGTGGATGTTCCTTTGGAAATGGAACACTATCCGTATGCGATCCGTTCGTATGAATTTTATACGGAATGGGAGCCGGAAGGGGAATATGAATTTGTGGTAGACTCTGCCTCCCAGGTAGGGATATACGGGTTGTTTAATGATCGGGTCAGCCAGACCATCCGGGTGCGTTCACTGGATGATTACGGAGCTATATTTATCAATCTGCACGGTGCTGATTCTACAGCTGTGGTAGAATTGCTGAACGCACAGGATAATGTGGTCAGGAGACTACCGGTTGATAAGAACGGAAGTGCTGATTTTTATTATCTGCAGGCAGGAACCTATTTTGCAAGAATGTTCTTCGACAGAAATGGCAATGGGGTATGGGATACAGGTAATTATGAAGAAAATCTGCAACCGGAAGAGGTGTATTACTATCCGCAGAGTATTGAACTGAAAGCGTTATGGGAAATAGAACAAGATTGGAATATTAAAGCCCGTCCGGTAGATCAACAGAAACCGGATGAGATTAAAAAACAAAAACCGGATGAAGACAAATCAAATAAACAGAGAACTACGCGGTAGTGCTCTGAAACTTATTCTATGTTTAACAGGGCTATTGATATACGGCAGTAGCTTTTCGCAACTTTCTGCACAGTGTGCCGCTAAGAATGATGCTTTTCAATCGGGAGAAGTGGCAGAGTATGATCTTCACTTTAACTGGAAGTTTATATGGACCAAAGCCGGATATGCCACTTTAAAGACCACTTCTACTACTTATGGGGGTAAAAAGGGGTATAAAATGGATCTGCTGGCTATAGGAAGTAAAAAAGCCGACTTTTTCTTTAAAATGCGTGATACCATTACCAGTATTGTCAGTGAGAAGCTGGAACCGATCTATTTTCGTAAAGGGGCGGAAGAGGGAAAAAGATATACGGTCGATCAAGCTTTTTTTAGTTATGCTAACGGGGTGAGTCATGTACATCAGGTCAGATTACGCCATACAGGAGAGATCGTGGAGGCAGATGATAGTGATAGCCGCTGTATACACGATATGCTTAGTATCCTGGCACAGGCCCGTTCTTTTGACCCTACCAGTTATGAAGAGGGGCACCGGATCACTTTTCCGATGGCTACCGGACGTAAAGCAGAAGAGCAGATACTTATCTTCAGGGGCCGGAAAAATTTTACGGGAGATGATAAGATAACCTATCGGTGCCTGGTATTCTCTTTGGTAGAGATGAAGGGAGGTAAGGAGAAGGGGGTTGTTACCTTTTATATTACAGATGATAAAAACCATTTGCCGGTACGCCTGGATCTTTTCCTGAACTTCGGTTCTGCTAAAGCCTTCTTAAAAGATGTATCGGGTAACAGACATCCGCTCACCTCTATTGTAGAGAAATAGAATAAATCCATATCGGACAAAAAAGTACTCTGACTATGCGCAGGGTACTTTTTGTATATATACACTACGTTTTATTCTTCTATCCGGAAAGGAAGCGGAATATTTTTACGGTATACAGTTGCTCCGAAAGTAGCTATCAGTTCTCCTTTCTGGTTGGTTACATCTACCTGATAATGTGCGGTGGCAGGATGTAGAAGTCTCTCTCTGGCTTCTGCATATAATATATCACCAGGTCCACTCCTTCGTAAAAATGTGATATTCGAGGTCATCGAGAAGGCGAGATTGCCGTGTGAATTGGAAGCACCTGCCAGTGCCAGGTCGGCCAGGGTAAATATAGCACCTCCCTGAGTGGTATTACCGGCATTGAGATGTTTCTCTTCTACTATCATTCTGGCTTTGCTATATCCTTTTCGTATTTCAACTAATTCTATGCCTGAGAGCCGGGCATACCGGTCGTTCTTAAAAAAATCATCTGGTGTGGACATAAACAGTTCTTTTGCATTACCTGGCAAAAGTATATAAATTGTGAGGATATAAGGAGAAAAGAAGGGGAGAATTACCGGTTTTTTCTCTGTTTATAGAGATAGGATTTAAATAGTTGATAAAAATGGGTCTTTTTTTACCGGGTATGATTTTACACCATAAAACAGACTATTTGGGTAGGTGCCATTGAAAAAATGACCGTATTTTTGCAACAGAGACAAAATAAAAAAACTCATAACTCACCCGAATATATGAAAAGAACACTGTTTATATACGGTTTATTCCTACTCTTTCTGAGTACAGCTTGTAACTCTCCTCAAACGCAACCGGTTGATTTTATTCAGGACAATATTGAACATGCAGTTCTTTAGCATACCCTCCAGACTAAGATATATAAAGAGACAGGAGAGGTGTATAATCCCCGTACTATCAATAAAGACGGAAGTGTACAGTATATTCCTATGGAAGACTGGACCAGTGGTTTCTTTCCGGGAAGTTTGTGGTATACCTATCAGTTGACGGGAGATGTAAAGTGGAGAAAGATAGCAGAAGCCTATACGGAAAGCCTGGATTCGGTGAAGTATCTGAAATGGCATCACGATGTTGGTTTTATGATTGGTTGTAGTTTTCTGAACGGGCTAAGAGAAACCGGCAATACGGCTTATAAAGATGTGATCGTGGAAGCGGCCCGTTCCCTTTGTACCCGGTATTGTCCCGGTGCGGGAGTCATACAGTCCTGGGATACCGATAAAGGATGGATGGCCGAAAGAGGGTGGACGTGTCCGGTTATTATCGATAATATGATGAATCTGGAATTGCTTTTTGAAGCCTCTCTTATTTCCGGAGATCCTTCGTTCTATGAAATAGCGGTACGCCATGCGGATGTAACCCTGGAGAACCATTTCCGGGACAATCATAGTTCTTATCATGTAATTGATTATGATCCTGTTACCGGAAAAGTATTGCATAAACATACGGCTCAGGGGTATGCGCATGAATCAGCCTGGGCACGCGGACAAGCATGGGGGCTTTATGGATATATCACCTGTTATTGTTATACAAAAGATGTGCGTTACCTGAAACAAGCGCAAAAGATCTATAACTTTATATTTGATTATGAGAATTTACCTGAGGATCTGGTACCCTATTGGGATTATAATGCGCCGGATATACCGAAGGCACCCCGGGACGCTTCGGCGGCGGCCTGTACAGCCTCGGCCCTTTATGAATTAAGCACCTACCTTCCTGATAAGGGATATAAGGAGAAGGCGGACCAGATCACGGAAAGCCTCTCTTCTTCCCGATACCGGGCGAAAGTGGGAACGAACGGGAATTTTATACTGAAACATTCCGTAGGGAGTATCCCTCACGATGTAGAGATAGATGTACCGTTGAATTATGCAGATTATTATTTTCTGGAGGGGCTTATCCGGAAAAAGGAACTGGAGTAAAAATCTAATCTAACCTTACCTATATATACGAAGCCAACCATGAATATGCAGTTTAGATTTGAATCGGTAGGCTGGCTGGTTGTCCTGTGGGACTGTGAAGCTGTACAGGAAAACCAGGCTCCAAAAAGTTGAAGAGGGCTATAAATACGTTCCATATTAGTTTCATTACAGTTAAATTGCCCAATTCACTTTGTTTAATTTAACACTTAGGTGGCCGGTTCCTACACCCCCTGTAAGGGAACCGGCCTTTTTTAAAGAAAAGATTAAATAGATATACGGATATGATTAAAACGTGGTCTGATAAAAGGTTTCTGAGTCTGCTTATCCTGCTTCTGTGCATCGGGTTTGTGAACACTTCCTGCCGTGACGAGAATAAGCCGCCTTTTGATACCGTAGCAATTAAAAGTGTGCTTACTTGTGTTGCCGATTGGCAGATAGAGAACTTTACCTATCTGGAAGAAGGGAATCTTCACGATTACGGAATAGACGCATGGACCAATGGAGTACTTTTTCTGGGAATGACGGACTGGGCAGCCATAGCGCCTGATTCTGCCCGTTATTATAACTGGTTACTGGATATCGGACGTAAAAATGACTGGAAAGCACCTGCCAATTTTCTACACCATCCCAAATATAGTATTTATCATTCGGATGAATTAACTGTTTGTCAGTATTACTTACGAATGTATGAACTTTTTCAGCAGCCTGAAATGATGCTTGCTACCAAACAGAGAATTGATACCATTCTGGCCAATCCCCCTGATCCTTCCATGAACTATAGATCCAAACAGAGCTGGACCTGGTGTGATGCACTCTTTATGGCTCCTCCGGTATATGTTCAACTTTATCGGATAACCGGTGAGACGAAATATCTGGAATATATGGATCACCATTTTAAAAAGACCTGGGAGCATCTGTATGATAAAGAGCAAAAACTTTTTTCCGGGATGACAGCTACTTGGATAAGAGGGAGTATAACGGGGAACCTGTTTTCTGGGGCCGTGGGAACGGTTGGGTAGTAGCCGGAATTCCCAATCTTCTTAAATATCTTCCTCAGGAATATAAAGGATTTTATGAGAACCTGTTTAGAGAATTGAGCGGAAAACTAGTAGAGTTGCAGGATGAACAGGGTTACTGGCACGCAAGTTTATTGGACCCAGAGAGTTATCCGGCTCCGGAAGCCAGTGCTACAGCACTGATCACATATGCCGTGGCTTATGGTATTAACGAAGGACTACTGGATAAAAAAGAGTATCTGCCGGCTCTCAGGAAGTCATGGAACTGATTGGTTTCGGCAGTGGATGAAGATGGAAAACTAGGATGGGTGCAACCTATCAGTGCAGATCCTAAAAAAGTTACCGGTGATATGACTGCCGTATACGGAGTAGGTGCTATGTTGATGGCAGGAACAGAGATCTGTAAAATGAAATAAAGATGAAATTGACTTTTAGTATAGATAACCTTGATCACTTTATGAAGAGAGCGTTTGTAGTTACCGTTCTTTTATTGGGTATAACCTGTATGGGTTATACCCAAGACGAACGGTGTCCATTGTCCCTCAGACACGGTGCTTACCGCATTGGAGTGCGTACGGACGAGTATATGCAGCACTGGAGAAGTTACGGGCTCGGTCAGTTTATTCACTGGGGCGTTTATTCCATTCCCGGAGGTTCCTGGAAAGGAAATCAATATACGGGAGCTGCCGAATGGATCCGTGTGTGGGATAAGATGGGAAAAGAAGAGTATGATCAACTTTATAAGCAGTTCAATCCGATAGATTTTGATCCGGCGGCGTGGGCGCGACAGGCCCGGGAAATGGGAGTGAAGTATCTAATCTTTACTACTAAACATCACGATGGCTTCTGTTTATGGCCTAGCCGGTATACTGACTATACCATTGCATATACTCCCTATAAAAAGAATATTTTGCGGGAGTTGGTAGATGCTTATACAGCGGAGGGAATTGATATTTATTTTTATTTCTCTATTATTGACTGGAAACATCCCGGATATCGTTCCGCTGTACCGGAAACGGAAGAGCAAAAGGCAAAGTATGAAGAGTTCAAAATCTATACCCGTAATCAGTTGATTGAATTACTGGACTCTTTTCTGGAAGTAAAAGGGTTCTGGTTTGATGGATCCTGGGATAAAGCCTGGATAGGGGAGGCTGAGTGGACGGATAAGCTGGGAAAGAGTTAAGAGCTAAACGTCCGGGTCTGGTTATCGGAAGCTGTTTCCGGGCTGATGAGTATGGGAACCGTCGTTACGATCAGAACGGAAATATGATCGATGATTACGATCAGGCCTGGGAAAGGGAATTACCGGATAAGCTGGAAGACCTGAAAGGAAATGACTAGGAGTGTGTAATGACCATTCCGGAAAACCAGTGGGGCTACCAGGCCGACTGGAAGGGATATGTAAAGACACCCTACGACCTGATCGAAATGATGGTAAAAGCGGTTTCGCTGAACGGTAACTTTGTACTGAATTTCGGACCTGAACCCAGTGGTAAAATACATTCTGAAGAGTCTTATATTGCAGAGAATATCGGAAAATGGATGCAGGTGAACGGAGAGGCTGTATATGGAACTTCTCATTCAGGACTGAAAGATCAGGGCTGGGGATATATAACCCGAAAAGAGAACCGTTATTATCTCACTGTATTTAATGTTCCCGTTAGTAACAGATTGAATATTGAGTTTCCCGGAGAAGGAGCAAAACCTGTAAAAGCCTCATTCCTGAAAGACGGCAAGGCACTGGAAATCATTGATGGAGGTAGAACAAAGAAAAGAAGTTTTCTGCACAAGATAGAATTATCGGCAGAAGGCATTTACAATGAACCGTTTGTTGTTGTGCTGGAAGCCGAATAAAGAGACTGTGTTTTGTCAGCAATGACGCAGTAGTGATAATAGTTTTTCTTTTGTAATTGGTTTGTTTGATGTTTGGAAGCTGTACTGGTCAGCGGATCAGTACAGCTTTTTGTGCGAAAAATGCAAAAGAGAGAGCGGCATCGTGAGATACCGCTCTTTTTATTTATTATAGGAAATGGAAAGTTTTATTTATTTAATTTCCACTCAAATCCATCTTTTGTGTCCTTCACCTCGAATCCCAATGCAGCCAGTTGATCTCTGATC
>JAJQBG010000143.1 GCA_021203405.1 Bacteroides sp.
GTTTTATCGGATCCATTGAAATAAAGTTTGTGCAAAGATAGAATTAGTACAATCATACTATATCTGGAGTTTTGTACAAAAGGATGGAGTATTTGGTATAAATGGAGGGATTGAGGGAGATTGGAAGGGAGGTTTTGTTTTTTACAGGGGATAAGTGGTATAAGGGAGAGGGATGATTCAGGTAAAATAAGGGTATATCAAAAATACTATCCTGATCCAACAGACTCCTTGCCTGCAATGGTCTGTTTTTGCTTCCTGACAGTATCTTAAACTTTACTCAGGTAAACTATTCCGTAAATTTTCCACCAGGCGGTACTGTTTCTCAAAAAGGCTTGCCGGTCTAAGTCGGCAACTCCACAAATCGGGTTGGAGGAGCGTATGCAGGAGTCTACCCAATCCCGGAATACTTTAAAGGTATGGGGTTGCTTCTGGATAATGGGAAGGAAGCCTTGTGTAAAGAAAATACCGTGGTTCACGCAGGTGCTTTCTACCAGGTAAATATCGTTGTAAAGGGGGATGTCCGAATAAAAAACAGCGATCTCCTGACGGGGATTTTCTCCATATCCTTTCCGGCAGATCTCTTCTATCGTTCTCAGCAGGTTTTCTAAGTCGTCCAGCAGTAGGTTTATATCTTCTGTGGTGAGATAACCGATCTTTTGGAAAAAGCGTAATTCCAGTGTATAGTTGCGTATCATATCTCCGTCTACTATGAAAACCAGTCTCCGGAAGGAGGTAAAGGCTTCTGTATAGGTCTCTTTCATCTCTATAAATTCCTCCGGAGGACGCATTTGGGTGAGGGGAAGGATCTCTTTGAAGTTGTTGTTGAAGTAATGCCATTTGAGCAGGGCGAATTCCATAAGCCGGTCGAAGTAGCAATAACTGATCACGGGAATGTTTTTACAGACTCCCATAAATTTTGAATAGCCGGCTTTGGCTGCCTGTGCGAAAACGGAGCGGGTGGTTTTTTCCAGGTAGATCGTTCTCTCTTCTTCCGACATCTCTCTGGTGAGGATCAGTTCCAGCTGGTGGCTGAAATCAGGGGGCTCTTCAGCCAGTAGAGTATCGATAGGAACGGAGAAGGTACGGGCGATTGTATCCATCTCTTCCAGCGAGAAGTGTCTTTCACCCTTAAATTTACGGTAGACTGAATTCTCCTTTATCCCCAATAGCTCTGATAACAACCGGGCCTGGTTGGTTTCATGGGGGAACTTTTGCCGGAGCATCTCTTTGAGTCTGTTCACTAATAATTCGTACTTCATCGCTTTTATCCTTTAAAGATTCATCTATTCCACATTTAACGTTCAATATAGGCTTTAAACTCTTCGAGGGCCTGGCATTGCAGATCCATAAAATATTGCCTGATGTGGGTGCCACTCTGGCTGATAAGCATCGAAGAGCGTTTCCAGAGATTGAACCAATTGGTCATTGTGCGGCATATATCGGGACTTTTGGTGATCATCGGGTTTACTGCGTTTGGCTGGAACAGTGCGAAATTGAGGGAATCGCTCTCCAGGATATACATATCATTAGAGAAGAAGAGATCGGTACAGTAGATCTCCATCTCCTTCCCGTTCTCCAGATAGCCGTCGGCGCACACTTTATCAAATAACCGGATCGCTCCTTCGATAGCTGAAGCCAGGTGCTGGGCTTCCTCTTTATGGATGTACCCCAACATATAGAACCGCCTGATATCGGTAATGTAATTTTTTACCACCTTTGTACTTACCAGGCAGACGGACTTTCTGAGGGAACGTACGGCTAACAGGTATTTTTGCAGCCGCTGTTGTACCTGGGGGGCGATCGCCATATCCGAAAGGGAGGGTAAGGCTTCGGCTCCTTTGGTGAAATAGATCCACTGGAAGGCTGCGAACCGTGCTAACCACTCAAAAGTCGGGTTCAGTATATTAGGAAGTGTATTGCAGGAGATGTAAAGCCTGGAGTTATCGGACCGGGCAGCGTACGAGAACATGTTGATGGTCTGGTCAAAGATCTCGTTGCTTTCCTGACCGTACCGGGTAAAATCGTATTGTAAGAACTCCAGGGGTTGCCTTATTTTACGGTTGCAACTGTAAAAGATCTCATCGACCGGAATTTTCAGCTCTTCACAGATAACCGAAATCTCCGCCACGGTAAAAGCATTCTGGCCTGCCAGCTTGCGTCTGACTGTAGAGGTACTTATACCCAGAAGATCTGCAATTTTTTTTGATAGATCTTTTTTTCGTCGTACCTGGTAGCCAGGGATAATTTTAAACTTTCTAATATCTCAGTATATTCCATGGTGTGGGGCTTTTAATTGGATCTCTTTAAAGGATAAAAAGTTAGTCTTTTTCAGAGTCTATGTACAAATGGCTCAAAACCGCACTGAAATTAGTTTTTTTTGATCAGAAAAAATATTTTGCCCGAAACAGACGGTTTTATGTCCATTTACTGCCTGAAACAGGTCGGGGAGTTGTAGTCGGAGTATTGATTAGTTCTTCTATACTTCAGGTTCAGGGTGTCTGTGGGGTATAAACTATCTTTATTATTGGAGTACCGTACCGGATAGCCGGTACGGTACTTTTTTCTCTCCTCCGGGAAAGGGACAATTTCTATATCGCAGTATAAACTCCCTGGAAAAATAGCATATATAGTGGTTTTAGTTTTTGTGAAGTAGTCTTTTATTAAAAGATATACGGTTTGTCTCTCTCAGGGAAGAATTTTTATAATACAGGAGATATTCCCGGATCCTTTTTGCCGGTCTTTTACTGGAACATTGAGAAGCGTATTTACATCTTCTCCAAAGGGTGTTAAGGTTACTCCTGTAGAATGCCGGTATCAGATTTGGTCACGGTGGGGCCCGGTAGGGGGGCAATGGCAGACCCGGCCGGGCAAATGTTGCCGGCAGGAGGGGTCATAGGTTGTAATATCGTTTCATGGGATACAGGATTTATAGGGTGCATGTAGCGGGTTGTATTATTTCTTTTTATACTGTATCTGATAGTCTACCCGGCGCAGTTGCGGGAAGTACTCCTTTAGCAGGAGGTTCCAGGTAGCAGGCATGGCCCTGAGGCGACTCTCTTTGGTATCCGGACTCTCGCCGGAGTCGATAATAGCCAGTAGTTGCTGTTTGTTTGTCAGGTTACTGTTCTCTACTAACTCTCTGAAGCGTTCCCAGTCTTCGGGAACGTGGCTGGTACGGATCAGGCCGGCATCTATTCCATAGTTTTTCGAAATGTATTCTTTCAGGGCACGGGTACGTTCTTCTGAGAGTCTTGCATTGGTGGCAAACCTGCCTTCGGGGGAGGCATAGCCGGTTAGTTGGATACCCAGGAGTGAATGCTCGGGATGATCTAATAACTCCTTCAGGTCTTTTTCTATTTTATTTAGTTCACTTTGATTGTTCATAAGGTGAGTATGGATCACTGCTTCGTTTACCCGGAAATGAACGTAAGCCTCGCCATTGATCTGAAAAACAGGTAAAGTGGGTAATTCACGGGGGATTACTTTCGGTGGAATAACGGATTCCACTACGGGCTCCGGTGTGAGCCGGACTAATCCCTGTGTGGTGAAAAGTTGCTTTTTCTCCCTGGGTGAGGTAAGGATCTGGTGAAAGGTGAGGGAAGCGTTCTCCATCCAGCTTTCGTAGGGGATCTCTGCGCGGTAGTGTATCAGCTGTTCTTTATCCTGTGGTACATGGGTATGTATCAGGGAATAATTAGCCAGAAGCTTTTTGTTACGGTAATTCAGCCGACGTTTGTAATGGCGCTCTTTCTGCCGTCCGTTAATCAGCAGCAAGGGAAAGAACAGGCTTTGACCGGTACCCGCCGGGATAAGTTCCGGCATCACTTTCCAGCTCTGGCGGTTGTTCAGGGCTTTGTCCAATACCTGGGTATCGAAGGTGAGCACCATCTTACCGTCCTCTTTTTCCAGCCGGAGATCCTGGTAGATCACTTTGCCGTCTACCTCCGGCAGGGTTTGTGCGGTTATATAAGTATATCCTGTAAGACATACCCATGTCAGAAGGGTTTTAACTATTATTTTTTTCATGGCTGCTTATCGTTTGGAAGATTTGAATAAATAGACAAGTGATATCCCAAGTTTGGTGGGGCCGAAGTAGTGTTTGTGGTCACTCCCCAGGTAGTTGCCACATTTCTTGTAGTCGTAACGGTCGTAATTCAGGTAAGCGTAGCCGAAGCCGAACTCAAATTCCAGGTTTCAGTGGTGTCCCATATACCATTGGTAACCGTAGCTGAAACCGGCTCCGGTGGCATATCCTTCGTACCAGTGGTCTTTCAGTCCCTGCCAGATGCGCAGAGGCAGGTGTATATTACCGGCGTTGTACTTTCCATAGAAGGGATGTACTCCCAGAAAGTGTCCGTCGAAGGCTTCGTAGATCCAGAACCGTACTTCGGGCTGGATAAGCCAGTGTTTGATCTTACGGTTACGCTCTTCTTTGCCAAAGTGCCATCCGTTGTAGCTTCCCTGAAGATCGATGGATACTTTGTGGGTAGGAGCCCACTCTATGGAGAGATTGGGAGTGGTGGTAGCTGCATAAAGCAGGTTTGTTTTAACAGCTACTTCCTGGGTGTAGGCCATGATAGGAAAAAGGGGTATCATGAGCATTGCTTTTAATGTTTTTCTATTCATGTTCTTGTGGGTTTAGGTACTTTTATTTTTTTAATTGGTTAGGTAAAGGTAGTGTTCCGGAAAGTGAGGAACAAGGCGGAATGAGAGGATATAGACTCCTGGGGATGATGAATTTTTCTGCTTTAATGTACTGAGAGGCAGATTCGGGATGGTTTTTATCAGGAAATTATCCGGTTTGTGGTATTCATTTCCGGAAAAGGAAAAAGAAGTGATCGTATGGTTGACAAAATGGATACTATTGGAGCGGACGGTACTGATTGTGGTTGTGTTGTGCTAGATAACAGATAGATAAACAGCCTGTTTAAATTTCAATCAGAAGATTTAAACAGGCTGTTTGAAAGCTTATGGGATGGAAGGATCCTCTTTCCTTAATAGATTCCTTCGGAGGTCATCTGTATCCGTTTCATGGTACCGTCTTCGTTATAATAGAGCCGGTCGATACAGACGGAACGGCGGTAACTTCCACCGTCGTGGTTGACCCCTCCGTTGTGATAAATAAAGTACCATGCTCCCTGGAATTCAATAATGGCCTGGTGGTTGGTATTGCTGTTCCCGGCAATTTCACTGAGAATGCCTTTATACTCCCACGGGCCGTTGATATCCTTGCTCATGGCGTAACAGATCTTTTCGGGGAATTCGGAGGCGTAAGAAAGGTAATACCACTCTCCGCGTTTGTGTATCCACGAGGCTTCTGTAAAGCGGGGAAGCTCAACGGGCATAATGGGACTATCGAGTTCGATCATATTCTCTTTGAGCCTGGCATAGTAGCACTGGGTGTTTCCCCAGAAGAGATAAGCCTGGCCATCGTCGTCAATATAGACCGTGGGGTCGATGTCGTCCCAGGAGATTTGAGTGTACCCGGTAGTCATATCATTGGTGATGATAGCGGAGCCACGGGCATCTTTGAATGGGCCTATAGGAGAGTCGGCTACGGCTACGCCAATGGATTTGCCTTTGATCTCCTGGTGCTCTACCGTTACATACCAGTAGAATTTACCGTTGCGTTCAATCACCCGGCTGGCCCAGGCTTCTCCTTTGGCCCAGCTGAAATCGGTAGCCCTGAGAGGAACGGGGTGTTCTGTCCAGGTTTTCAGGTCGGGCGAGGAGAATACCAGCCATTCGTTGAGCTGATAGTGTTGACGGGGAGGCGGACATTCGTCATGGCCTGCATAGATATATACTTTATCGTTATAAACCAGTGCACCCGGGTCTGCCGTGTATTTATGGGTAAATATAGGGTTGCCGGTGGCTACAAAGGTGGTATCTGCCTGTGCGGCAACCTCCTGGATGGAGGAGGCTACCAGCAGGGCGGTGAAATTATAAGGATATATTTTTCATTTTATTTACCGGAAGTTTGAATGATATATACTTCAAATGTTTTGGCCGGAAGGGTGGTGTTCACTTTGTTTCCACCCAGTGCCAGCGGAGCGGTTTTCGGGGTGATCTTATCCGGCTCGTCCAGGGTATTCTCGCTATCCAGGTCCTCTGCCTGAAGAGTAATGCGCTTCGCTTCTCCCAGTGTCTCTTTCTTCTTCATACCACTCAGGTGGATGGAGATATCCTGGTCTGTCTCTGAGGTATTGGCTACTTTGACGATGTAAGAGCTTCTCTCTTTATCCCATACGGCACTGGCAAAGAGTCCGTTCTGTCCCTGGGCTCCCGTTACATTCTTACCCGCTGAGGTAAGGGGCAGCGTATGGGTACCTTTGTTTTCTGCATAGAGCTGTTGCACATAGTAACTCGCTGTCTTTACCGAGCGCAGGTTATCAAACCAGATCATATCGGGCTGCCATTGCCATCCCTTTACATGGGCAAAGAGGGGAGCGTAGGTAGCCATGTGTACGATATCCGCATTGCGTTCCAGTCCGGTCATAAAAGCGGCTTCCAAAAGAGCTGCGTTAAAGTGGTTCCACTTCTTTCCTTTCCCGTGGCAGGCATACTCCCCGGCAAATACTTTGGGGCCTTTGCGGTCGTAATTGTCGTAGCGGGCTCCCTGGCTCAGGAACCACTCTTCGGGGCGGTAGAAGTGCTCGTCTACCAGGTCTACTTTGAGTTTCTTCATCTCCGGCCAGAGGTAGTCGAATTTATCTCCTTCGGAGTCGGGACCGGAGCTTCCCACGATCTGAATGTCGGGATAGGCTTTGCGGATCGCTTTCACAAAAGGTTCCAGGCGGTCGCAATATTCCGGGCCCCACTGCTCGTTACCCACCCCTAAATATTTAAGATTGAAGGGTGCGGGGTGTCCCATCTCAGCTCTTACCTTTCCCCAGGTAGTCGTTACATCCCCGTTGGCAAACTCGATCAGGTCGAGGGCATCCTGGATGTAGGCATCCAGGTCGCAAAGGGCTACATGGGTATGCTCCTCTTTGTTCTGGTACTGGCACGAGAGCCCGCAGTTTACAATAGGCAGCGGTTCGGCTCCCATCTCTTCGGAAAGGAGGAAGTATTCGTAGAATCCCAGTCCGTAGCTTTGGAAATAATCCGGATAAAAGCGGTGAGCAAAGGTATAATGCCATCTGTTCTCATTGAGCGGACGGTTCTCTACCGGGCCCACACTCTTTTTCCAGTCGTAGCGCGTATCCAGGTCTGTTCCCTCGACAATACACCCTCCCGGAAAGCGGAATACCCCCGGTTTGGTGTCCGCCAGTGCCTGTGCCAGGTCCTTTCTCAGGCCATTCTCGTGTCCCCTCCAGGTATCCACCGGAAAGAGAGAGACATGTTCCAGGTCTACTCCGTCATTGGAGGTAAGGAAAATACGCAGGATGCACTCCGCATCGGTGCGGGTACCTTTGAGTATTTTCTCGTACTTTTTCCACGTACTACCCTCTATCACTACTTCTTCCCGGGTCCGGGGATCGTTGTTGCTATCCACCAGCTCTACCCGTATCTTCTGAGCTCCTTCTGCCCCGGGAGCCGTTCTGGCCCATACTGAGAAGCGGTATTCCTTGTCTTTTTCAATGCCCATACCGAAGAAACCTTCGTTCTCAAGGCCGGTATGTTTATGGGCGTGTCCGGAATTCAAGAGACGTACATAGTGCGGGTTGTTCTCAAAAGGACCATCGTTTTGCAGAGTTACGCTTCCGAATGTTTTCCATCCCATCAGATTCTGCGGGAACTCAAAAGATCGGTTCTTGACCAGTTCTGCGTAGAGTCCGCCATCGGCTGCGTAGTTGATATCTTCAAAGAAGAGCCCGTACATAGTGGGCTGGATGGGGGCACCTACCTTGTCGGTGTGTACTGTAAGTTCGGT
>JAJQBG010000301.1 GCA_021203405.1 Bacteroides sp.
CAAATAAAAGACAAGAAACATCCGGAAACATAAAAAAACCCCGCACAAGGCGGAGCTTATATTGAGTGAAAAACGACTTACGTTCTTTACACCAATGCACTTCCCATTAGGAAAGTAGCAGCCAATGCTACAATCGCATATAACTCAGGGAATACAGCCAGGATCAGTGTATTACCAAATACATTATGTCCCTGACCGATAGCAGCAATACCATTGGCACAAACCTGTCCCTGACGAATAGCAGAGAAAAGTCCAACAATACCTAACGCTATACCTGAACCCAGAACAGCTGCAGCCTGTATACCGGTTATTTCCGGGGTCAGAATACCAAAAATAGTCTGGAACATAAAATAGCCGGCAAACCCATACAATCCCTGCGTACCGGGAAGAGCAGTCAACACCAGGAAGTTACCAAAAGCATCCGGAGTCTTTTTCAAAGCTCCTACAGCTGCATTTCCCGCAATAGTTACTCCATAAGCACTACCAATACCTGCTAAACCGATCATTAATGCAATACCAATGTAAGCAATCAATAAATTCATTTCCATAATTCTGTTTTTTACTGTTTCTATTTTTATTATTTATTTTCTAAAAGGTCTATATTCTTTTCCACCACCTTCATATCCGGCGTTCTTAAAGAATTCAACAAAAGTCAAACGCATGGGATGCACCATCGCTCCCAATACATTCATAAACATATTAAGTGCATGTCCCAATACAAAAATAAGCACCATCACAATAGGACCTGCAATAATATTATCAGGACTCATACCTACCGCCAGGCTATTAAATACACTGGCCAGGATCCCTCCCGAAAGCCCCAATGCGAAGAGACGTACATAAGACAAAATATCTCCCAGAAGTCCGGTCGCCATATTATAACTATCCCAGAATCCCAAACCAATATTGACAAATATATTCTTATCCGGACTATTATACAGGAATATCATTGCAGCGGCCACTCCCAGAATGATCAACTGCAAAGTACTTCCCATAGACAATACCTCCGGTACCAGGGCAGAAAATCCCAGCGTGACAAGTAAAAGTATCCACCCGATAGTAGCTACCGCATATTTAAATCCAAACTGAATGTACTGATTAACGGCTTTCAATACCATACCAAACAAAATCTGTATAGCTCCCAGGATCAGGGAAAGCTGGAACAGATTGTTATTATCCAGTTCAACAGCATCCTTCAGACGCTGAATAGGTGCCCAGTTGATATTGTACAGATTAAATCCGAAGAAAGTACCCGTTAAAAGTCCACAGAAGAAAGTAGACACTCCCAATATCTGTACCAGAGAAAGGATTCCTTTCATACTCTCTCCAATATTTTTAGCAAACAACCGGTAAAGAGTTACACACAGGAAAAGGAAAAGACCGTACCCCGAATCTCCCAGACACAATCCAAAAAAGACCATAAAGAAAGGTGCGAAGAATGGTGTTAGATCGAGCTCACTATACTTCGGTAGCATATAAAGCTTACTGATCGGCTCAAACCAGGCAAAAAAGCCCTTATTACTAAGCTGGATCGGTACATTATCTCCCGGTAGCGGATCACTGATCTCGTAATAAATTTCATGGTTCTGAAGATAAAGTCCCAGTTCTTCAGTTTTCTCAGCCGGGATCCATCCCTGCAGTAACATTAATTTATCGCCGGCCGTCTGTTCCGTGTTAAGAACCACTTTCGAGAACTCCATTTCGCTCATAACATCCTGTTGGGCAGCCTTCAAAGAAGGTATTGCCACAGAAGCAATTCCGGACAACTTTTTATCTACCTCCTCAATAGCCTTGTGAGTATCAGCAATAAGGGTATTTAACTGAGTGAGTGAGTAATCCGGCAGACGAATTTGTTCCACATCCAGATCAATTACCTCACCCGGGCGGGTTATAGTCACAAAATAGACTCGCGAAGAAATCTTATTAATGATAATAGCATTATATTTCTCTTCCCATTCCTGATTGTAGTTTCCTTCCGGGGTAGTATAAAAACCAATAATAAAGCCTTTATCACGGAGTCTCTTAATATTTTCCGGATCAAAATCTCCCCACGCCTGTAAAGCATCTCTCTCTTTACTATATGCCTGAAGCTGTTGTCCCAGGGTACTCTTTTCCGTTATCAAACGATCAACCTCTTCCATATATCCCATGGCCTTTGCAGGAGAAGCCTGAGCATCTGCATCAGGCTCAGCACCCAACGAACCAAGAAATCTGATTGTTGAGGCAAACCGGGAAGAGAGGCGGATACTTTCCTGCAGCTCGGAGTTATCGGCAGTACCCTGTTGTCTTTCCTCTACGTGTACAACACCCAGATCACGAATATCCTGAAGAAAATCATGATACTCCTTATGGTACACCAGGAAAGTTACTTTTTTCATCTTGGTAATCATGAGTCAGCCTCCTTTCTTTTCTCTTGTTGCGACTTCAGGATCTTCTGAGAAGATTTAGATAAATTCTCTTCATCTTCCATAAACCGTTTAATCTTACGCAGAGCATCCTGATAACCCGGTATCTGTACTTTCTCAAAAAGATTTACCTTCTGAGTAGTCTTCTTACGCGCATGTTCAAGCAAATTGAGTTTAGCAAGGGTGAACTCCCTTTCAATAGCAGTCTGTGCAAGCCCTTTAAGCAAATGAATACCATCTGCATACCATTTGGGAGCACTGAACAAACTATAAGGAGCAATATCGAAGTCCACATTTTCCAATATAGGAACCCGAACTCCTGCGATCTTTTTAACGCCCAGATGAACATCTTTCACTTTCATAAGAGACGCATCAAACTCATTCCAAAGTGCGAACATGGCCTCATAAGTCTGTATCTGACTCTCCAGTTTCTCCTCTAGTTTAACAGCATCGGTTTTGCAACGCTTCACCTCCATACGCAACGCACTCTCCTTATTTTTAATAATAGGAAGCGTACGTACGCGTATCTTCAGCTGTTTCTCCAGATTCTGAAAAGAAGTCTTGTTATATTGAAACTTTATCGCCATATATTCATAGTTTAACGGGTTCCGTAATTCTTGTTACTTTACGGTTCCCGCTGCAATTATGCATCTTTTTTCCAATACTGATCAACCAGTTCCCGCTTAATATTTACCTCCTCCGGACGGAAATATTTACCGAACAGCCCCCAGGCCACATCCAACATTTCAGTAGTGTCCAGATTCACGTCAATAGCCAGCAACTGGTTAGAGTAATCTTTGGCAAAAGCCAAGGTGCGTTCATCATAATTAGTCAGATCGAAACCATTCTCCAACTTCGTTTTTGCATTAGCCGCATCCGCATAGAGACGTACGGCAGCATTCATCACCTGGGGATGGTCCGAACGGGTCTTTTTACCGGTAACCAACTGCTTCAAACGAGACAGGGAGCGGAAGGGGTCTACCACAACCTTACCAATATCACTATCACGACGCAAAAACAGCTGTCCCTCGGTAATATAACCCGTATTATCCGGAATAGCATGCGTAATATCACCTCCCGACAGAGTAGTTACCGCAATAATGGTAATAGAACCTCCAGCCAGGAATTGCACCGCCTTTTCATATATCTTTGCCAGGTCAGAATAGAGAGATCCCGGCATGGAATCTTTCGAAGGAATCTGGTCCATACGGTTAGATACGATTGCCAGAGCATCCGCATACGAAGTCATATCCGTAAGAAGTACCAATACTTTCTCATTGTGTTCCACAGCAAAATATTCAGCAGCAGTCAGGGCCATATCAGGAACCAACAAACGTTCTACCGGAGGATTTTCGGTCGTATTCACAAAACTTACAATACGATCCAATGCCCCTGCATTCGAGAAAATATTCTTAAAATAAAGATAGTCATCATTGGTCATCCCCATTCCGCCCAGAATGATCTTATCAGTTTCAGCACGGAGAGCCACTGTTGCCATTACCTGGTTGAAAGGCTGGTCCGGGTCAGCAAAGAAGGGGATCTTCTGTCCTGTTACCAGTGTATTATTCAGGTCAATACCTGCAATACCCGTTGCAATCAGTTCAGAAGGCTGTTTACGACGTACCGGGTTTACAGAAGGGCCCCCTATTTCAACCTCTCTACCTTCAATAGCAGGTCCCCCATCGATCGGGTCACCGAATGCGTTGAAAAAACGGCCGGCCAGCTGTTCACTTACTTTTAATGTCGGGGCTTTTCCCAGAAAAGTCACCTCCGCATTAGTGGGAATACCGTTAGTACCCCCAAACACCTGCAAAGTAACCTCATCACCGGCAATTTTAACCACCTGTGCCAGATCTCCGTTCACAAGTGCCAACTCATCATACCCCACTCCCGTGGCTTTCAGCGAACAGGTAGCTTTAGTGATCTGAGTAATCTTAGTATATATCTTTTGAAATGCTTTTGTTGCCATATCTTATATCTTTAACCGATTTTCTTTTCATCAATGAGTTCATTCAATTGCTTAATGAAGTCGTAATACTTTTCCGATTTATACTCAGAATAGTTCATCTGTTTACAAATATTGATCATCGTTTTAAAATAATCCATCACCTCATTGAAATTATCAAAAGAGAATTCTGTCCGGCATATCCCTATTACCAGATCCACAATTGCCTCCTGACGTTCCATAGGAGTCACAGCATCAATATCATCAAACGCATCCTGCTGCAGGATCACAAAATCGATCAATTCAGATTTCCAGAATACCACATGATACTCCACCGGTACCCCGTCATCCCCCAGAATATTGATCTGCTCAGCAATCTCCTTACCACGTTGCAAACGAGTCTTGATTTCATTCACCTTACCCGTCCATTCCGGATTGATCTGCTCAGCAATATAACTCTCAAACTCCGGATACTCCAGATATTTCGAATAAGAATCAATCGGATTCACCGCCGGATAACGTTTTTTATCCGCACGATCCTGTTCCAATGCATAAAAACAACGGGCTACTTTCTGTGTATTTTCAGTAACCGGCTCTTTCAGGTTACCTCCCGCAGGAGATACAGTTCCGATAAAAGTAATAGAACCCGTCTGCCCGTTATTCAGGATCACATATCCCGCACGACCATAAAAGTTCGAAATAATAGAAGAAAGATCCATCGGGAACGCATCCGGACCCGGCAACTCTTCCATACGGTTAGACATCTCACGAAGAGCCTGCGCCCAACGCGAAGTAGAATCAGCCATCAAAAGCACCTTCAATCCCATAGCACGGTAATACTCTGCAATCGTCATAGCTGTATATACAGAAGCCTCACGAGCTGCTACAGGCATATTGGAGGTATTGGCTATAATAATAGTACGCTCAATCAGGTTACGTCCCGTATGTGGGTCAATCAGGTGAGGGAATTCCGCAAAGATCTCTACCACCTCATTAGCACGCTCCCCACAGGCAGCCATAATTACAATATCCGCTTCTGCCTGTTTAGAGATCGCATGCTGAAGTACCGTCTTTCCGGTTCCGAAAGGACCCGGGATAAAACCAGTTCCTCCCTCTACAATGGGGTTAACCGTATCAATCACACGAACACCCGTCTCCAGCAATTTAAAAGGTCTCGACTTCTCTTTATAATTAAGCATAGCCTTTTTTACCGGCCATTTCTGTATCATATTTACCGGCACCTCATCTCCGGACTCACCGGTCAGAACCGCTATCGTATCATAAATAGTGTAATCACCCTCTTTCACAACTAATTTCACCGTATAAGTACCCTCCAGTGTAAAAGGGGCCATAATTTTCAAAGGCTGAAAGTTTTCATCCACCTGTCCCAACCAGGCAGAAGCCTCCACTTTGTCACCCACATTAACCAGCGGCACAAAATGCCACTTTTTCTGCTCATCCAAGGGGAAAGTATACTCACCACGTTTCAGAAAAACCCCCTCCATCTTATCCAGGTTATTCTGCAGACCATCATAATTACGCGAAAGCATTCCCGGTCCCAGCGTCACCTCAAGCATGTGACCGGTAAACTCAGCCTCCGCTCCTACTTTCAACCCACGGGTACTTTCAAACACCTGTACATACACAAATTGTCCTACCACTTTAATGACCTCTGCCATTAATCTGTCACCTCCCGTAGAGATATAACAAATCTCATTCTGTGCGACAGGACCATCAACGATGAGAGTCACCATGTTGGCAATTACGCCATTTACAGTTCCTTTTGTTGCCATATATTAATTATTATTTTATCTGAATTCAGGAGGTATCTGTACCTCATTTTTCAAAGAATCAATGATACCACGGAATAACTGGTTCCCCTTTTCCGTATCCAGAGAAAGCCACCGTTCGATCATTTCCAACTTTAGTAAGAAAGCAAATATCCGTTCAATAGTAAAGTAATTAAAGAACGTCTCTTCCTCCAGCCAATTCCACCTTAACAGATCCAGTTGACGTTCCCGGTCTACCAGTTCAGGCGTTTCACCAATTTTAAGCACCTGGTCCAGGTAATCCACCTCCGCACTCAATCCGAAATCACGGGCATTCGAATTTCTAAGAGCCTCAGTTATTTCTGTATTTCCTACTATCGAAGAAGCGATATCCAGTTTATATTTACGGGCAGTAAGAGCAACCAGAATATTATTGATATTCAGATTAAACCCAAACCATGCAGCAACAAATCTGTTATCAGTATGCATCGCATAGTCATAATACAGAGTAGATAAATGATCTTCAGGTAGTACTCCCTCCTCTTTCGGTTTATCACTGAAATATTCAGTCATAAAGCGGGAAAGATAAGTAGGAAAAACATCTGCCGGTATCTCACCACCCTCCTTAATAGTAGCTATATACTCAGTCAATTCCTCAACCGAATATTTCCCACGGGGATCAATTTCAGCATCTTTATCTTTTAGTAAAAGAAGTACATTCTTATTATCAAACTTCAGATAAAAAAGATCAATCAACTTCTTATCCTCATCCGATAACTCAGGATATATCTGCGTTTTAAAATCACTTACACTGTAACTAAGCTTACTATCTTCAAGAGTTATTTCAGGAAGTCCGGCTATTAAGTAATAATATTTACTCATAGTATTCTCTCTTTATTAGGCCGGTCCTGTCAGAATAACATTTCTACAAGTTGAGGACGGAGAAATTCCTTAAAATAATTCATAAACTCTTCTTCACCGAAATTTACTTTATAAGAACCATCAGCAGGAGAAATAGAAAAGAGAGCCTTGCTTCCGTTCACCTGTTCGATCTTTACCCCTTTATCCAAAAGAGCTTTAGCTTTAAGAGCAAAATATTTCTTAAGAGATTCCGCATCCGTAGTAGAAATAACCACAGGTTCATCTACACCCCACTTACCAGCCAGGGAAACAATAAATTCATTCAGGAAGTCCTTGTTCTCTGTAAACTCTTTTATCGGTTCATTAATAACACCGTTGGTAAGTAAAGTAGCTATTTCCGATTTCAGTGCATTCACTGCCTGTCCCGCAAACAACTTTAACTCCGACTTTGTGTTTTCCGACAACTCTTCCGTCGATTTGCGGGCAGCTGCTATAATACTTTCCGCCTCTTTCCTCGCCGCCTCAACGATCTTTTTTGCCTCTTCCTGAGCCTCGGCAACCACTTTACGGGCCTCTTCATTCCCTTTTTCTACACCTTCACGATAGATTTTGTCCGTAAGCTCTTGAATTTTGTTTTCCATAATCGGGTACTTTTATGAAGTTTATTATGATGGATTATATAGATTCTTTTTTGAATTCCCCAAAATTACTAAAAGCTCGCAGAAAAAGGCAGAAATATTTGTTTAATTGTTTAAGCAAGAGCCAAAAAACACTAATAGTTTGTTTTTTTAACGAACTAGGATTAAACCCGGATGTAAAAAATAAGAAGAATGAAATTTTCGGCTAAATTGTATAAATAATTCTTTTTATAGCCGATCTATATACAAAAAAG
>JAJQBG010000070.1 GCA_021203405.1 Bacteroides sp.
TTCTTGCCTTTACACTGAAAGCCCAGGAGACGATCTCTCTCAATCCCACTCTTTCCGAAGAGACAGCCGCAGAAGAGCCGGTTAAAAAACAGCGCAACCTGCGCTATAATATCCTGGGCGGTCCCGGGTATACCCCTGACTATGGAGTGGTATTGGGAGGAAGCGCGCTGGCAACTTTCCGGATGACCCCTTCAGACACCGCCCAGCTCCGTTCCGTGGTGCCGCTCTCGCTGGCCGTTATGTTCAAAGGAGGATTCAATATCAGCTCCCGGCCACAACTCTTTTTCAAAAACGACCGGATGCGTATCTTCGGAGAGTTCCGCTATAAAAATACATTGGATAACTATTATGGGGTAGGCTACTCTACCAATAAGAATTTTGAGCGGGGCAAAGAGCACAGTGAGTTCCGTTACAACCAGATCAAGATCAATCCCCGGGTCATGTTCCGCATCAAAGAGACCGCCCTCTTTATTGGGCCGCAGTTCGACCTGAACTACGATAAATTCAAGAAACCGGCCGAAGGGATCGTTCAGGATCCCTCCTATATAGAAGCCGGAGGCGATGCAGACGGATACAGTAACTTTAGTTCAGGGCTGGGTTTCCTGGTAAGCTACGATACTCGGGATGTCCCGGCCAATGCCTATCGCGGTATCTTCCTGGATGCCAAAGGAATGGCCTATACCAAACTCACAGGCAGTAACAACAACTTCTATCAGCTGGATTTTGAGTATCGCCAGTACAGATCGGTAGGCAACCGGAAAGTAATTGCCTGGACAGCGCAATCCAAAAACGGTTTCGGTACCATTCCGCTCAATCAGTACAACCTGCTGGGTACTCCGTGGGATTTGCGGGCTATTACATGGGACAATACCGGGACAAATCAGTCCATGTAGCCCTGGCAGAGTACCGGCAGATGATCACCACCAGCGGTGCTACTAAAATAAAACGCCTCATCAACCATGTAGGATTCGCAGCCTGGGGAGGAACCGGATTTATGGGCCCCACCCCGGGAAAGATCGAAGGCGTACTACCCAACGTGGGAGCAGGATTGCGGATCGAACTACAACCCCGCATGAATATCCGGTTCGATGTAAGCCGTGACTTCAAGAACAACAGCACCCTCTTCTATATGAACATGACGGAGGCTTTCTAAGAAAAACTCCCGGATCCTGATCAGTCAAATCTCTTTTTCAGGATCCGGACAGCGTTCAGGATAGCGATCAGAGCTACTCCCACATCAGCAAATACCGCTGCCCACATCGTCACATAACCCAGCACACCCAGCAGCAGGACCACGATCTTTATCCCA
This sequence comes from Bacteroides sp., assembly GCA_021203405.1. GTDB lineage: Bacteria > Bacteroidota > Bacteroidia > Bacteroidales > Bacteroidaceae > Bacteroides. The sequence continues at coordinate 1,310 of JAJQBG010000070.1, forward strand.
AGAGCCAGGACAATATTCTGCATCACGATCCGTTTGGTAGAACGGGCTATCTGCATAGCCGTAGCGATCCGGGAGGGCTGGTCGGTCTGTATCACCACATCCGCCACCTCAATAGCCGCATCCGATCCCACTCCCCCCCATGGCAATACCCACATCGCTCAGGGCCAGTACCGGGGCATCGTTTATCCCATCCCCCACAAAAGCAATCATACGGCGCGGATCACTCTGTAACTCCTCTATATGGCGTACCTTATCCTCCGGTAAAAGATCCCCCCAGGCATTATCCAGCTGCAAGGTAGCAGCCACCTTTTCCACCAGGGCCGACCGGTCCCCACTCAGCATCACGATCTGCTCCACCCCCTGCTTACGCAGATTTTTCACAGCCCGGGCCGCATCCTCTTTCAGTTCATCCGCAATCACTACATATCCCACATATCTCCCGTTAACAGCGACCAATACCACCGTTTCGGCCATAGCATCTATCTGCGGATCATAAGAGATCCCCTCTTTCAGCAGCAACCGGCCATTACCCGCCACTACCCTGATTCCCTCTACCCGGCCTGTGATCCCATATCCGGCTATCTCCCGTACCTCTTCGACTTCAGGGAGTAATAACCCTTTTTCACGACCATACGCTGCAATAGCTTTGGCTACCGGATGGTTGGAGTACCCCTCCAGGGCCACCACCTTCTCCAGGAAATCCACCCCATCCGGCCCCGCAGGAACAACCTCTTGCACTTCAAAGACCCCTTGGGTAAGCGTACCGGTTTTATCCATCACCACCGTATTGACCGAAGCCATCTTATCCAGGAAGGCCGCCCCCTTAAAAAGGATCCCGTTGCGCGAAGCAGCCCCGATCCCACCGAAATAACTAAGCGGCACAGAGATCACCAACGCACACGGGCAGGAGATAACCAGAAAGACCAGTGCCCGGTAAAACCACACTTTAAACTGATAATCCTCTACAAAGAAACCCGGCAGCACCGTAATAGCCACAGCCAGCAGAAAAACCAAAGGAGTATACACTTTCGCAAAACGCGTAATCAGCAGTTCCGTTTTAGCCTTCCGGGCAGTAGCCTGCTGTACCATCTCCAGAATACGGGCCAGCGAACTATCGGCATACTCCTTTTCCACCTCTACCTCGATCACCCGATCCAGGTTGACCATTCCCGCCAGTACACGCTCTCCCTCCCGGATAGTAGCAGGCACACTCTCTCCCGTCAGGGCAGCCGTATTGAAACTACTCACAGGCGAGAGCATCCTCCCGTCCAACGGAACCTTTTCACCCGCTTTCACCCGGATCCTCTCACCCACCGACACACTTTCGGGAGAGACCACCTGATACACTCCCTCCCGAAACACATTGGCCTGGTTAGGACGAATATCCAGTAGTGCCCGGATGTTCCCTTTTGCCCTGCGTACTGCCACCTCCTGAAACAACTCCCCTACGGAATAGAACAACATCACCGCGACCCCTTCCGGATACTCTCCGATCAAAAAAGCTCCCAGGGTTGCCAGAGCCATCAAAGAGAACTCATTGAAAAAATCTCCGTGGCGCATCCCTTCCCACACCTCCTTCCAGACAGGAATCCCTACCGGAAGATAAGCTACCAGATAATAGCATACACGGGCCGGGCCTGTGAAAAAGGAGAAGCTGAAAATATGATCTGCCGCCAATCCTGCCAGCAGCAAAAGAAAACTCACACCTGCCGGCAAATACCTTCTCCATCCGGCCGGTTCCTTCCCTTCCTGAAAAGAAGCATGGGTATATGAACAACCACATCCGCCACACGCTATATCCTGATCCTTTATTTCCTGTTGATCCATCTTTCTGTTATTTATGGTTAGGTTTCTGTATGCAAAGGTAAACGAACTACCCTGCAACCTGGTTGCAAAGCGAACGGAGAAGAAGAGATAAAAAAGCAGAAAGCAGCTAATTTTATAAATCAAACCCATAATTATATAACATCCCTGCCCCCTTCCCCCCTATCTTTGCAAAGAACAATTAAACAAAAACGCTATCAAACAATTATTTATCCTAAAGAACCAGTAAGATGACCACCCATACCACCCTAAAAAGAACATTCCCACTCCTCCACATGAGTTGCGCCGGTTGCGCAGCCCAGGTAGAGAAGGTAATAGCCCGGCAACCGGGCGTACAAGAGGCAACCGTCAATTTTGCCGCCGCTACCGTAACCCTAACCTACGATCCTCTCCTCACTTCAGAGCAGGCTCTCCGCACCAAGGTTCAGGAGGCTGGCTACGACCTGATCCTCGAAACAGAGACAGAAAAAGAGGAGACCGAAAAAAATAGAGCAACAAATGTATAACAGCCTGAAAAAACGTACAATCTGGGCCCTTCTCCTTTCCATCCCCATAGCAGTGATAGGTATGTTTTTTATGGATACCCCCTATGCCGGCGAACTCATGTGGCTCCTCTCCACCCCAGTTATCTTCTGGCTCGGACGCAGTTTCTTCACAGGTGCCTGGAAACAACTCCGGCAAGGTTCAGCCAATATGGACACCCTGGTAGCCCTGAGCACAGGTATAGCCTATCTCTTTAGCCTGTTCAATCTCCTTTTTCCGGAGTTTTGGCTGTCCCGGGGCATCCACCCCCATGTATATTTCGAAGCCGCAAGCGTTATTATCGCCTTTATCCTGCTGGGACGCTTGCTGGAAGAGAGAGCCCGGGGAAATACCTCCTCCGCCATAAAAAAGCTGATGGGATTACAACCCCGGACAGTAACCATTCTCAGCGAAGCAGGCACCTTGCAGGAGATCCCCGTCACACAGATAACCCGGGGAGATACAGTCGTAGTAAAACCCGGTGAAAAGATAGCCGTAGACGGCAAGGTGATCCGGGGAAGCTCCTACGTAGACGAAAGCATGCTCAGCGGCGAGCCGGTTGCCGTCCTGAAAGAGAAAGACTCCCCCGTCTTTGCAGGAACCATCAACCAGAAGGGAAGTTTCCGTTTCCGGGCAGAAAAGGTAGGAGCCGAAACCATGCTCTCACAGATCATCTGGATGGTACAACAGGCACAAGGCAGTAAAGCCCCGGTACAAAAACTGGTAGATAAAATAGCCGCCATCTTCGTACCCGCCCTTATAGGAGTAGCCCTGCTCTCCCTGCTCCTGTGGATCCTGCTGGATCCGGCGAGCGGAATCACCCACGGCATACTCGCACTGGTAACCGTCCTTATCATTGCCTGTCCCTGCGCCCTGGGGCTCGCCACCCCTACCGCCATAATGGTCGGTATCGGAAAAGGAGCCCAGAACGGTATCCTCATACGCGATGCCGAAAGCCTCGAAACAGCCCGGGAGATCGATACGGTCGTACTGGATAAAACAGGCACCCTCACCAAAGGAGAGCCGGTATTGACCGACCTCATCTGGCTGGAAGGAGACAACACCCAGAGAGATATCCTTTACCACCTCGAAAAACTCTCCGAACACCCCCTGGCCGGGGCAGTGACCCACTATCTCCACGGAAGCACTACCCCGGTAGCCATAGAGAACTTTGAAGCCCTTCCCGGAAAAGGGATCCGAGGAAGCGTAGAAGGAAAAAATATTGCGTAGGCAACCGGCAACTCTTACAGGAGTTGTCCCTCCCTGTCAATGACCATTTACAGGAAGAAGCCACCCGGATGCAGGAAGAGATGCAAACAGTCATCTGGTTTACCGACGAGCAGCAGGCCCTGGCCGTAGCAGGCATTACCGATCGCCTCAAAGAGAGCTCCCCCCAGGCAGTCCGGCAACTCAAAGAAGAGGGACTGGAGGTCGTTATGCTGACGGGAGACAACGAAGCCACAGCCGCCCAGATAGCCCGGCAGGCAGGTATCACCCACTACCGGGCAGAAGTACTGCCCGGAGATAAAGCCGCCTTTGTCAAAGAGCTGCAAACAGCAGGCAGGCGAGTAGCCATGATAGGCGACGGCATCAACGACAGTGCCGCCCTGGCACAAGCCGACCTGGGTATAGCCATGGGAAAAGGAAGCGATATTGCAATGGATGCAGCCGGAATGACCCTCATTTCCTCCGACCTCACCAAAGTACCCGAAGCCATCCGGCTCTCCTGGCTCACCGTCAGGACCATCCGGCAAAACCTCTTCTGGGCCTTTATATACAACCTTATCGCCATCCCCGTTGCGGCAGGTATCCTCTACCCCGTGAATGGCTTCCTGCTCAACCCGATGATCGCAGGAGCAGCCATGGCACTCAGTAGCGTCAGTGTAGTCACCAACAGCCTGCGCCTGAAAAACGCCCGAACCAGATAAGGTTTTTATCCGTTTATTACTATATTTACCCCCTTAAACCCTACTCCATGGAAAAAAACCGTTTTATAGAGATATGTGCCAACTCCGCCGCCAGTTGTGTAGAAGCAGAAGCCGGAGGAGCTCGCCGGGTAGAGCTATGCGCCGGGATCCCCGAAGGCGGCACCACCCCCAGCTACGGAGAGATACGCACCGCACAGGAACTCACCTCTACCCTTGCCATCCACATCCTTGTCCGTCCACGGGGAGGAAATTTTCTCTATACCCCGGCAGAGATAAATTCCATGCTGAACGATATCCGTATGGCACACGACCTCGGATTACAAGGCATTGCCATCGGTTGCCTCACCCGGCAGGGAGAGATCGACCTGGCCCTGCTCGATAAACTCATGGAAGCAGCAGGCTCTCTGTCGGTCACCTTCCACCGCGCCTTCGACCTCTGCCGGGACCCCTTCCGGGCCCTGGAGCACCTGATCGATGCAGGCTGCCACCGGATCCTCACCTCCGGACAACAACCCAATGCCGAAAAAGGCCTTCCCCTGATCGCCGAACTGATCAGACAAGCTGCCGGACGCATCACCATCATGCCCGGCGGCGGAGTCCGTGCCCACAACATTGCCCGGATCGAGGCCGAAACAGGAGCCACCGAGTTCCACACTTCAGCCCGTATACTACTTCCGGACGAGATGGAATTCCACAGAGAAGAGGTACCTATGGGAAGTTACGGCATGCGCAACGGAGAGTGGAGACAAACCTGCCGGCAGGAGGTCCGGAAAATGGTATCGGGAGAGTGATCCGGAAAGCCGCCCTCCCGGAAGAGACACAAGTCCCAACTTTCTCCCCCTTCCGGAACAAACTATCCTTTTTCTTACTATATTTGTAAAACCTTCCTTAGCCTATAGAGCAGCTGTGACTTATTGAAAACAGTAAGGCTATGAAAACTTCCGGCAAAAACTTTCTCACCATCCTGTCCGACTATCAGGATATTATCCACAAGGTCAACCTGATCTACCTCCACACACCGAAGGCCCGGGAAGAGAACTTCCAGGATATTGTCTGCCAACTCCGGGAATCCTTCCCCTCCCTGAAAGGAGAAGAAAAAATAACCTGCTGGGTCTATGCCATCTCCTTTAACACCTCACTGGTACTGGTCAAAAAGAGAAGAGAATATTCTCCCGAAAAATACCCATCCCCCCGGGATACCCTTCCCGGACCAGGCGAAGCGTTTAAACAACTCCTTGCAGCCATCCGAACCCTCCACGACATCGACCGTGCCCTCCTGCTGCTCTACCTCGAAGATCACTCCTGCCGGCAGATCAGTAACATCGCAGGCATCAGTTGCCCGGAAATCGAAGAAAAACTAGTAAAAATAGCGAGCCGGCTACCCGGAACCCGGGAAGAACTAAAAACCACCTGGCAACACGAAGTCTCTGCCGCCATCCATCCCTACACCAGGGAGCAACTCGCCCATATCATAGCCAGAAGCATACGGATCACCCTCAGGAACCACTACCCGCAACACCTGCTTATCTTCGCCACCCTGCTTTTCACAGGTTACCTCGTTTGGAAAGCCACCACTCAAACCTACAGTATGTCCTTAACCGCCTTCTACGGAGCACTGACCACCCTTTCAGTATCTACCCTGCTCCTTACCGGATGGTCGGCCCGTAAAATAAGAACCTATCCCCCCCTACTTTTCCGTGAAAGAGTGGCTGAAATACTACATAGACTGGATCGACCAGACCCTGCAATTCAGGAGAAGATACGAAGCCCTACTCTATACCGGCATCCTGCTGCTCGGAACAGGCATAGCCGCCCTCTATTACTACCTGGAAAACCACTCCTTCAGTATATTCTATTTCCTGGGTCTTACCATCCTGCTCACCATCCTGCTCTGTATCCGTACCTTAGCCCTGAACGGATACTACTGCAAAACCCGCCGTTTCCTGGAGGATCTCTACCGGCAATTAATAAGCAACGGGTAGAAAAAGATCACAGAGCCCTACCCACACATATTGACTTCTATGGATAAGGCTCTGTCTGCCTCCCTTCAGAGAACCCGGAAACAGGCTCCCTACAGAAAAGCCTCGCTCCGGATACAAAAGAGGGTTCCTACCGGATCAACCCGGCAGAAACCCTTTCTTATACCACTTCACTTAAAACTCTTTAAATATCGTGGTCCTCTCCACAATGTTCCTCCACAACCGTGACCGGATTCTCCATCCGGCGGAAAGAAAGACCATTCAACATTTTGCGAAGCGCCT
>JAJQBG010000026.1 GCA_021203405.1 Bacteroides sp.
AATAAAATCTTAATTTTTTTGTCTTTGTGTAATATTAATATATATCTTTGCAACTGCAAATTAACAGACGAACCAATATGTGTGGAATAGTAGGCTATATTGGCACTAAACAAGCCTACCCCATCCTTATAAAAGGATTGAAACGGCTGGAGTACCGTGGGTATGACAGCGCAGGGGTAGCACTCATCAGTAACAACCGGCATTTGAATGTTTATAAAGCAAAAGGGAAGGTCTCCGACCTGGAAGGTTTTGCTGCCGAGAAAGATATTTCCGGTACAGTAGGAATTGCTCACACACGTTGGGCTACGCACGGAGAACCCTCCCGGGCCAATGCTCATCCCCATTACTCCTCTTCAGAAAATCTCGCACTTATCCATAACGGCATTATTGAGAATTATGCCACCCTGAAAGAAAAGTTACAATCCAAAGGTTATCAGTTTAAAAGTTCTACTGATACGGAAGTATTGGTACAGCTTATTGATTATATAATGGTCACTAACAAACTGGACCTCCTCTCTGCTGTGCAGCTTGCCCTCCAGGAGGTGATCGGTGCGTATGCGATCGCAGTCCTGGAAAAGAACAATCCCGATCAGATCGTTGCGGCCCGTAAGAGCAGCCCGCTGGTAGTAGGGATCGGGGAAGATGAGTTCTTTCTGGCCTCGGATGCCACTCCGATCGTAGAGTATACAGATAAAGTGGTATACCTGGATGACGAAGAGATCGCCATCATCTGCCGGGGAGAAGAGCTGAAAGTGGTAGACTTCCGGAATGTAGAAATGAACCCGGAGATCAGGGAGGTGAAACTCAATCTGGGACAGCTGGAAAAGGGAGGATTCCCTCACTTTATGCTCAAAGAGATCTTTGAACAGCCCGATTGTATTTACGACTGTATGCGCGGGCGTATCAATGTCGATGCCGACAATGTAGTACTTTCGGCAGTGATCGATTACAAAGAAAAATTGCTCGGTGCCCGCCGTTTCATTATTGTGGCGTGCGGTACTTCGTGGCATGCGGCACTGATCGGAAAGCACCTGATCGAGAGTTTTTGCCGGATCCCTGTAGAGGTGGAATATGCATCGGAGTTCCGGTACCGGGACCCGGTGATCGATGAGCAGGATGTAGTGATCGCCATTTCTCAATCGGGAGAGACCGCCGATACACTCGCTGCCATTGAACTGGCCCGCTCACGGGGTGCCTTTATTTATGGTATCTGCAACTCGGTAGGATCTTCTATTCCCCGGGCTACCCATACGGGCTCCTATATCCATGTAGGGCCTGAGATCGGGGTCGCCTCTACCAAGGCCTTTACCGGGCAGGTCACGGTACTGGCTATGCTCGCCCTTACACTGGCTAAAGAGAAACAGAGCCTCCCCCGGGAGGAGTTCCTGGAAATAGTGAAAGAGCTGAGCCACATTCCCGAAAAGATGAAAAAGGTACTGGAACTAAACCACCGTATTGCCGGGCTTTCGCAGATATTTACATACGCACATAATTTTATCTACCTGGGACGCGGGTATAGCTATCCGGTAGCACTGGAGGGAGCGTTGAAGCTGAAAGAGATATCCTATATACATGCCGAAGGATATCCGGCGGCGGAGATGAAGCACGGGCCTATTGCCCTGATCGATGCCGAAATGCCGGTAGTGGTGATCGCTACCCACAACGGACTTTACGAAAAAGTATTAAGCAATATACAGGAGATCAAAGCCCGGCAGGGAAGGGTGATCGCCCTGGTAACGGAGGGGGACAATGTTATATCAGGTATCGCCGATTATTGCATTGAACTACCGGCTACCCTGGAGTGCCTCGATCCGCTTATTACCACGGTGCCGCTCCAGATGCTGGCTTACCACATTGCCGTATGCAAAGGCAAAGATGTGGACCAGCCCCGGAACCTGGCCAAATCAGTCACTGTAGAATAAGAACTAACGAGAGAAATAAGATTATATGGAACAACTGAAACACGAATGTGGGGTCGCCATGATCCGCCTGCTTAAACCGCTGGAGTATTACCAGGAGAAGTATAGCACCTGGATGTATGGATTGAACAAACTCTATCTGATGATGGAGAAGCAACACAACCGGGGACAAGAGGGAGCGGGCCTGGCCTGTGTAAAACTGGAAGCCAACCCGGGTGAAGAGTATATGTTCCGTGAACGTGCGCAGGGAACCGATGCTATTACGGAGATCTTCCGCATTGTACAGGAGAACTACAAGGATCTTACCCTGGCACAACTCAATGACGCCGGATATGCCAAAAAGTTTCTCCCTTTTGCGGGCGAGGCTTATATGGGACACCTGCGTTACTCTACGACCGGCAAGTCGGGGCTCTCATACGTACACCCTTTCCTGAGGAGGAACAACTGGCGGGCCAAGAACCTGGCTTTGTGTGGTAACTTCAATATGACCAATGTAGATGAGATCTTTGCTTCCATTACCGCCTGCGGACAACATCCCCGGAAGTACTCCGATACCTATATTATGCTGGAACAGGTTGGTCACCGTTTAGACAGGGAGGTAGAGCGTCTTTTTCAGGAAGCAGAGCAGAAGGAGCTCCAGGGGATGGATATTACCCATTATATAGAAGATCATATCGAACTATCCAATGTCCTGAAATTCTCCAGTAAGAACTGGGACGGGGGATATGTCATCTGCGGACTCACCGGTAGCGGCGAATCGTTTGCCGTACGGGACCCCTGGGGGATAAGGCCCGCCTTCTGGTATATGGACGATGAGATCGTGGTACTGGCCTCCGAACGGCCTGTTATACAGACGGCCATGAATGTTCCGGTAGAATCCATCCGGGAATTGCAGCCGGGGCAATCGTTGCTCATCAATAAAGAGGGAAAAGTTCGTACCGCTCAGATAAACAAGTCGAAACAAGTAAAGGCCTGTTTATTTGAGCGGATCTATTTTAGCCGGGGCAGTGACCAGGATATTTATAACGAACGGAAGCAACTGGGGAACCAGCTGGTAAAACCGATCCTCAAAACGGTCAATTACGATATTGAGCATACGGTCTTCTCTTTTATTCCCAATACGGCCGAAGTGGCTTTCTATGGAATGCTGGAAGGACTGGATAACTACCTCAATACCCTGAAGGCAAAAAAGATCGCCCTGCTGGGACACGATTACGACCAGAAGGAGATCGAATCGATCCTTTCGATGCGGATTCGCAGCGAAAAAGTTGCAATAAAAGATATAAAATTGCGTACCTTTATCGCCGAAGATAATAGCCGGAACGATCTGGCCAAGCACGTATACGATATTACGTACGGTAGCCTGGTGCCGGAGGTGGATAACCTGGTCGTGATCGATGACAGCATTGTACGGGGAACTACCCTCAGACAGAGTATTATCAGTATCCTGGACAGGCTCCATCCTAAAAAGATCATCATTGTATCCTCTTCGCCACAGGTACGTTATCCTGACTATTACGGCATTGATATGGCCCGTATGGAAGAGTTTATTGCCTTTAAAGCAGCGGTGGAACTGCTCAAAGAGTGGGATATGCGGGATGTGATCGCTTCGGCCTATCGCCGCAGCAAAGAGCAGCAGGGAATGCCCAAGGAGCAATTGATCAATTATGTAAAGGAGATCTATGCACCCTTTACGGACGAAGAGATCACAGCCAAAATGGTCGAACTGCTTACGCCGGCAGGTACAAAGGCAAAGGTAGAGATTGTCTACCAGCACCTGGACGGGCTTCACAAAGCCTGTCCCAATCACCGGGGCGACTGGTATTTCTCTGGCGATTATCCTACACCGGGAGGTGTAAAGCTGGTGAACGAGGCCTTTATCAATTACATTGAAAAGGTATATCAGTTTTAATGAACGAATGTGTATAACTAATATATTTTGACAGCAAACAACATGCAGCAAGCAAGAAACGTGACGTTAATCCTTGACGACGGGAGCCGTTTTACAGGAAAGTCGTTCGGTTATGAAAAACCGGTAGCGGGTGAGGTTGTATTTAATACAGCCATGGTAGGATATCCTGAAAGCCTTACCGACCCCTCGTATGCCGGCCAGATCCTGGCACTTACCTATCCGCTGGTGGGTAACTACGGGGTGCCTTCGCTGGAACTTTGTGAAGACAACCTCCCCCGCTTTATGGAGGGTGAAAAGATCTATACGGAGGCGGTGATCATCTCCGATTACTCCTTTGAATATAGCCACTGGAACGCTGTAAAAAGCCTCAGCGCCTGGCTGAAGCACGAAGAGATCCCCGGTATTTACGGGATCGATACCCGCGAACTCACCAAACTGCTCCGCGAAAAGGGAAGCATGAAAGGAAAGATCGTTTTTGAAAGCGATGATGAAATTGATTTTGTAGACCCCAACCTGGTGAACCAGGTAGCTAAAGCCAGCTGTAAAGAGGTGATCTTCTACGGCACAGAAGATGCCGCAAAGAAAAGAGTAGTACTGATCGACTGCGGTGTAAAATCAAATATTGTACGCTGTCTGCTTAAACGGGGTGTTGCGGTGATCCGTGTACCCTGGGATTACGATTTTAACCACCTGGAGTACGACGGGCTCTTTATTTCCAACGGTCCCGGTGACCCGGATACCTGCGATGTAACGGTACAGAACATTCGCAAGGCGATGGAGACCGGAAAACCGATCTTTGGCATCTGTATGGGTAACCAGCTGCTTGCCAAAGCGGGAGGGGCCAGTATCTACAAACTGAAATACGGGCACCGCAGCCACAACCAGCCGGTGCGTATGGTGGGAACCAACCGTTGCTTTGTAACCAGCCAGAACCACGGTTATGCCGTGGATAACGACTCACTGGGCAATGACTGGGAACCCCTTTTCCTCAATATGAACGACGGTTCCAACGAAGGTATCCGTCACAAAACCAAACTCTGGTTCTCGGCTCAGTTCCATCCCGAAGCAGTGAGTGGCCCGGTAGATACCGAATTCCTGTTCGATGTATTTATCGAATCCCTAAGTACCGGTATGCCCGACCTGAAACTGGATGCGGAGCCGGTGGCGGAAAAGCCGGAATTACCGAAAAAGGTATTGATCCTGGGATCGGGAGCCCTGAAGATCGGCGAAGCGGGAGAGTTTGACTACTCCGGCTCACAGGCCCTGAAAGCCCTGAAAGAAGAGGGGATCCGGACCATCCTGATCAATCCGAATATTGCCACGGTACAAACATCCGAAGGGGTGGCCGACCAGATATACTTCCTGCCTGTAACTCCCTACTTTGTAGAAAAAGTAATTGAGAAAGAGCGTCCCGAAGGTATTCTGCTGGCATTCGGCGGGCAGACTGCGCTTAACTGCGGAGTCGCTCTGTATCAGTCGGGCGTACTCGAAAAATACAATGTACGCGTATTAGGTACACCGGTACAAGCCATTATGGATACCGAAGACCGTGAACTCTTTGTCAGGAAGCTGGATGAAATTAATGTAAAGACTATCAAGAGCGAGGCGGTAGATAACATTGAAGACGCCCGCCGCGCAGCCGCTGAGCTGGGTTATCCGGTGATCATCCGTGCTGCCTATGCGTTGGGCGGCCTCGGTTCCGGTTTCTGTGATAACGAAGAAGAACTCAACGTCCTGGCCGAAAAAGCCTTCTCCTTCTCTCCGCAGGTATTGGTAGAGAAGAGCCTGAAAGGATGGAAAGAGGTAGAGTACGAGGTGGTAAGAGACCGCTACGACAACTGTATTACCGTGTGTAACATGGAGAATTTCGACCCGCTCGGAATCCATACCGGTGAGAGTATTGTAGTGGCTCCCAGCCAGACACTCACCAATAACGAATATCACAAACTGCGTGAGCTTGCCATCAAGATCATCCGTCACATTGGTATTGTAGGTGAGTGTAATGTACAATATGCTTTCGATACTGAAAGCGAAGACTACCGGGTGATCGAGGTGAATGCCCGTCTTTCCCGCTCTTCGGCCCTGGCATCCAAAGCAACCGGTTATCCGCTTGCCTTTGTGGCTGCCAAATTGGGATTGGGTTACGGTCTCTTCGACCTGAAGAATTCAGTCACCAAAACAACCACTGCTTTCTTCGAGCCTGCGCTCGATTACGTGGTATGTAAGATCCCCCGCTGGGATTTAGGAAAATTCCATGGAGTAGACCGCCAGCTGGGAAGTAGCATGAAGTCAGTAGGAGAGGTGATGGCCATCGGACGTACCTTTGAAGAGTCTATCCAGAAGGGGCTCCGTATGATCGGTCAGGGAATGCACGGATTTGTAGAGAACAAAGAGCTGGTGATCGATGACATTGACCGCTCACTGCGTGAACCGACCGATAAACGGATCTTTGTGATCAGCAAAGCGTTCCGGGCCGGCTATACCATTGACCAGATACACGACCTGACCAGGATCGACCGCTGGTTCCTTCAGAAGTTGATGAACATCATCAACCTGGCCCGGCAGATCGAACAGTATAACGATATAAAAGAGGTACCGGCAGAGCTGATCTGCCAGGCGAAGATACAGGGCTTTACCGACTTCCAGCTGGCCCGTGCCGTATGGAAGCAGCAGGTAGACCAGATGGAGGATGCCATTATGCAGGTACGTACCTACCGTAAATCGCTGGGCATTGTGCCGGTTGTGAAACAGATCGATACCCTGGCGGCCGAATATCCGGCCCAGACCAACTACCTCTATCTTACTTACAGCGGTACCGGTAACGATGTAAACTACCTGGGCGACCATAAATCGATCGTAGCACTTGGTTCGGGTGCCTACCGCATCGGTTCTTCCGTAGAGTTCGACTGGTGTGGAGTGCAGGCACTGGAAACCATCCGTAAAGAGGGCTGGCGCAGTGTAATGATCAACTACAACCCGGAGACGGTCTCTACCGACTACGATATGTGTGACCGCCTCTACTTTGACGAATTGACATTTGAAAGAGTGATAGATATCCTCGAGCTGGAGAATCCGCACGGAGTCATTGTATCTACCGGTGGCCAGATACCCAATAACCTGGCGATGCGTCTGGATGCACAACATGTAAACATCCTGGGTACCTCTGCCAAAAGCATTGATAACGCCGAAGACCGTGAGAAGTTCTCCGCCATGCTCGACCGCATCGGTGTGGACCAGCCCCGCTGGCGCGAACTTACTTCGATGGATGATATCAATAAATTTGTAGAAGAGGTGGGATTCCCGGTATTGGTACGTCCTTCATACGTACTCTCCGGAGCTGCCATGAATGTATGTTCCAACTACGAAGAGCTGGACCGTTTCCTGTGCCTGGCTGCCAATGTCAGCAAAAAGCATCCGGTCGTAGTAAGCCAGTTCATTGAACATGCCAAAGAGGTAGAGATGGATGCCGTAGCTAAGGATGGGGAGATCGTGGCCTATGCTATCAGCGAACACATTGAGTTTGCCGGAGTACACTCCGGAGATGCTACCATTCAGTTCCCGCCGCAGAAATTGTATGTAGAGACGGTACGCCGTATCAAGCGCATCAGTCGTGAAATTGCCCGGGAGCTCAATATCTCAGGGCCGTTCAATATCCAGTATCTGGCCAAAGATAACGATATCAAGGTGATTGAGTGCAACCTGCGTGCTTCGCGAAGCTTCCCCTTTGTAAGCAAGGTGCTCAAGATCAACTTTATCGAACTCGCTACCAAAGTCATGTTAGGACTTCCGGTAGAAAAACCGGAGAAGAACCTCTTTGAACTCGACTATGTAGGTATCAAAGCTTCCCAGTTCTCCTTCTCCCGCCTGCAAAAAGCCGACCCTGTATTGGGAGTGGATATGGCAAGTACCGGAGAGGTAGGATGTATCGGGACCGATACTTCCTGTGCCGTTCTCAAAGCGATGCTTTCGGTCGGTTACCAGGTTCCAAAAAAGAATATCCTGCTTTCAACCGGTACGGCGAAACAAAAAATTGATATGATCGATGCCGTACGCTTGCTACAACGGAAAGGATATAATATCTTTGCAACCGGAGGAACGCACAATTTCCTGGCTGAGAACGGTGTTGAAAGTACCCTGGTATACTGGCCGAGCCAACAGGGACAGCCCCAGGCAATTGAAATGATGCGTAACAAGGAGATCGATATGGTGGTGAATATCCCGAAAGACCTGACGGCCGGCGAGCTGGATAATGGATATAAGATACGCCGGGCAGCGATCGACCTCAATATTCCATTGATCACTAACTCCCGCCTGGCGAGTGCCTTTATCAATGCCTTCTGTACCATGGAGGTAGATGATCTGGCAATCAAAAGTTGGGAAGAGTATAAATAAAATCTATTTTCAAAAGGGTTTTTAACCCCGAATAGACCAATTGCTGTGTGTTAATTTTTAGTTAGAAAGCGGGATGCGTATGCATCCCGTTTTTTTTGCATCTTTTGGGGTAAAAGATGGGGATCTTTTTCATTTTTAATTCCTATGAGGAAAGAAAGGTGGGTTTGGAGCAGGAGTACCCCGGGCTTACAGAGTACCCATCATCTTTTGGTAATTCGTGCCAGATAGTCGTAATGTTCACCTTCCTCTATCAGTTCGGTCCGGAAGCCATATTGCGAAGCGTAATAACCGAGGGTCTGGAAATCAATATAGAGCCAGTCAAAACTATCTCCTTTTACTGTTTTATACTGCATTTGGAAGTCTACCTCTCCGTAATATCCGGCGGCCAGGTCTATTTCAAAACTTCCGTCTTCCTCTTCATACAGATAACGCAGATCACTGGAGTCTAAATAGAGTGAACCTCCCGGAGTAAGAAGTTGCTTGATGCGGTTGAAAAAGAGGGGCATATTCTCTGTCTTTCCGATAATACCCGCTCCGTTCATAAGCATAAGGATCGTATCATATTGCTCCTGGAACCCCGGATCAAAAAAATTAAGGAGTTTTGTCTGGCGAACTCCTCGTTCTTTCATGGTCTCTACCAAAAGAGGCGAAATATCAATGGCTGTCACCTCTTTCTTTTGCTCCTGTAGTGCCAGGGCGTGGCAACCGGCTCCGGCTCCTATATCCAGGATGCTGCCTGTTGCCAGGTCGATCGCTCTCTTTTCTAAAGGGGACATCTCTGGGTAGGAGCGGAACAGATGGGAAACCGGGATCACATCTTCATCAAACTGAGAAGAAAATACACGAATATTTATGGAGGCGGGTTTCCGGTAATATTCCGAAACAGCATGTCCCATCGGGTCTTTATCCGGCGTTAGCAGGGAAGTATTCATAGGTTCTCTTTATTAATCGCAGTTGCAAAAGTAGTATATTTTTAAGGAAAATGGCTATCTTTGCAGGTGCTAATTAAGAGGGAAAGAGATATGAGTATTGAAGAGGCATTGATGGGAGGGATCGTTTTTAAGAAGAAAGCATCCGACTCCGAAGGAAAAAAAAGAGAACAAGGTAAAAACAAAAGCTAAAAAAGCGACTTATATACGCGGATTACACGGTTCGGGAGCCGCTAAAATGAAGGCTGATATACGTAAAAAAAGAGCAGCCCGTCACAAAAAGTAACGGTTGCTCTGCTTTTTATTACTGCGCGGGAAGCACTTCGATCCAGTAATCGTCCGGGTCGTTGATAAAGTAAAGTCCCATGTTATGGTTTTCGTAACATACACAGTTCATCTCCTTGTGGTATTCACGTACTTTATCATAATCTCCTGCTACACGAAAGCATAGGTGGCTTTCGTTCTCTCCCAACTCATAGGCTTCCGGATGATCCCGCAGCTAGGTGAGTTCCAGCAGGAACGGAGATACACCGTCACTTAAGTATACTAAAATAAAAGAACCATCTGCTGCTTCTTTTCTTTTTGCTTCTTTAAGACCTAATGCTTTGTTGTAAAACTCAATGCTTTTTTCCAGGTCTGTCACATTGATATTGAAGTGGTCGAATGTTGCTTTGATTTCCATATTTATATTTCCTGATACTTATAATTTGAAACACTCTCCGGGACTGTGAATAGAGAGGAAACGTATTCCTTTGGAGGTAGCAAATATTTTAAAACGATTTGCCTCATTATAACGTTCCCAGGCATGCATCGGTGCAAAGATATCACATTTATCCGGGTAACAAACTCTTCCGCTCCTTTCATATAATCTTTTCCCAGCCGCGAATCTACCGGGAACATGGCCAGGAAGAGATGGGTGGTTTTGGTTCTGATCTGATTGATCTCTTTGCGGAAGTCACTTTCTGCTTTTTGTATCTCCTGGGTGGTCGATTCTTCATTCCAGTGCCAGTTGTTCAGGTCTCCGGCATGAAAAACATGTTTTTCTCTACCGATACCAGGAAGGATACCCCTGCATCGGTAGAACCGAATGTTTCTACATCAATTATACCATCGTTATAGCTCTCTCCTTTCCGCAGGTAGAAAGCATCGTCGGGAGTTGCCAGCTTTTTGGCCAGTATATCCCGGGAAAAGATAAAATGAATATCCGGCCGCTCTTCTTTCCAGTTTAGTACGGAGGGGGAAAAGTGGTCGGGATGATGATGGGAGGAGAGTATATAAAGTTTACCCTCCCGGTGTATCAGGCGATGGATAGTAGCATCCAGGTTGATAGGATCCGGAAAATCAAAATAGTCGAACAGGATCGTGTAACCATCCCCTTCGATCGCAAAACAACTGTGATATAAATAGGTTAATAACACTTTCTGATCAATTAAATAGGTACTTCCATTAATAAAAGGCGTGAATGTTGCAATGTTTCAATCTCGATCATATCAATGTCTGTAATACCTATACCGTCCCGGGTAAAGAGTACTGTATCATCAATCCGTATCTCTCCTTCGATCACAAAAATATATACTCCAAAGTCGGTACCATGAAAAGTGTGTTTAAGTAACCTGTTCTCCTCGATCTCTCCCATATAAAACCAGGTTTGCTGATGCAAAGAGGCAGGAGTTTCTCCATCCGGGGAGATGATCAGGTTTAGTTTATTCTTTTCGAGTAACGGACGTATGTCGTAATCTTTGTAAGAGGGCTTCAGGTTTTGTGCATCCGGTATGATCCAGATCTGCAGGAATTTGACCTCCTGTTCACTGCTGCCGTTCATTTCACTGTGGTAAATTCCGGTACCGGCACTCATGGTTTGTATATCTCCTACGGTAATGGTACAGTCGTTATCTTCACTGTCTCCGTGACGCAGATATCCGTACAAAGGAATAGAGACGATCTCTATATTCTTATGAGGATGCTTTCCAAACCCGGCTCCCGGTGCTACAGTATCGTCATTCAGTACCCGCAACGCTCCGAAATTCATTCGTTTCGGATTATAATACTCATCGAAACTGAATGTATGGTAACTATTAAGCCAGCTGTACAGGGAGTGTCCCCGGCTATCGGCCTTATCAATTACTGTTTTCATCATTATACTACATTGGTTCACAGATGAGAACAAAGCAGTAAAATAAAAGTTCCTCCTTTACTCTTATTTAAGAGAATCCAATCATTACGGAGACAAATATAGGAAATTGACGGAACAAAAGAAGAAGAGGAGGGAAAATTTTTTCCCTCCTCTTCTTCTTTTCAACAGAAAATGACTGATTATTTAATTTCAATGACACGTTCTTCTTTCTTGGCTTCTTCTTCTGTTTTTTTAGGGATATCCAGGGTGAGTACTCCGTTATCCATGGTAGCGGAAATATTTTCTGTCGCTACATTATCGGGAAGAAGAATGGTTTGCTGGAATTTGGAATAAGAGAATTCCCGGCGCAGATAACATCCTTCTTTATTTTCTTCCTGGTTTTCCTGTTTTTTCTCCATGGAGATCACCAGGTTCTTATCTTCGTCGATCCGGATATTAAAATCCTCTTTTTTCATACCCGGTGCCGCTACTTCCACTTTGTAATCTTTTTCTGTTTCTATCACATTAATAGCAGGTGCAGTAGCATTGGTTTTCTCCATCCAGCGGTTATCAAAGAAATCATTGAAAATACCCGGTACCCAATGTGGGTTTCTTCTTGTAGGCATCATATCTTTTTCCTCCTATTTTTAAGTTAAACATTTGGTTCTTTTAGAACAACCTGATTAGCAGATTGTTCAAAAAACAGATAGCAAGATAAGTGCCATTTCCCTGGAAATGACAAAATGAAAGGATCCTGCTCTTTATAAATGAAAATTTGTCGTTTTTCCTGCCAGAATAACAGCTATCAAAAGAGGTGTATGGGATTGCTACTAAAATGTTTATAATTATTCGGGAGGGAAAAACGGTGAAGTAATAAAGCTTGGGCGGAATGGCAAAAAATAAGGTTTGGTTATAACTTTTTTCCTTTGGAAGTGTTATAGGGAAAAAGAGTAAAATCTAACGGAGGATGGGCTGTTCTTAGTTGTTTTCTTACATCTTCTGTTGAAATAATAAGTTTCCTCTGATAAGGAACAGAGAACTAAATTGATAATTGAACAATGAAAACTTTAAGATTATTTTCCACTATTTTGATGGTGGTTACTTTATGCTTTGGCTTTGCTGCGTGTGACGATGATGATGATAAAGATCATCTTCCGCCTTCAACTCTTGTAGGAACTACATGGGAGGGAAATCATAATGAGTTTACTTATAAAATTTATTTTGGAAATTCGGGTAACGGACATATGACTGTTACAGGAAAAGAGAACAATGAAGTAGCCAGTGAAGATGATATGACCTATGTATATGACTCTACATCGGGTATTGTAAAGATCAACTATCTTTTAGATGAATTTACAGGTAATGTACAGGGAGATAAAATGAAAATCTCAAGAACGGCCCAGGACGATTCCATTGAATTACACAGGAAATAAGAAGAGATAAAGTATGAGTAAGGAGATCTTTTCGTAGAAAAGCGCCTCCTTACTCATACTTATTTTTTCTCCTGGTAAGAAGAATTGAATAATTTATACCTGATCCGCAGCTTTCCATCTTTATAATCACTGCTGATAATCTTAAATGTACCTACCTCGGAAGTCTGTTCCACATGTTCTCCTATACAGGCACATATATCGTAATCTCCTATATATACTAACCTGAGGGTTTCACTTACATCTTCGGGTAATTTACTTAAGTCTACACAATCGGGTACCTCGCTGCAGGAAACCAGCGATATATGCACCGGCAGGTTCTGACTGATAACCTCATTGACCCGCTCTTCTATTTTTATGATCTCCTCCTGCGAAGGCTGCTCCTTTAAAAAATAATCACATTTGCTTTTCTTTTTTTCAATATGACTGGTTTTGGAACGTTCACATCCAAACATACGGACCATGGTCTGGTTCAGAATATGTTCTGCCGTATGCATGGGCACGATGGACGCATCCTGAAACTTTTTATCCGGTTTATTTATTTCCATGACAGATTCATTTTATAGGAGACAAAAATAGGTGTTTTGGTTGGAGACACAAGAACAAAAGAACACATTTTTTATAAGGACTTTCCTTCTATTCTTGGTTAGATTTGTGGGCCAGTTTTTTGTATTGTCTAAATTTTCTTTTTATTTCAATACGTTCTCCGCCAAAATTTATTAGTAGACCATTATCTATATTGGTGGCTGTTAAGTAATTTACTAATTCGGCCTCGTGCAGTGGAGTCAGATTCTGAACAGCTTTAAGTTCTACTATTATATTCTTTTCTATAAGAATGTCAGCTTTGAATTCTCCTACATTGAATTTTTTGTAATATACATGGATGGGAATTTCTGTTTCTGTATAAATGCCTTTTTCTTTTAGTTCAATAACCAGGGCTTTTTGGTAAACAGATTCAAGAAAACCAGCCGCAAGATGTAGTCTGACATTGTAAGCACATTGGATAATTGTTTTAATTAGTTCTTCCGTCTCCATACCTGAAATTTTTTGTTCTTATGTTCTTGTGTCTTATCATGAAATAATATGTCTCTGTTAATCTTCATGAATGAGCATAGACTTTCGTTTATTCCGGAATATGGATCGATTCCCCCAGGAATTTAGGTTTTTTCTGGAAAAGCAGGTCGATAAACACCTTTACATGGGCAAAAAGTTCCCGTATGCGGGTTTTAAAGCCTGCTTTTGTCTCTACACCCCATGCATTATAGCCTACAGCTTCTATTCCGTTCCTTCCGGCCAGGTAAATGGCCCGTTCGTTATGAAATTTCTGACTGATTGTGGTCAGGTGAGTCTGACCGAATATGGCTTTTGCTCTTACTACTGAATCTAAGGTACGGAAACCTGCATAATCCGGGAAAATAACATGCTCGGGAACTCCCCGCTCCATCAGGGCTTTTTTTCATCTCTTCCGGTTCGTTGTAACTTCTGCGGCTATTGTCTCCGCTGACTATGATATGATGGATCTTTCCCTGTTCATAGAGTTCGGCGGCCGCATCCATCCTGTAGGTAAAATGTAGGTTTGGTCTGCCGTTGCTCAGATCGGGAGAGGTACCCAGTACTAAGCCTACATTGTGAAAGGGGACTTTTTCCGCCTGGTCATAACAACGCTTACCGGCATATTTGACAATGTATACATTGCATAAAGTGATCAGGATAATGAGAGAGAAAAAGAACCAGAATAGAGTGACCATAGAACGAAATCCTTTATATATACGTTGCATTTGTTCCGTATTAAGTAAAACAAAAAGGGGGTACAAAAAAAGGAGTCACGCCTGACTCCAACCTTTGTTAACCTTAAATCTAATAATATGAAAAATACATTACAAAGATAGGGAGGATTTCCGGAATAGCAAATTTTTGGCCCGTCAACGATCCTTTTATAACATTGTTTAAGAGTAGAGGGTTTGAACTGTTTATAGATTTAAAAAACTCTTTTGAAATGTTTCCGTTTGGTACGCTATTTTACTGCTTTTTTCCTTCTACCCCGGATAAAAGCTTTATCTTTGTTCCTCATTAAAACAGCAACTATATGTCATTGAGTGCCACAAAAAAAGAGTGGAGTGAGTTATACGTGTTCTTTTCTCTCCTTGCCCGGGGAGAAGTAGAGAGTGGAAAAAGTAATAATACGCGGGAAGAGGCAGCATTTATTCCTGTATCCATGATACGGAGGGAGGAGCATAACGGGCCCCGTTCTTATTATATTGAAGAAGAGAATATTCATATAACCGGAGAAAATTACGATGAATATTTTCCCCGTGAGGATTTTAAGTATGCGGCCGGCCTTATTTTACCTGCCATCCGTAAAGGAGAGTCTGAAGAGGTAGAGGCTCCGGAGGAGCTGGAAGCTTTTCTGGATGCCCTGGATATATACGACATTGCGGCAGTCACCAACGACCGTACCGATTTTTATGTAGCTTTTTATCATCCTTCTGCTCCTTTGGTGGGTTTTTGTGTCCATTCCCGTATTGGAAAAATGTTTCCTTTACTGGATGGAGGGAGAGCGGCAAATATAAAGTTTGAACTCTCCGGCGTAAAATTTGCCGTACCCACTGTGGATAATGTAAATGCACTCAAAGGGCCGTTTGAAGTAACAGACCGGCTGAATCTGATCGAACGGTTGGGAGGTATCTTAAAATACTCGGATGTTGCCGACAAAGTATTTCGTTCCAATTTACAGATGATTGATCTGCACTTTCCCCGTGTTTTGGCTGAAATGGTTCGTATGATGCATCTGGAGGGTATTACCCGGATTGATGAACTGACGGAACGGATGAAAGAGATAAATCCTTTGAAGATAAAGGACGAACTCATCCATAAGCACTCTTACTATGAATATAAGATGAAGCAGTTCCTACTGACCACTGCGTTGGGGATGAGGCCTGCTAAGATCTTTAACGGAGCAGACTCGGTGGTAGCAGGATTTTTTATAGTGGGAGGAGATGGTAAAATTGTCTGCTATCAGAAAAATGATAAAGAGAATTTTGAAGAGTTCCTTTATCACAATACCCGCCTGGAAAGAGGGGATACCGGTAAGGATAAATATGGTTATCTGGAACGTGAAAATAAGGTTTGGTATTTTAAACTTAATATAAAGGTCGGAATTATTAAACGCTGAGCCTTTTTCTGATTTGTCCGGGAGGAATATCTTTCTTCCCGGATCTTCTCTATCTGAATTATCCCTTTTCTTTTACTTTCCTTTTGAGATTCCGGGCTTCTTTCCATATACCATAGAGTGACACAAAATGTAAAAACGGGATTTGTTGTGTCATTTTCCGTAACAACGCTGAGAAAATTTTCTTTTTTATGTATGATCTGTGAAGAAAATGCAACCATACTGCATTTTTTATCTCTGTCCGGATGATCTATGGCACAAAATGCTACACCTGATATCCGGGAATACTTTATTTTTGCTTGTGAACAAAAAGGAGAAGGAAGCGTACATTCTCTGTTTGTTTGAAGTTGGGATCTCTTTGGAAATTAAGTTTCACACATCTTTCTAATGCCATGATCACCAACCAACCGGAACAGACCGGATATTCTCTTCCGGATTGGTAGCCACCCGGTCAACCTGTAGCACTTCTAACTAACGTGCTGTCCTTTGATAACCTGGGGACAGCACGTACGGGTGGCAAATTTTGCCATTACTAAAACTATATAGGGAAAATGAAAGAAGTCTATTCTATCAGTACATAATCAACGATCCATGCCCACAGGTTAGCCAATAAGATCGCTGCCTGATTACTCAAGTCACCTGAGTCAGGGATCGTTATTCCCGGATTACTTGTCTGATAATTATAGATATCAAGATCTCCGCAATATATAATACCATTAATCTCATCCACACCTAATACGATTCCTCCTCCGTCAGGAGTTAGAAGAATAGGGGTGATGTTGTTTGCCGCAGCTACTTCCAGGGATATTCGTCCGAAAGCATTATCATAGATTCTGTATTGAAGAGTATTATCTACACTACCGAAGGCTCCGTTCGTAATAAATGCAGGGGCATTGGGTGCCAGTGTAAAAGGCTGTATCAGACTTGGCGGAGCAGGGTAGGTATAAGGAACTCCCAAAGCGGTCATTAACCTCGTATTGGTAGCCAGGTTGTCGTAATGCACGATCAATATCCTGTTAGAACTGGCCGCATGCCACGCCAGGATAGTGCCCGGATCCGGGTTGTAAGGATAGGGGCAATAGAGGACATCATACAAAGATATCAGAGCTGCCGGATAACTTGTGGTGGTAGAGGCCAGACCGGAGATATTGATCCCTTCTATGTTTACCCTTCCTCCGGGGCCAAAATTATTACTGTTAATAAGCATCCTTACATAGGCAATCGTACGGGTATTGGGGGCAACCGTGGGTCCCAATACAAAATTACCCAGACTTCCCAGCTCACCGGTTGCAGGGCCATACACGTTTATAGCCGTATCTCCCCGGTATACCGGGGTTCCCTGTGTAATAGTGATCAGCAGCTCCATGCGCCCGGCCCTGATCTTCATGTGTTTCGGCAGGTCGGATGAGGGATCATATTGCTGAAGAGCAGTTACGGTAATAGCTGTTCCATCCGCAGAAATGGCTACCCGGAAAATACTATCCGGATCATCAAAATATTCATTTAGGGTGATGGAACCGGCTTCTTCATCAATTACTCCATCCGCATTAATCCAGTAGGCCGTATAGGTATCAAGGTTTGTATCTACCGCTATCGTTTCTGTATCTCCCTGCCGGTAGGAGACTTTTACATTCCGGGTAGAGACCCCGAAATAGTTGTAATCGTCAAAGACCATATCCATAGTTACTTCATCCCATACCTTTATTTCTGCTTCAATTTGTGAAGATGGATAGATGGCAGCTTCATCCGGTGTGCGCCAGCCTGCGGCCAGGACGGTATTGATATCGAAAAAATAGCGGTGATTACGGAGCACCTGCCCAAAAAGCGCCGGATTGTCGTCCGGAACAAAATCCATCCGGTAATAGGTGGGAGTGGTATCGGTGCCATAAAGTCCGCCTACTACCACAACTGTAGCTCCTGGCTGCCGGTCGGCTTCCGGTGTTACCGGTGATTCAGGCAGGTAGACCTGTTCCTGCGAGAGGTTGCCGGTTACACTGACCGGATCTGTATTAATCGATTGTGTAGTGCCGGCGGGAATGCTGGGAGCGGTTACCAAATCATCCGTCATACTATCGGGAATGATCTGGTATTGGTTACTGACCCGGTAAAGCTGTACGGAGGTCAGTGTAAAGTCAGTAGCGGTATTACGCACATCCACCCTTGCTGCGGAACGCACCAGTACGACCGGTAGTTCCGTATCTTCGGTAAGCCCTCCTGTCAGTTCCAGCTCACCGAACATGGGTAAAGTGGTATCAAATCCGGTCTCCGGATAGGTTTCCGTAAGGGCCTGGCGTATCTGCTCTTCTGTCATACCCTGTGTCAATATATTGGTTGCAGTGCCTGTATTAGCGAGCAGATAGAATTTCAACGGATTAGTGGTAGGGGTGAGTCTGGCGTAGAATCTGTAATCGTAAGGAGCAGTACCGGCACTCAGTCCATATCCCGCTACACCGTAATTGTACTGGTAACCCTCACCGGTATCTTCAAGCACCAGCACAAATATGTTAGTGACTGCCTCTTCATTCACCGCTCTTGAAAGGCTTCTTCCTATACCGGGAATCTTCATGTGCATATACACAGAGATCTCCTTATCGTCTGTGGATGGTATGAAGGGTGCATCGTTGTTGCGGCATGCAGCAATGACCAACGCTGTTAAAACGATGACCAGGCTGGTATATATACTCGTTTTTCTTGTTTGCATAGAGCGGATCCTATAAGTTATACAATGGGATCTACCTCTTCGGAATCCCATTCTTTTACAGATACTTCTACAGATACTCCCCGGAAGCGGATGTAGATGGGAATTGTCAGTTCCTCTGCTTCTTCCACCTGGATGTGATTATCCCGCAGAAAGTCACTTAATCTGAGAAAATAGACCTGTTTTCCCTCTCCGTTGTAGAAGTCGATCTCAATATCGTTCTCATTCCCGAAACGGAACAGGTCAAATTTCGATTGCAGTATATGTTCGCCGGTAACTCTCAGGGTAGGGTACATATTATCCGTTACTCCGGTTACTCTCTTCGTGAAATCATATCCTACAAACACATTTCTCAGCATGATCCATCCTTGTGGATCACCGGCGGCACGGCCACTCTCTGTTTCGCCGAGAGTAGTTTCCAATCCTTCTATATAGATCGCCATCCGGATATGGGCAGAATGAAAGAGAACCGTATCTGCTTCCGTTCCATATTCCGGAATCGTGACGGATTGCCTGCCGTAATAAAGAGAATCAAAATTTTGTACGGGTTCTCCCCGCAGGTAATAACTGTTATAGAGAGTTTGCTACCCAAGTGATCCCCGGTTTTCAGGAAATTCCGACCATTCGCTGACGTTGGCCCAACATACTATTTCATAATCACCAGGCTCCAGATCCGGGGTAATTCCTTGAAAAGTTTCCAGTTCCGATCGGGTAAAGAGAGTTGTTGTGTAATATATTCTCCTTCTTTATCGAAAATATAGGTACGCACACTCTCTATCCGCCGGTTGAAAATATCGGTTGTTCCTCCGGCATAATAGCGGAACCAGATCTGATAAGAGCCTGCCGGTGGGCAGTCACTCAGGTCTTCTTTGATGTTACACCCGGTCACTACCAGCAGCAGGTACCAGAGCATATATAGGCCGGAGTTGTTTTTTTCATCAGAGGATCGGTGTCACTTCGACAGTTTCCCAGGTCGCGATCTCTACATTTACCCATATATTGATCGTCTCCTCTTCCGGGAGAATACCCAGATCGCTGTCACTGAAAGCGAGGTTGGTGATCTTATAGATGGTATTAGGCTCAAATGATTCTATTTCTGCTCCATTTCCATCCCTGAATCCTCTGACGGTCAGATACAGAGGAGTAGCAATAGTGGCTCCTGCGGAGGTTACCACATCTATAAACTTAACAATAATGTGTGGTACCGGATCTGAGTCTCCGAATACATGGTAAGCCCAGGTTCCGTTTGCCGGAGCGATCACTCGGGTTCCTGTAATGGCTGTCTGTGCCGAGTTCACATAATCCTGCAGAGTGGTATAATAGCTGTAGGCATAATTATCAGTGTCCGTTCTGTCATACAGGGTAACGTCCGATCCGTTGTTAGTCACCGTATAACCGGTCAGATCCAGGCTCAACGGCAGATTCTGATAGTAATTGTTAATGTAAATTCCTTCTAATGTAAAGGACTGTAATTCTCCTGTGTAGGTAAATTGTACAATCTCTATGCGGGAATTGATCGGGGCAATGGTTACATTAGCATACAGATCCCCGTTCTCCGGTTGAGCTGTTCCTGTCCAGTCATTGGTACCGGTACCATATTCTTCAAGTCCGGATGCGCCTGTCATTACAGTAAGTAATCCTCCGGTTTCCGTACCATCACTCAATTCTCCGAAAGCTACCTGCTGGATATTGAGTACTATGTCTTCCATATCCGAAAATCTTCCCCCGGCAATAGTCGGGAACCTGACACTCACCTCATTCTGGTCGGCTGAATTATAGTTACCTACAATATATACCTGGCTGACTGTCGAGGGTACACCCGTGAACTCATAGCCACCCGATAGATCGTTCATTGTGATATTACCGGTAACTCCTACGGTTCTTACATTATAAATAATGGGATCTGTAGTACCATCCAGAAAATAGATGATAGCTGAGACCAAAGGGGCTTTCTGCCTGGTCTGACTCTCCTGGTCGTCCCGGGGGCTTCCCTGCTCCCCGGTATTGATCCTGAGGTATACGGATTTGGTCTCTCCTGTGTGAACAGGTTCAACAGGATCTTTTTCTGAACACCCGGCTGCGATAACTGCCACTGAACAAGCAGTCAATAACGTTTTTATTTTCATACCTGAAACTTATTTGGTTAAGATTATTATCCATTCAAACAACCTTTCCGGTTTTTGGTTAAAAATACCGCTTTAAATAAACTTAAATTTGTTTTATAGGGGTGGTAGGAGCTTTCCGGTGTGGCTTACTGAAAAAAGATCGCCAGAGCAGGGGAGAGGAGTTTTCCTCTCCGTCATTTTCTTAAAAACTCTGTAACGGTAACATAAAATTTAAAAAGAAGTTATTATTCGCAACCTATCTTAACATAAACAAGCGGTAAGTTGTATCTTTGTATGTAGGAACAGATACTTATTCATGAAGAAAACTATACTATCACTCTTATGCTGTTTTTCGGCCTACGCAATTGTTTTAGCCAATCCTATCACAGGACTACTGGAACGTATTGACAAGGATGCATCCGAAAAATTCATCATTGAATTGATTGAAGAGGAGGAAGACTTCTTCGAACTGGATCAGGCTGGTACAAAGGTGGTGGTCCGGGGGAATAATTACGTCAATATTGCTACCGGAATTAACTGGTACCTGAAGTATTATGCCAATATTCACCTCTGCTGGAACTCCATGCGGGCTCATCTTCCGGGCTCACTTCCTCCGGTGCGGGTAAAAGAGCGTCGCAGGCCTTCCGTTGAATACCGTTATAATTTTGATTATCCGGCCTTTGCTTATTCTACTGTATTCTGGAGCTGGGAGCGCTGGCAGCGGGAGATCGACTGGATGGCCCTGCACGGTATTAATATGCCGCTGGCTCTTACCGGTGCCGAAACTGTGTGGAAAAGGACTTTATTAAAACTGGGTTACTCCCGGGAGGAGGTCGATGATTTTATTACCGGGCCTTGTTACCTGCCCTGGTTCCTTAGTGGGGATATGCGTAGTTGGGGAGGCCCTCTTCCCGATAGCTGGCACGCTATGCAGTCTGCTTTGCAACAGAACATTTTGCAGCGGATGCGCGAATACGGAATGAAACCGGTGTTGCCGGGTTTTACGGGGATGGTACCTTCGGAACATATACCTAAGTATGCTGTGAAAACGTATGCTTTGCAGAAATGGGCCGGATATAAGCGTCCTGTTTTTATTGATCCTACCGATCCGAAGTTTGAAGAGATCGCCGAAATTTATTATAAAGAGCAGGAGATCCTTTACGGGAAAGCGGATTTTTACTCCGTAGATATTCTTCGCCACGATAACCGTTTCAGTGGTTTCGGTTTCCAGGCGGCAGGGGGGGCCATTCTGCGTACCATTAAAAGTGTAAATCCGCAGGCTTCCTGGGTAATATGCGCCTCACAGGACAATCCCCGGGAGGATATGATCAGAAACCTGCCTGCAGGGGATGTGATGATCCTTGATCTTTATTGCGAAACCCAACCCCGCTGGAGCAATTCATCCTACTATGCTGCCGAAACTGGATTTGGGCAGCACGATTGGGTATATTGCATGAAGCTGAATTTTGGGGGGAATGTGGGACTTCACGGCAAAATGGATCATATTATTAACGATTATTATGCGGCACTCCGCTCCAGTGCCGGAGAAAAGACGAAAGGGATCGGGCTTACTTACGAAGGGATTGAGAACAATCCTGTTATGTACGAACTCTTTCTGGAACTTCCCTGGCGGAATGTGTTCAGTAAAGAGGAATGGCTCGAAACTTATATAAAAGCCCGTTATGGTACTCAGAATGCTGCCCTGGAAAAAGTATGGGAGTTACTCAGTAACTCGATCTATGCCTGTCCGCCTTCTTCGTAGCAACAGGGAACTTCGGAATCTGTTTTCTGTTCCCGTCCGGGTGAGTATGTGTACGGGGTTTCGAGCTGGAGCCAGATGAGACGCTATTATGATCCGGAGCAGGTGATTGAGGCTGCGGGTATTATGATAGCTCTGGCAGATGAGTTTGCAGGGAACAATAACTTTGAATACGATCTGGTCGATATTCTACGGCAAGCTGTGGCAGAAGAAGGAAGAAAACTGTATGAAGCGGCTATTTCCGCCTACTGGAAGGGAGATAAGACCGGTTTCCGTCACTACTCTTTCCGTTTTCTGGATGCATTGCTTTGCCAGGACAGGCTATTGGGAACCCGTCGTGAGTTTATGGTGGGAGGCTGGCTGAGGAGAGCGGTCCGCAAAGGAAATACCATTCGCGAGCGGGAGCTTTACGAATGGAATGCCCGTACTATCCTTACTACCTGGGGAGATCGCCGGGCTGCCAATGAAGCCGGACTTCGCGATTATGGGCATAAGGAGTGGAACGGTATGCTTAAAGATTACTATTATCCCCGCTGGGATCGTTATTTTAAAGTACTCAATGCCCGCCTTGACGGAGTTAAACCGGGCCCTATTGATTACTACGCTATGGAAGAGGCCTGGACGCGGGAAAAGAAATTCTATCCTCCTTTCCCGCGTCAGAAGGAGGTGATACCGGTAGCTAAAGAGGTTTTTGAACGGTTGTTCCTTTGTCCTGCTGAGAAGTGAGTAGGAGTATCCGATTTCTTTCCTGAAAATAAATTTCCTGCGGGGGAACATTCTTGCGTGTTTTTCGTTGTACAAAGGTTGGAAATGTGTAACTTTGTGGCCCAAATTTCGGAAAGTATGCAAGAGAAGAATTACATTATCGAGGTCAATAATGTATCCAAATTTTTTGGGGATAAAACGGCATTGGATGACGTTTCCCTGAATGTAAAGAAGGGGGAGTTTGTAACCATCCTGGGCCCTTCCGGGTGTGGTAAGACCACCCTGCTCAGACTGATAGCCGGTTTTCAGAGTGCCTCGAAAGGAGAGATCAGGATAAATGGGAAGGAGATCACCCAGACACCGCCCCATAAGCGTCCTGTGAATACGGTTTTTCAGAAATATGCTCTTTTTCCTCATCTCAATGTTTATGATAATATTGCTTTCGGTCTTAAACTGAAAAAGATGCCGAAGCAGGATATGAAGAAGAAGGTGGAAGCTGCTTTGAAGATGGTAGGCATGACCGATTATGAATACCGGGATGTGGATTCGCTTTCCGGAGGGCAGCAACAGCGTGTGGCTATTGCCCGGGCTATTGTAAACGAGCCCGAAGTACTTCTGTTAGATGAGCCGCTGGCAGCGCTTGATCTGAAGATGCGTAAAGATATGCAGATGGAGCTTAAGGATATGCACAAAAGCCTGGGGATCACCTTTGTCTATGTAACGCACGACCAGGAGGAGGCTCTTACGCTGAGTGATACCATCGTGGTGATGAGTGAGGGATGCATTCAGCAGATCGGTACTCCGGTGGATATCTACAATGAACCTATTAACTCTTTTGTAGCCGACTTTATCGGAGAAAGTAATATCCTTCCTCAACGGGGTGATGATCCGCGATAAGCAAGTGAGGTTCTGTAATACCGTTTTTGAGTGTGTGGACGAAGGTTTCGGAGAGAATACTCCGGTGGATGTGGTGATCCGTCCCGAAGACCTCTATATATTTACTCCCAGTGAGGCTGCCCAGCTGACCGGTGTGGTACAATCTTCTATTTTTAAAGGGGTACATTATGAAATGACGATCCTTTGCAACGGGTATAAATTCCTGGTACAGGATTATCACCAGTTCCAGGTGGGTAAAACGGTAGGATTACTGGTTAAGCCCTTCGATATTTATATCATGAAGAAAGAACGGATGTACAATACTTTCGAAGGAAAGATCGTGGATGAGAACCATGTGGAGTTCCTGGGAATTAATTTTGAATGCCTTCCCGGGCACCAGCTTCCCGCAGGAGCTGTAGTAAAAGTGGAAGTTGATTTTGACGGTGTTATTCTACAGGATAATGAAGAAGACGGTACGCTTACTGGTGAGGTTAAGTTTATCCTTTATAAGGGTGATCACTATCACCTGACTGTTCTTTCCGACTGGGATGAGAATGTATATGTAGATACCCACGATGTATGGGATGACGGAGACCGTGTCGGAATTACTATTCCTCCGGATAAAATTAGGATTGTGCCATGAAGCTGAAAGCCCTGCTTGCCTCCCGTAAGAGCTGGACAATACCCTATGTGATATTTTCCGCCATCTTTGTTGTTCTCCCTCTTCTGCTTATAGTCATATACGCTTTTACCGATGATACCGGACGGTTTACTTTTGAGAATTTCGGGAAGTTCTTTTCGCATCCCGAGGCTATCAATACATTTGTCTATTCCATTGGTATTGCCATTATAACCACTGCCCTTTGTATTCTGCTGGGATATCCTGCTGCCTGGATACTTAGTAACAGCAAGCTTAATAAATCCCAGGCTCTTGTTACTCTTTTTGTACTCCCTATGTGGGTAAATATCCTGGTACGTACCCTAGCTACCGTAGCCCTCTTCGATTTTCTTGATCTGCCGCTGGGAGAGGGGGCGCTGATCTTTGGTATGGTCTATAACTTTATTCCTTTTATGATCTATCCCATCTACAACACGTTGCAGAAGATGGACCGGAATTACATTGAAGCAGCGCAGGACCTGGGAGCCAATCCCCGCTAGGTATTTATGAAAGCTATCCTGCCGCTTTCCATGCCGGGAGTGATCAGTGGTATCCTGATGGTATTCATGCCTACTATCTCTACTTTTGCTATTGCCGAACTTTTGACTTTGAATAATATCAAACTTTTCGGTACTACTATTCAGGAGAACATCAATAATAGTATGTGGAATTACGGAGCGGCTCTTTCGCTTATTATGCTACTGCTTATTGGTGCTACGATGCTCTTTAACGACGATGAAAAGAACAGTAACGAAGGAGGTGGATTATGGTAAAGAAAATTTTGGCGCAGACTTACCTGTGGATGCTTTTGCTGTTGCTCTATTCACCCATTCTGATCATTATTATTTTCTCTTTTACGGAAGCCAAGGTTTTGGGTAATTGGACAGGCTTCTCATTGAAACTCTATTCGTCTCTCTTTTCCGGTGGTACACACCATTCGCTGATCAATGCGTTGCTTAATACTGTTTCCATAGCGCTTATTGCAGCTACGGTATCTACTATCCTGGGTAGTATAACGGCGATCGGTATCTTTAATCTGAGGAACCGCTCCCGGAAAGCTATTAATTTTGTCAATAGTATTCCTATTCTTAACGGTGATATCATTACGGGTATTTCGCTTTTTCTGCTCTTTGTTTCACTGGGTATTTCGCAGGGATATACTACGGTGGTGCTGGCACATATTACTTTTTGTACTCCGTATGTGGTATTGAGTGTACTTCCCCGTCTGAAACAGATGAATCCTAATATTTATGAGGCTGCACTTGATCTGGGTGCTACTCCTTTCCAGGCACTTCGCAAGATCATTCTTCCGGAGATCCGTCCCGGTATGATCAGCGGGTTTATTCTGGCTGTTACTTTGTCGATCGATGATTTTGCAGTCACTATCTTTACTATTGGTAACGAAGGGCTGGAGACCCTCTCCACTTATATCTATGCGGATGCCCGTAAAGGGGGGGGACTTACTCCCGAGTTGCGTCCGCTATCTACCATTATCTTTGTAACGGTGCTGGCCCTTCTGCTTGTTATTAACCACCGGTCTTCTAAAATTGATAAAGAGCCCTGAAGAGTATGAGATATAAAGTACACTATATTGTTTTTCTTGCGCTGACTGCTTTGTTACTGAGCGGTTGCTATAATCAATACTCCCGCCAGCAGGTACTCAAGATCTATAACTGGGCCGACTATATTGATGATGGGGTACTGGAAGAGTTCCGGGAGTATTACAGGGAACAGACCGGAGAAGAGATCCGGATCGTCTATCAGACCTTTAATATCAATGAGATCATGCTTACCAAGATTGAGAAAGGTAAGGAGGATTACGATGTGGTATGCCCTTCGGAGTATATTATTGAGCGGATGCTGAAAAAAGATCTGTTGCTTCCTATTGATTCCGTATTTCCTCATTCTCCCAACTATATTCATAATATCTCTCCTTTTTTAAGGAGCAGATGGATAAGCTGACCCAACCCGGTGGAAGACCGGCCAGTGATTACGCGGTATGTTATATGTGGGGTACTGCAGGTATTTTGTATAATACTGCGTATGTTAGTGAAGAGGATGCTTCCAGTTGGTATTGCTTGTGGGGACCTAAGTATGCGGGGCGTATCCTGATGAAAGAGAGTTACCGGGATGCTTATGGAACGGCTCTGATCTATGCCCGCCGCGACGATCTGGCTGCGGGACGTGTTACCGTGGAAGAGTTGATGAATGATAGTTCTCCCGAGGCTATGGAACTGGTGGAAAAATACCTGAAAGAGCTGAAACCCAACATCTCGGGGTGGGAGGCCGACTTTGGTAAAGAGATCATGACCAAAGGAAAAGCCTGGATCAATATGACCTGGAGCGGGGATGCTGTGTGGGCCATTGAAGAGGCGGAAGCGGTAGGAGTAGAGCTTGATTATGTAGTACCTATTGAAGGAAGTAATCTCTGGTTTGACGGATGGGTGATCCCTAAATATGCTAAAAATGTAAAGGCTGCCAGCTACTTTATCAACTTTATGTGCCGGTCGGATATAGCTCTTCGCAACATGGACGAGATCGGTTATGTAAGTGCTGTAGCTACCCCGGAGATCCTGGAAGAGAAGATAGATGAAGAGTTGGATTATGTTTCCGACCTGAGCTATTTCTTTGGTGAAGGGGCTGAAGCTGTTCCGGTGGATAAGGTACAGTATCCCGACTATAGTGTAGTACAGCGCTGTGCTATTATCCGGGATTTCGGAGATAAAACGGAGCAGGCACTTGAGATCTGGTCGCGCATCAAAGGCGATAACCTGGGGGTTGGTATCACTATTCTCATCTTTGTGGTGGTGTTTGGCATGAGTTTCTGGATTATCCGGAAACGGTATGAAAAGTATAAACGGAACAAGCAGTTCCGCAGGCGCAGGAGACGCCGTAAGTAACCAAAAAGCGCTGATCCTTCCGGGACCGGCGCTTTCTTTTTATGGATAAATGAATGTTTATAGTCTTTTCAGGGCCAGTTTGATCACCTGTTCTACGCTGATTCCCGGATCTTCTTTCAGGATAGCTGCTACTACCTTTTGAGAAGGTGCACTGGCAAACCCCAGCATAGTAAGTGCTGATACTGCCTCTTCGTGAACGGTTGTACCTGCTACAGGCAGTGTAGAGAGAGCACCTGCTACTCCGGCAAATTTGATCTTATCTTTCAGTTCTACAATAATCCGTTGCGCGGTTTTAAGGCCGATCCCTTTTACTGTTTTCAGGAGATTGGCATTCTCTGACCCGATCACATGGATCAGTTCCGAAGGAGAGAGCGCGGAGAGTATCATCCTTGCCGTATTTCCTCCAATACCTGAAACAGAGATCAGTTGCAGGAAAATCTCCCGCTCCTGTTTATCGGCAAAACCGTAGAGTATGTAAGCATCTTCCCGGATCGCCTCGTAAATATAAAGTTTGCAGTTGCTTTTGTTCTGGATCGCAGAATAGGTGTTCAGGGAGATGTTCACTAAGTAGCCTAATCCGTTGCAATCTATGACTGCGGTAGCTGGGCTTAATTCGGCCACCCCACCTTTTATATATTCTATCATAACGTTTTCTGAATTTTAGGAGAGTGTTTAAAACGGACGTAAAGATGATATTTTTTTCATAAATATTCCTTTTTATCTCAGAAAAGTTCGCCAAAAAGTTTATTTTTGTACCCGGTTTAAAGAATAATGTCAAATTTAAATACAACAAGGATGAAAAAAGTAAGAGCTGCCATTGTTGGCTATGGTAATATTGGTAAATATGTGTTGGATGCCCTGATCGCTGCCCCCGAATTTGAAGTGGCTGGTGTGGTACGACGTAACGGTGCTGCTGATAAACCTGCTGAACTGGCTCAGTACGATGTTGTAAAAGATATAAAAGAGTTGAAGGATGTGGATGTAGCGATCCTTTGTACGCCGACCCGCAGCGTGGAGTCCTATGCTAAAGAGATTCTTGCGTTGGGCATCAATACAGTAGATAGTTTTGATATTCATACCGGTATTGTGGACCTGCGTCGTGAACTGGGTGCTGTAGCGAAAGCCAACAATTCGGTTGCAGTGATTTCTGCCGGCTGGGATCCGGGAAGTGACTCTGTAGTACGTACATTGTTAGAAGCCATTGCTCCTAAAGGTATTACCTATACCAATTTTGGTCCGGGTATGAGTATGGGACACACCGTAGCTGTAAAGGCTGTTCCCGGTGTAAAAGCTGCGCTCTCTATGACTATTCCTACCGGAACCGGTATTCACCGGCGTATGGTATATATCGAACTGGAGGATGGTTACAAGTTTGAGGAGGTAGCCCATGCTATTAAAACAGATGCCTATTTTATTAATGATGAAACGCATGTAACCCAGGTTCCGTGTGTGGATGATCTGCTGGATATGGGACATGGTGTAAATCTTACCCGTAAAGGTGTTTCCGGACAGACCCAGAACCAGCTTTTTGAGTTTAATATGTGTATCAATAATCCTGCCCTGACAGCTCAGGTGCTTATTTGTGTAGCTCGTGCTTCTATGTTGCAGAAACCGGGATGTTATACCATGATTGAAATTCCGATGATCGATCTTCTGTATGGAGACCGGGAAGAATTTATCGCCCATCTGGTATAATTGATTTTATAGTAAAGTAAAAGACCGGTGGTCAGGTACAAGAGATTTTTCTCTTTTTCCCGGCTACCGGTCTTTTTTAATGATATCCTTTAAACATTACTTTTTACCTAAAAACTAATATACTGATACAAAGTTCGTCATTCAGGACTATATGGCAATTGATATAGATCAAAAAATCAAAGGGCTGCCCGTACCCGGCTTAACATTTCGGGTGTCATCAGCAAATAAGAGGCTATATAGGCCATGGGAGCCCGTCGGATAACTTCCGGTTGATTCTTCATCAATATCTTATAACGTTCCTGTGCTGTTTCAAAACGCCAGGAGTCTGCTTTTTGTTGGGATGAGATCAGAGAGTGCTCCAGGATTCTCCGGTATAACAGTTTGATCTCTTCCGAATATTCCATCAGCTTTTCGAGGCCTTCATGGGGTAATCCCCATATTACCGAAGGTTCCAGTGTTTCTACCATCAACCGGGTAGGACGTTGCCGGATAAAACTCTCAATACACATAAAGAAAGCACCTTCGCAGGCGAAATGCTCTGTGAGATCCTTGCCGTTCTTGTAATAGAACTGACGTATCATTCCTTTTTCAATAAACCCGATATAACGGGATATTTGTCCCTCTTTCAGGAATACTTCTCCTTTTTCCAGTTCCCTGCGTATCAATATCTCTCCGATACGCTCCTTTGCCTCTTCACTCAGGGGAGATAAAGAGCAGAGGATCTCTTCTATGGCATTTGTAACTAACTCCATCTATTCAGATTTTGGTCGCTGCAAAGGTAAGTAAAATATCCGGATAAAAACAAATCGGGCCTGTTAAAGGGAAGTTTACCTATAAGGATACATTTACCTGTAAAACAGATACATGATAGGATTGTGCCTCTCCGTCTTAATCTTCCTGTTTTACTTTTAGCAAAAGCTTTTCCAGGGCCTTTATACTGTCGATCTTATAAACAACATTTTTATACTCCACAAATCCATACAGGTTATTTCTTTGTACAGAACCGGCAAATAATTCCCATACCTCCATCTGTAATACGGCGGCAATCCTCTCCAGACTTTCCATAGAAGGAGAACTCTTTCCGTTGATAATATTACTCATACTGGGTTGTGCCATGCCTACTTCGCCGGCCAACCATACTGCAGTACTCTTTTTTCCTTTAAAATTTCTTTTATTCTCAGTTGCATAAATCATAGTAAATGTATAAGTAAATTTACAGATGATATAATTT
>JAJQBG010000169.1:0-2729 GCA_021203405.1 Bacteroides sp.
CTGATCTGGTCTGAAGTAGCCCAGTCTTTGTTTGCTTTTGCTTTAAGGCGTTGTTCCAGCAGCATATCCACTACTTTGCCATACGCAGCCTCCCGTTCGTCGTTAGAACCTGTCTCTTCCGTCAATCCCAGAATATCATGTAGAAAAGTGTGATATACGGATCTCAATTCTTCCAGGTCTTCGGCACTAATGGTCTCTTTACCGGCTATTATATTGTTGATCGTTTTAGCACCTTCAAAAAGATGGGAGATAACGATCGGAGAGTTCAGATCATCATTCATCACTTCGTAGCATTTGCTGCGGAGTGAGCTGATGTCCACAGATGACTTTTCTGCAGGTGTGATCTTATCCAGATGAGCATTTGCCTCCATCAGGCGTTGTAAGCCTTTCTCCGAAGCGATCAATGCTTCGTCGCTGAAATCTACCGTACTGCGGTAATGTGCCTGTAAAATAAAGAAACGGATGGTCATCGGGCTGAAAGGCTGGGAGAGGAGCGGATGAGTTCCTTCAAAGATTTCATCCAATGTTATAAAGTTCCCCAGTGACTTACCCATTTTGGTACCGTTAATAGTGATCATATTGTTATGCATCCAGTACCGTACGCTTTCGTGGCCCAGGGCCGCTACCGATTGAGCTATCTCGCATTCGTGGTGGGGAAAAAGAAGATCCATTCCTCCTCCGTGAATGTCAAACGTTTCTCCCAGGTATTTAGTGCCCATAGCAGAACATTCCAGGTGCCATCCGGGATAACCCTGGCTCCATTCGGAGGGCCAATGCATAATGTGTCCGGGAGAAGCTTTTTTCCACAGGGCGAAATCGGCGGAGTTTCGTTTTTCACTTTGTCCATCCAGTTCACGGGTGGTACTGAGAAGTTCGTCTACATTTCTTCCGGAGAGTTTTCCGTAATGATGATCTTTACTGTACTTTTCCACATCAAAATAGACGGAGCCTTCGCTTACATAGGCATACCCTGCACCCAGGATCTTCCGTACAAACTCTAACTGCTCAATGATATGTCCGGAAGCATGCGGTTCAATGCTGGGAGGAATTACATTGAGTCTCTCCATCGCCTTGTGGTAGCGGTTCAGGTAGTACTGTACTACTTCCATCGGTTCCAGCTGTTCCAGGCGCGCTTTTTTAGCAATCTTATCTTCTCCGTCATCAGCATCGTGCTCCAGGTGACCTACATCGGTAATATTCCGCACATACCGTACCTTATATCCCAGATGGGTAAGGTATCGGAAAAGAATATCAAAAGTAATGGCCGGACGGGCATGTCCCAGATGGCCGTCTCCGTATACCGTAGGGCCACATACATACATTCCCACATTAGGAGAGTGTGCCGGTACGAACTGCTCTTTTTTCCGGCTCAGTGTATTGTAAATCGTTAATTGATGCTCCATATTTTTGAAATTTAGAGACACAAAGTTACAACAAATTAATGAAATCAGAGTGAAGGTAGAAGATAAATAGCTGATAATTAAATGATGGTTTCCTCTTCTTTAGGGAATGACCGACCTTTGGTGCTCTCTATTATTTTCGGAAAGTAAATATAAGAAGGGAATTCTTATTAAATTTACCCTAAAATTTTTCACTATGCAGGAACGACCCACTATATTACTGGGAATGAGCGGAGGAACAGATAGCTCTGTGGCGGCTATGTTGTTACAGGAAAAAGGATATGAAGTGACCGGAGTTACCTTTCGCTTTTATGAACCCGCCGGCTCTTTAGAATATATAGAAGATGCTAAAGCGTTGGCGGATAGGTTAGGTATTCGTCACATTGTATACGATGTCCGTAAAGAGTTCCGCGAGAAAATAGTTACCTACTTTATTGAGGAGTATATGGCTGGCCGTACTCCTGTTCCCTGTGTACTTTGCAACAACTATTTTAAATGGCCTTTACTGGCGCAGATAGCGGATAAAGGGGGGGTCGGAAAAATAGCTTCCGGACATTATGTACGGATGGAGAAAAGTGGAAATAAATATTTTATTAAGGCGGGTAAAGATCCCGATAAAGATCAATCCTTTTTTCTCTGGGGTTTAACACAGGATTTGTTGTACCGTATGGAATTTCCCCTGGGGGAAATGACTAAGCCGGAGGTAAGAGAGTTGGCGCAGGGCAGAGGATTCATCAAAGTGGCTACTAAGAAAGATAGTATAGGAGTCTGTTTTTGTCCGTTAGATTATCATTCGTTTCTGAATAAACATGTGGAAAAAGGCAGAATATTTCCGGGAGAGTTTATAGATGAGAATGGAATCATCCTTGGAATACACCCTGGCTATCCTTACTTTACGGTAGGCCAACGCAGGGGATTGGGAATAAACTTCAATCGTCCGGTATTTGTAAAAGAGATCGATTCGGTTACTAACCGGGTGATGCTGGCTTCCCTGAAAGCGCTTGAAAAGCAGGAGATGTGGTTAAAAGAGTGGAATATAACGGAGGAGAACCGGCTGCTCGATAGAGAGGATATTATAGTAAAGATCCGCTACCGCAAACAGGAAAATCGTTGCAGGGTTACCAAAAATGAAAATGGCCTGTTGCACGTGGAACTAGTTGAACCCCTTACGGCGGTTGCTCCCGGACAGGCAGCTGCATTTTACAAAGATGGGTTAGTGCTGGGGGGGGGGATTAACCATTAAATATTTAGTTGCAGCCTAGGGTGCCTTTTTTGCCGGGTGTTGGTAAGGCCGGGTTCGTTTTGCGTTACCCCCAATTTACCATTATG
>JAJQBG010000169.1:2739-7817 GCA_021203405.1 Bacteroides sp.
TGAAAATGGCCTTTTTCACGTGTTACTAGTTGTACCCCTTTTGGCGTTTGCTGCCGGACAGGCAGCTGCTTTTTAGAAAGTTGGGTTAGTGGTGGGGGGGGGATTATCCTTTAATAATTAAGTGCCAGCATCTGTTCCATGTGTTCCCGGGTGTTGCTCAGGCGGGGTACTTTGTGCTGTCCCCCCAATTTACCTTTCTCCTTTAGCCAGTCGTGGAAAAGATTTTTACGGGCTACAATAACTTCCAGGGGTTGCAGAGCAATGTCCTGAGACCGTTTTGCCTCATAGTCTGAATTAACTTCTTTAAGTGCACTATCCAGCACAGATGCAAATCTATCCAGTGAATCAGGTAGCCTGGTAAACTCGATCAGCCACTGGTGCCGGCATTTGGCATTCTCATCCATAAATACAGGAGCAGCTGAGTATTCAGTTACCTGGGCTCCTGTCTCTGCACAGGCCTTAGCTAACCCTTTTTCGGCATTGTCTATGATCAGCTCTTCTCCAAAGGCATTGATAAAATGTTTGGTACGTCCTGTAATAACAAATTTATAAGGATCTCTGGAAGTAAAACGGATCGTATCACCGATCATATACCGCCATAAACCGCAACAGGTAGTGATCACTATGGCATAGTTCTTATTCAATTCCACTTCTCCGATAGAATAGACAGAAGGATTCTCTTTTCCCACTTCGTCTAAAGGAATAAATTCGTAAAAAATACCATAATCTACCATTAACAACATGGCCGGATCGGCCAGGTCGTTCTGGATACCGAAAAAACCTTCCGAGGCATTGTAAGTTTCCACATAGCGGGTATCGTTGTGAATTACCTGTTGATACTGTTCCCGGTAAGGAGCAAAACTCACTCCACCGTGAAAAAACACTTCCAGGTTGGGCCATACCTCTCCCAATGAACTTTTGCCGGTGATCTCCAGGATCCTTTTGATCAGTACCAGGAACCAGGAAGGAACGCCCGAGAGACTGGTCACATTGCTACCTATCGTACTGTTAGCGATCGCCTCTATCTTGGGCTCCCATTCACTCATCAGTGCTATTTTTTTGCTGGGTACCCTTATCAGGTTAACCAGCGAGCTCACATTCTGAATAAGAATAGCCGATAAGTCTCCTACCAATGTATGCCGGGAGTTGAGATGCGGACTATGGCTGCCTCCCAGAATAAGGCCTTTACCGGAGAAGAAATTACTGTTTGGGTTGATGCGCAGATAGAGAGCTACTGCATCCGTACCTCCTTTATAGTGTATTTGCTGAAGGCTCTCTTTGCTGACAGGAAGGAATTTACTTTTGTCGTTGGTAGTACCGGAAGATTTGGCAAACCACCGGATCTGTGAAGGCCAGATAAGATTCTTTTCGCCATCGTACATTCTTTTTACATACGATTTAATATCATCATAGGTTTGCAGCGGTACTTTTTTGCGGAATGTATCATAGTCGCGAATAGTATCGTAGCCGTATTTTTTTCCCCACTCTGTGTTGCGTGCGGTATGAACCAGATCTTTCAGTACATGCTGCTGTATTTCTACGGCTTGTGTAGCGTACAGATCGATTTCACGCTGGCGGTGAGCGAAAATCTTACCAATTCCTTTTGTAATATTCATTCTTGTTAATTAGTTCAACAATTGTGCAAAAATAGCCTTATTTGAGCAATATATAGTATATAACAGATAAAATTTAGCTTGTTTTCAGAATTAGGCTCTTTTTTTCCTATCTTTACCTCCATTAATATAATCCGGAAGAACTATGAGGATCGGAATACTGACATCAGGGGGCGATTGTCCCGGAATAAATGCCACTATAAGAGGGGTCTGTAAAACGGCTATTAACCATTATGGAATGGAGGTGACCGGTATCCACAATGGATTCCAGGGACTGGTAGATTATGATGTGGAAGATCTGACAAAAAATCACTTTCCGGATTACTTAACATGGGAGGAACTATTCTGGGCACTTCCCGGGAGAAACCTTTTAAAAAGCCTACCCTGCTTTCGGACGTAGATAAGCCGGCCCTGATCCTGGAGAATGTAAAGAAGATAGGTTTAGACTGTGTGGTTTGTATTGGTGGGAACGGTACCCAGAAAACCGCTTATCGCCTGGTTGAGATGGGTATTAATGTTGTCTCTATTCCCAAAACAATTGACAATGATATCTGGGGAACGGACATTTCATTTGGGTTTGATTCAGCGGTTACAATTGCTACAGAAGCTATCGACCGTTTGCACTCTACAGCGAGTTCTCACAAGCGGGTCATGGTCATTGAAGTAATGGGTCACAAAGCAGGCTGGATATCGCTCTACTCGGGAATGGCGGGTGGAGGAGATGTGATCCTCATTCCTGAACTCCCTTATTCCATAAAATCTATCGGAAATATCCTGATAGAGCGTCTTAGAAAAGGCCGTCCTTATTCCATTGTAGTGGTGGCAGAAGGTATAAAGATGGATGGTAAAAAACGGGCCGCCGAATATATTGCCCAGGAAATAGAGTATGAAACTGGTATAGAGACCCGCGAAACAGTATCAGGGTATATACAACGGGGAGGTTCTCCTACATCTTTTGATCGTAACCTGGCCACCCGTATGGGAGGACATGCTACGAAACTCATTGCTAACCGACGCTTCGGAGAGATGATCTCCCTTCAGGGCGAAACAGTTACCTCTGTACCGTTGAGTGAAGTAGCCGGTAAACTGAAACTGGTTACCGAAGAACATGATTTAATTGTCCAGGGCAGAAGAATGGGGATCTGTTTCGGGTAGATCCTCAACAGCTTCCGGTTGTTCCGACAGAACCTCTATCCCCG
This sequence comes from Bacteroides sp., assembly GCA_021203405.1. Lineage (GTDB taxonomy): Bacteria > Bacteroidota > Bacteroidia > Bacteroidales > Bacteroidaceae > Bacteroides. Next base: position 5,552 of record JAJQBG010000169.1, read on the forward strand.
GTTCATTGTGGGCGGCTGCCTTTGCATCAAATACATTCTCTATAAAATGTGGATTGCTTTTGATCTGTTTCAGCGCCATTTGGGCAGCATTCTGCTGCGACTCTTTTTTAGAATATCCTACTCCTGTCCCTCCCGTTAACCCTTCGATAAGGACCTCGGTCTGAAATACCGGATTATTTTCCGTATCCAGAAATTGCTCGATCAGTTCGAAAGAGATCGTTATTTTATTCTTCTGGCTCCATTCGATCAATTTGGATTTAAAATTTACCTCCTTTCGGGAGAGTTTATCCAGGTCGAAGTAGCGGTTGATGATCCGTTCTTCCACAAACCTTTTACAGCATTCATATCCCTGATCCAGATAGATGGCTCCGATAAAGGCTTCCAGGGCATTTCCGTACATATAGTTGTTGTGAGAAGAACTTTTTGCCGAAAATTTGATCAGTTTGTCCAATCCCATCTCTACAGCAAGACGATTGAGAGAGTCCCATTGTACGATCTTGGAACGGGTATTCGTTAGGAACCCTTCCCTCTTACCTTCAAAATGCCGGAAAAGTACATCTCCCACAATCGCATCCAATACTGCATCTCCCAGAAACTCCAGGCGTTCGTTATTGACCTGTTTTCCTTTGGTCGTGCGTATGGTAGAGGATTTATGCAGGAGTGCCTGTTCATACAGATCCAGGTTGTGCGGAACAAATCCCAGAATGCCATATAAACGAAAATAAGACTCTTTGTTCTTGCGGAACAAGAGTCTTATTTTATCTATTTTATGACGTAACACGTTTATTCTCCGTATTGTTTAAAGATCACACATGCATTGTGTCCACCAAAACCAAAAGTGTTGGATAAAGCAGCATTCACAGTACGTTTCTGCGCCTTATTGAACGTAAAGTTAAGATTGTAATCAATATTTTCATCCAGATCCTCTTCATCGTGATTGATGGTCGGAGGTACGATGTTATTCCGGATAGCGAGAATGGCAGCGATCGCTTCCACTGCACCGGCTGCACCCAGCAGGTGACCCGTCATCGATTTACTGGAGCTGATATTCAGTTTATAGGCATGGTCACCAAATACATCCTGGATAGCTTTCGCTTCGGAAATATCACCCACCGGAGTAGAGGTTCCGTGCACATTGATATAATCTATCTCTTCAGGACTCATTCCAGCATCTTCCAATGCATTTTTCATCACCAGTTTAGCTCCCAGGCCTTCCGGATGGGAAGCAGTCAGGTGATAAGCATCTGCTGAGAGACCCCCTCCTGCCACTTCTGCATAAATATTCGCTCCACGGGCTTTAGTATGTTCCAGTTCCTCAAGGATCAGGCATCCTCCACCTTCACCCATTACAAAACCATCACGGGTCTTGCTGAACGGGCGTGAAGCCTTTTCAGGATCGTCATTGCGCGTAGAAAGGGCGTGCATAGCATTAAATCCCCCTACACCTGCCTCTGCAACAGCCGCTTCCGATCCTCCGGTAACAATGGCAGTCGCCTTACCCAGACGGATAAGGTTAAATGCATCAATAATAGCGTTGGTAGAAGTTGCACAGGCAGAACAGGTTGCATAGTTAGGACCCCGTAAACCGTAAAGCATGGATATCTGTCCGGCAGCAATATCAGAGATCATTTTCGGAATAAAGAAAGGGTTGAATTTAGGTCCGTTATCTTTGTTAACGGCATAATTACCTACCTCTTCCTGAAATGTACGTATTCCTCCGATACCTGCACCGAAAATAACTCCGATACGGTTCGTGTCTTCTTTCTCAAAATCAAGTCCTGAATCTGCTACGGCCTGTTTAGCTACAGCGATGGCATACTGTGTATAAAGATCCATCTTCCGGGCCTCTTTCCGGTCGATATATTGGGTGGGTTCAAAGCCTTTTACCTCACAAGCGAAATGTGTTTTAAACTGTGAAGCATCGAAATGAGTAATAGGTCTGGCTCCACTAACCCCATTCACAAGGTTTTCCCAGAATTCCGGGACAGAGTTGCCAATGGGAGTAATAGCACCGAGACCTGTTACTACAACTCTTTTTAATTCCATTCTGATGAAATCAATTGTTACTTAGCGTTCTGTTCGATATAAGATACTGCGTCGCCTACAGTTCCGATTTTTTCTGCCTGGTCATCCGAAATAGAGATACCGAATTCTTTTTCGAATTCCATGATAAGTTCTACTGTATCTAATGAATCTGCTCCCAGGTCGTTAGTGATGCTTGCTTGGGTTGTTACTTCAGATTCTTCAAAGACTAATTTATCAACGA
>JAJQBG010000128.1 GCA_021203405.1 Bacteroides sp.
ATATACCTAACCAGTTAATTATTAAATGACAAATTTTAGAAACCCTCAAAACAACGAAGCTATGTCTGCCACAGGAAACGAAACTGAAAAGAAACGTCCTTACAACATCAGAGAGAAGAAGGACAAAAAAGCTGCTTACAGATCTTTAATAAGACCTGAACTGGCAGATGAATTGTATGACAAGATCCTGAACATTGTTGTGGTTCAGAAAAAGTACAAAAACCCTGACTATTCGGCGAAAGATCTGGCCAAAGAACTGAAAACAAATACCCGTTATTTGTCTGCAGTGGTGAATTCCCGTTTTGGTATGAACTATTCCTGTCTCCTGAATGAGTACAGGATCAAGGATGCTCTTCACATCCTGGTCGACAAACGGTATGCCGATAAAAACGTGGAAGAGATCAGTGCTATGGTCGGATTTGCCAACCGTCAGTCTTTCTATGCTGCGTTCTATAAGAACGTGGGAGAGACTCCTAACGGATATCGCAAACGCCACGCTGAACAGAAAAAGAAATAAGCAGTTAACAACTTTGAAGAGAAAAGGAATATTCCGGGACAGGTACGGGGTACTCCTTTTTCTTTTTTCAGGGATGAGTATATGAAAAAATTATAATGACCATGACAGTAGCCGCTACCTTTTTATGTGCTTGCACAGACCGGGAGGAAACTCCGGACAGAGACTCTTTTGTATATAGTGTGGATCAGTTCGCAGATCTGCAGATCTTACGCTACCGGGTTCCCGGGTTTGAGGATCTGTCATTAAATCAGAAAAAACTTATTTATTATCTTTCAGAGGCGGCTTTGCAGGGGAGGGATATTTTATTCGACCAGAATAATAAATACAACCTTACTATCCGGAAATTACTGGAAAGTGTTTACCTTACTTATACGGGTAAAAAGACATCCTCTGACTACCAGGCTTTTGAGGTTTACCTGAAAAGAGTCTGGTTCTCCAACGGTATCCATCATCATTATGGAAGTGAAAAATTTGTTCCCGGGTTCTCTGAAGCGTTTTTGAAGGGAGAACTGGCGAAGGTGGATCTTCCTGCTATGGGAATAGAGGGTGGTCTGGAAGAAGTGATCCGGGAGATCTTTCCGGTTATTTTTGATCCGGCTGTGATGGCTAAACGGGTCAATCAGGAGGATGGAGTGGACCTGGTACTGACCTCTGCCTGTAATTACTATGAGGGAGTGACTCAGCAGGAAGCGGAGGCTTTTTATAGTAAGCTGAAAGATCCGGCTGATCCTACTCCTGTTTCTTATGGATTGAACAGCCGGTTGGTTAAAGAGGATGGAGTGATCAAAGAGAAGGTATGGAAAGTCGGAGGACTTTATTCAGCTGCTCTGGAAAAGGTGGTTTACTGGCTGGAACAGGCGGAAAGTGTGGCTGAGAATGAGGCACAGCAGGCAGTGATCCGTAAATTGATCGATTATTACCGGACCGGTGACCTGAGAACATTTGATGAGTATTCCATTTTGTGGGTGAAAGATCTGGATTCACGCATTGATTTTATAAACGGGTTTACGGAAACCTATGGAGATCCGCTGGGAATGAAGGCCAGTTGGGAATCTATTGTGAATTTTAAAGATCTGGAAGCTACTAAACGTACTGAACTGATCAGTGAAAATGCCCAGTGGTTTGAAGACCACTCTCCGGTAGATAAACGTTTTAAAAAGGAGGAGGTAAAAGGGGTAACTGCTAAGGTTATTACCGCTGCCATATTGGGAGGCGACCTCTATCCGGCTACGGCGATTGGTATTAATCTGCCCAATTCCAATTGGATACGGAGTGTGCATGGTTCTAAATCGGTCACTATTGAGAATATTACGGATGCCTATAATAAAGCGGCTCTTGGAAATGGGTTTATGGAAGAGTTCGTGGTGGATGAGAACACGCTGGAATTGATAAAGAGATACGGGGATGTAACAGGTAATCTTCATACCGATCTGCATGAGTGCCTGGGGCACGGTTCCGGAAAGCTACTTCCCGGTGTTGATCCGGATGCGTTAAAAGCCTATGGAGCAACCATTGAGGAGACCCGGGCGGATCTGTTCGGCCTTTACTATATGGCCGATCAAAAATTGCTGGAACTGGGATTGCTTACGGATGAAGAGGCCTATAAAGCGGAGTACTATTCTTTCCTGATGAATGGACTGATAACACAACTGGTACGGATTGAGCCGGGAAGTGATATTGAAGAGTCACACATGAGGAACCGTCAGTTAATAGCCCGCTGGGTTTATGAGAAAGGGAAAAAGGAACGGGTGGTTGAGTTTATCCGTAAAAATGACAAAACATATATTCGGGTAAATGATTATCAGAGACTCCGCTCTCTTTTTGGGGAACTCCTGGGAGAGATACAACGGATCAAATCTACCGGAGATCTGGAAGCTGCCAGGGAACTGGTAGAGACTTATGCTGTAAAAGTAGACCCGGTTTTGTACAAAGAGATCCTGGAGCGGTATAAAAAACTGAACCTGGCTCCTTATAAAGGGTTTATCAATCCTGTTTACGAAGCAGTAACCAATGAGGAAGGAGAGATAACGGATATAAAAGTCTCTTATGAAGAGGGATTTAGTGAGCAGATGCTACGTTACGGCAGGGATTATTCACATTTGCCTCTTATAAACCCATGAGCATGGAAGATCAGATCACTGAACAGATCAGAGAGATTAAAAGCGACCTCCGTTTGGCAATGAACGGAGTGGCTTCTCAAAGTATGACGGAAAAGGGACTGCGGTACCGGCTCAATTTCGGAGTGGAACTGCCTCGCCTGAAAGAGATCGCACAGAAGTATGGCCAGGATCATCGTCTGGCTCAGGCACTCTGGAAAGAGAATATCCGGGAGAGTAAAATCCTGGCAGGAATGATCCAGCCGACGGATAGTTTCCTGCCTGAGATCGCTGATATCTGGGTGGAGCAGATTGACAATATAGAGATAGCCGAACTAACCTCTATGAACCTCTTCTGTCGTTTGCCTTATGCTCCTGCCAAAGCTTTTCAGTGGATTGCCGGTGAGGAGGAATTTATGCAAACGTGCGGCTTCCTGATTATAGCCCGTCTGCTGGGTAAGGGAGCAGAGATGAACGAAAGGGCCCGGGATGAGTTTTTTGACCAGGCGCTGGCTGCCGTGCAGGGTGGGTTGTATAATCCGGCAAAGACCGCTGCTCTCTCTTTAAAGAGGTACGGTACGCAGAACCGGGAGAACGGTCAGGCGTTAATTGACTATCTGGCCGGGCTGGAGATGGGCCCGGAGGCTCCGTATGCGGTTCTGGTCGACGATATTAAAAATGAAATAGAATCTTTCTTTTAATTTTTTCTCTTTCAGTAAAAAGAGTTACCTTTGTTCGCGGTTAATGAACCGATATGGAAAATCAGAATGTGAGAGATACGGTAAAGCAGATATTCACCGAGTATCTGAATACGAACGGGCATCGGAAGACACCTGAACGGTTTGCCATACTTGATACGATCTACTCCATAGAGGGCCATTTCGATATTGACATGCTTTACAGTAAAATGATGAACCAGGAGAACTTCCGGGTGAGCCGTGCTACTCTTTATAACACGATCATTTTGCTGATCGATTCAAAGCTGGTTATCAAGCATCAGTTTGGTAACTCTTCTCAATACGAAAAATCCTATAACCGTAAAACTCACCATCATCTTATTTGTACACAATGTGGTAAAGTATCCGAGTTTCAGGACGATATCCTGAAGCGGGCTATTGAAAACACCAAATTGAAACGGTTCCAGCTGTCACATTACTCTTTATATGTTTACGGAGCCTGTAATAAGTGTGCGCGGGTGAGGAAAAAGAGCAAATAATCAGAAAAGAGATAAATAATGAAAGTAGACGTTTTATTAGGTTTGCAGTGGGGCGATGAGGGTAAAGGAAAGATCGTGGATGTCCTGACCCCCCGGTACGATGTGGTAGCCCGTTTTCAGGGTGGACCCAATGCAGGCCATACACTGGAATTCGAGGGACAGAAATATATACTTCGTTCCATTCCTTCCGGTATCTTTCAGGGAGATAAAGTGAATATTATCGGGAACGGCGTGGTGCTGGATCCGGCGCTTTTTAAAGCAGAAGCTGTGGCGCTGGCTGCCTCCGGACATGATCTGACACAGAGATTGCATATCTCTAAAAAAGCACACCTGATCCTTCCTACTCACCGGGTGCTGGATGCTGCCTACGAAGCAGCCAAAGGAGATGCCAAAGTAGGGACTACCGGTAAAGGGATCGGACCCGCCTATACGGATAAGATCAGCCGGAACGGGGTGAGGGTAGGAGATATTCTTCATAATTTTGAGCAGGTATACCGTGTTGCCAAAGGCAAACATGAGGAGATACTCAGGAATATGAATTATGAATATGATATTACCGAACTGGAAAAAGAGTGGCTGGAAGGGATCGAATACCTGAAACAGTTTACTTTTGTAGATAGTGAATTTGAAGTGAATTCCCTGCTGAAAGAGGGAAAAACGGTATTGTGTGAAGGGGCACAAGGAACGATGCTGGATATTGATTTCGGTTCTTATCCGTTTGTCACCTCTTCCAATACGGTCTGTGCCGGAGCCTGTACCGGTCTGGGAATTGCTCCCAATAAGATCGGCGAAGTTTTCGGTATTTTCAAAGCTTACTGTACCCGTGTGGGAAGCGGACCTTTCCCGACCGAGCTTTTTGATGAAACAGGAGATAAGATGTGTACCATCGGCCATGAGTTTGGTTCGGTGACCGGCCGTAAAAGACGTTGTGGCTGGATTGACCTGGTAGCCCTGAAATATTCTATTATGATCAACGGGGTAACCAAACTGATCATGATGAAGAGTGATGTACTGGATACGTTTGATACCATCAAGGCTTGTGTGGCTTATAAGATAGAGGGTGAGGAGGTAACAGATTTCCCTTACGATATCAACGGTGATGTGGAACCGGTATATGCAGAATTACCGGGATGGCAAACCGATATGACTTCCATGCAGAGTGAGAATGAGTTCCCGGAAGAGTTCAATGCCTATGTCTCTTTCCTGGAAGAGCAGCTGGAAGTACCTATTCAGATCGTATCGGTTGGACCCGACAGGGCACAGACCATTGAACGGTATACAGAAGAGTAAATGAGTATTATATAAGGAGTGGCTCCCGTATGTTTTGAGTGAAACATACGGGAGCCTCTTTTTGTCAGGAGATGTTTATTACCGGAAATAACCTCTAATTCTTCCTAAAAACCGGCTGATTGCGTTGAAATATACTAAGCTTACCCATACATTTGGCAAACTATTTGTTATATAGGATTGTGTAACCATTTAAATGAATAAATTATGATACCCATAGCCTGGATAATATTTATCGGTATAGCTGTAGTCAGCTATCTGGTGCAGTTAAATCTGCAGAATAAGTTTAAGAAATATTCCAAGATCCCTCTCAACGGGATGACCGGTCGGGATATAGCCACAAAGATGTTGAGAGACAACGGCATCAATGATGTTTCTGTGACGCATACACCGGGACAACTGACCGACCACTACAATCCTGCCGATAAGACGGTTAACCTGAGTGATGGAGTGTATGAAAGTAACAGCCTGATGGCAGCTGCCGTTGCTGCGCACGAGTGCGGACATGCGGTACAACACGCTACGGCCTATGCGCCGCTGACCCTTCGTTCCAAACTGGTGCCTATTGTACAGTTCTCTTCCAAATGGGTGACCTGGTTGTTGCTGGCCGGGATTTTGTTGATACAAACCATGCCGGGACTATTACTGGCCGGAATTATTCTGTTTGCTGCCACCACGCTTTTTAGTTTTATTACTCTGCCGGTTGAGATCGATGCCAGTAAGCGGGCATTGGCCTGGTTAAGCAGTGCGGGAATAACGAATGTGACCAACCATGCGCAGGCCGAGGATGCACTTCGTGCTGCTGCTTATACCTATGTGGTAGCTGCCCTTAGTTCACTGGCTACCTTGATCTATTATGTGATGATATTTATGGGTAGAAGAAATTAATACATTCCGAAATAACTCTTTTTCGCCACGGTTTACGGAGGAGGATACTCTTTTCCTGCAACCGTGGCGAATTTTATTTAATAAAAGTGTAACTTTGCAGACTCAAAATTGAACAACTATGGCAGCAAAACCAGGAATACCTAAAGGAACCAGGGATTTTTCGCCTGTAGAAATGGCGAAGCGTAATTATATATTCAATACCATCCGTGAGGTATACCATCTTTACGGCTATGAACAGATTGAAACTCCTTCGATGGAGAACCTCTCCACTTTAATGGGGAAGTATGGGGAAGAGGGAGACAAACTTCTTTTTAAGATACAAAATTCAGGAGACTACTTTCCCGGAATTACGGACGAAGAACTCCTCTCACGCAACGCGGCCGGGCTGGCTTCTAAGTTTTGTGAGAAGGGGTTGCGTTACGATCTTACAGTCCCTTTTGCCCGGTATGTGGTCATGCACCGGGATAAGATATCCTTTCCGTTCAAACGGTACCAGATCCAGCCGGTGTGGCGGGCAGACCGTCCCCAGAAAGGGAGATACCGGGAGTTCTACCAGTGCGATGCTGACGTAGTGGGAAGTGATTCTTTGCTGAATGAAGTAGAGCTGGTACAGATCATGGATACGGTATTTACCCGGTTCGGTATCCGGGTATCCATTAAGATCAACAACCGTAAGATACTTTCGGGGATCGCTGAGATTATAGGGGAACCGGAGAAGATAGTAGATATTACAGTAGCCATTGATAAACTGGACAAGATCGGTCTGGAGAATGTAAATAAGGAACTCGCTTCCAAAGAGATCAGTGAAGAGTCCATTGCTCTTCTTCAACCCATTCTTTTACTGGAGGGATCTAACCTGGAGAAGCTGGAAAAACTTAAGACCGTACTGGCCGGCAGCGAGATTGGTCTTAAAGGGGTAGAGGAGTGTGAATATATCCTGAAAATGCTTTCCGGAATGGGTATAAAGAATGAGATAGAGCTTGACCTGACCCTGGCCCGGGGGCTCAACTACTATACAGGAGCTATTTTTGAAGTAAAAGCCCTGGATGTGGCTATCGGTAGTATTACCCGGGGGGGCGTTATGACAATCTGACAGGAGTTTTTGGGCTTTCCGGTGTATCGGGGGTAGGGATCTCTTTTGGAGCAGATCGTATTTTTGATGTACTTAACCAGCTTGAGCTCTATCCGGAAGAGGCGGTATCCGGTACTCAACTGATGTTTGTGAATTTCGGAGAGCAGGAAACCGCTTATTGCCTGCCGTTGTTAGCCCAGGTCCGGGAAGCGGGTATCCGTGCCGAGCTCTATCCGGATGCGGCTAAAATGAAAAAGCAGATGAGTTATGCCAACACTAAGAATATTCCTTATGTGGCGCTGGCCGGGGAGAATGAGATAAAAGAGAATAAGGTAGTCTTAAAAAACATGGTGACCGGTGAACAAATTTTAACAGACGTTGTTACTATTATTTCAACGATCCAAAGCAAATAGCCCTATTTCTTACTAAATATCTTATCCGGTTCACCGGAAAATGAGAAGGACGGAAAGCATATCTACTCCGTCCTTTTTAGTATCTGTACGGATAGTGACACATTTATCCCGTAATAAGGTTAAATTGACAGTTTATTCTGCTAAGTTGTCCCGGTTTTGGTTCTGGCATAATTTTCGCAAGGGGGAATAGTGTAAAACGAAAATAACTAATATAAATAAACAATTTAAAACAATTGAATTATGAGCATTAAACCATTAGCAGACAGAGTACTGA
>JAJQBG010000187.1 GCA_021203405.1 Bacteroides sp.
TAATCAAATGGCTTAATTACTTTTTTTCACTTTATATTAAATATTTTACCCCGGTCGCACCCGGATTATGCTTTTCTTTGTGCCCCAGAACAGGTAATTTAAGGTTAGACAGGACGTATGAGTAAATTTTTGTTAAGCATTGTAGTAATGGTGATTGCTACGGTGAACTTAGTACATGGAGCAGACAACCGCGGCAGTATCAGCGGACAAGTAGTAGACTCACATACCAAAGAGCCATTGGGCTTTGTAAATGTAGGGATCCGGAAACAGAATTCTACAGAGTTCCTTTCCATCGGCTCGTCGACTGACGACAACGGAAAGTTTACGCTATCCAATGTACCCTATGATAATTATATACTGGTAATAATCTTTATGGGATACACTCCCTACGAACAAATTGTATCGCTCTCCTCTTCTGCCAATAATATTAACCTCCACACCATTCAACTTTCCGAAGACGGCCTTGTACTGGACGAAGTACAGGTGATGGGTGTTAAATCACAAATGCGGATGGAGATTGATAAAAAAGTATTCAATGTCGACCAGAATATTGCTGCTACGGGAGGTTCAGCCAGCGATATCTTAAGTAATATTCCTTCCGTAGAGGTAGATAACGAAGGAGAGATCTCCCTCCGGGGAAACAGTTCGGTTACCATCTGGATCGATGGAAAGGCCTCCGGACTCTCCGCAGATAACCAGGCACAGATACTGGAACAACTTCCCGCTGAAAGCATTGAGAAGATCGAAGTGATCACCAACCCCTCTTCAAAATACAGTCCGGAAGGAACAGCCGGTATTATCAATATCGTGCTGAAACGAGACCGGAAAGCAGGCTACTACGGAAGTGTACAGGCTGGTGGGAATAGCCAGGGCGGTTACAATGCCAGTGGGAACATCAACTATAGCAGCGGCAGACTCGAAGCCTACGCCAATCTGGGATACCGGCACTGGCAAAACAAAGGAGGCGGATACTCCGACCGGCTTAACTTTTCCGAAAACGATACCACCTATTTAAATCAGACTACCCGGAGAAAAGGAGACGGCAATAATTTCTTCGGCAGGGCAGGCCTCACTTACCACCTTACCGAAAAAGATCATTTCAGTATCGGGGGTTTCGGGATGACGGGAAACGGTGATAACCGTACTACCGTAAATTACCTGAGTAATATGCCGGGCTCTTACCGGGAAAGCCAGCGACTTACCTCTTCTGACAATGACATGACAGGGGGAAATATTGAGTTGGGATACAAACGTGACTTTACAGAAACAAGCGATCTGGATATTACTATCTCCTATAACAAGTGGGGTTCGGACGATACTTCGATCTACCAGCAGCACTCCCTCTATGAAGATGGCAGTAAAAGCAACTCCTACCAGAAGCAACTCAGGGATATCAACAACCGCAACTGGGAGTTCCAGCTGGATTACACCAACAACTTCCGGGAAAGACATAAAATAGAGGCCGGATACAAAGGGACCCTGGGACGGGAAGATAGTCCGGTAGAGACCTATTCGGGAACCGGAGAGAATAGCCTGACGGCTGAAGAGAGTCTCTTCAACAGGTTTATCTACGACCGGGATATTCATGCCTTTTACACCAACTACGGAGCCAAATACGGCAAACTCAGTTTTCAGTTAGGACTCCGGGGGGAATACTCGAACATCTCTACCCGCTCCCTGAAGTACGGAGAGACAAAGAAGAACGGAGAGACCTACAAAACTGATTACTTCAGTCTCTTCCCCAGTTTCTTTGTAACCTACAGTTTACCCAATGAGAACGAGGTACAGGTTAACTACACCCGACGTATTTCACGTCCGTGGGGCGGACAACTCAACTCCTTTGCCAATATTACAGACTCCACCAATATTTCCTTCGGTAATCCCTACCTCAACCCACAATATTCGAATGCTTTTGAACTTAACTGGTTAAAAAGCTGGAAGGACCACATGCTCTCCTTTTCCGGCTATTACCGTACTACGGACGATGTGATCCAGCAGATCAGCTACCGGGACGGAGATATTATGAAAAGTACCTTCCAGAACATTGCCAAAACCACCTCGGCCGGGACCGAGATCGTATTGAAAAATAAATTCTTCCGGCGGCTGGACCTCACCTCCACCCTGAACCTTTATTATTACAAATTGGATGGTTTTACCTATCAACCCGAAGGACTCGAAACCGTAGTGACAGGGAATAGCCAGGAAGATTTTTCCTGGGATCTGCGAATGATCGGGATCATCAACCTGCCCCAATCCTACTCCCTGCAACTTACCGGGAACTACAACTCCAGGCGGGTTACCGCACAGGGATACCGGAAAGGGAACTATGCCCTGGATGCCGGACTCCGTAAATCCTTCAACAACATCAGCCTGAGTTTGAGCGGACGCGATCTGCTCGACTCCCGGAAATGGCGGAGTGTTATATCCGGAGATGGTTTCAGCCAGGAATCTGAGAACTGGCGCGGAGGCCGCCAGGTCTCTCTTACCGTAACCTATAGCTTTGGTAATATGAACCCCAAAAAAAGTAAGAACCGCAACGAAGGGGACCAGGAGAGCAGCGGTTACGATATGGGAGGCGACTATTAACAGCCAATAATCACTAATAATTAAATATATATGATCACCATTGTAGCAAAATTCACCCTCAAAGCAGGGAAAAAAGAGGAGTTTATCCAGGCCGTAACTCCGATAATCGAAAGTAGCAGAAAAGAGTCCGGAAACAGATCATACAATCTTTTCGAAGATATCCAGCATGATCATATACTGACTTTTATAGAAGAGTGGGAAGATAAAGCAGCTATTGATTTCCACAACCAGACAGCACACTTTCTTACCGGCCTGAGTGCGATCAAAGAGTTAAGTGAGGATATTGAGATCACTCAGTATCAGAAACTCTGATACTACCGGAAAAGACTTCATTCTTCGTATAATTTTATAGTTACAGAAAACAGCCAGACTATTCAGAGATTATTTTCTGATAGTCTGGCTGTTGATTGATAGAGAAAGTAACCTTCTCAGTTCTTAAAGACCAGGTCATTTTCTACCGCATCCACTATAATAGGCTTTGTGCGGTCTACCTCCTGGGAGATCAATTTTTTAGAAAGATCATTCAACAAATAACGCTGGATAGCCCTTTTTACCGGACGGGCGCCGAATTCGGGATCATATCCGGCTTTCGCCATAAACTCGACAGCCTCTTCCGTCATATGCAGGTCTACCCCGCCGGCCTGGAGCATCTTTTCAACACCGTGGATCTGTAACCAGACGATCTGCCGGATCTCCTGCTGGGTCAGCGGCAGGAACATGATCGTTTCATCAATACGATTCAGGAACTCAGGGCGAATACTCTTCTTGAGCATCTCCATCACTTCTTGTTTGGTCTCCTCGATCACCTCTTCCCGGTTCACATCATTGAGTTTTTCCATCTGGCTCTGGATGTAGGCACTCCCCATATTAGAGGTCATAATAATGATCGTATTTTTAAAGTTCACCACACGCCCCTTATTATCCGTAAGACGGCCATCGTCCAGTACCTGAAGCAGAATATTAAAAACATCCGGATGAGCCTTCTCAATCTCATCAAAGAGTACCACCGAATAGGGTTTCCGGCGGATCGCCTCCGTAAGCTGTCCTCCCTCATCGTAACCGACATACCCCGGAGGAGCCCCTACCAACCGGGAAACGGCATGTTTCTCCTGGTACTCACTCATATCAATACGGGTCATCATGGTCTCATCATCAAACAGGAACTCTGCCAGCGCTTTGGCAAGCTCCGTCTTACCCACTCCCGTAGTACCCAGGAAAATAAAAGAACCGATAGGACGTTTAGGGTCCTGCAACCCGGCACGGCTCCGGCGTACAGCATCGGCAACAGCGGCAATCGCCTCATCCTGACCGATCACCCGCTTATGCAGCTCCTCTTCCAGATGCAACAGTTTATCTTTTTCACTCTGCATCATTTTGGTAACCGGAATACCCGTCCAGCGGGATACCACATCCGCAATATCTTCCGTATCCACCTCCTCTTTGATCATAGCCGAACTACCCTGCATCTCATACAACTTCTGTTGAGTCTGCTCCATCTGCTCATTCAAAGCCTGTAGCTTACCGTAACGGATCTCAGCCACTTTGCCATAATCGCCTTCCCGTTCCGCTCTCTCCGCTTCGAACTTCAGGTTCTCCACCTCGATTTTATTCTGCTGGATCTGATCGATCAACTCTTTCTCACTCTGCCATTTGGCTTTGTAAGAGTTCTCCTGCTCCTTCAGTTCCGAAAGCTCCTTATTGAGAGATTCCAGTTTTACATCATCCTGCTCTCTCTTGATAGCCTCCCGCTCTATTTCGAGCTGTTTGATCCTGCGGGAGATCTCATCCAACTGCTCAGGCACCGAATCTACCTCCATACGCAGTTTAGCTGCCGCCTCATCCATCAGGTCAATCGCCTTATCAGGCAGGAAACGATCCGTTATATAGCGATCCGAAAGCTCTACCGCCGCAATGATGGCATCATCTTTAATCCGTACATGATGGTGATTCTCGTACCGTTCCTTCAGCCCTCGTAAAATAGAGATGGTACTCAATATATCCGGCTCGTCTACCTGTACAGTCTGGAAACGTCGCTCCAGTGCTTTATCCTTTTCAAAATACTTCTGGTATTCATCTAAGGTTGTAGCACCGATGGAACGAAGCTCTCCACGGGCCAGCGCAGGTTTCAGGATATTGGCAGCATCCATCGCTCCCTCTCCTTTTCCGGCACCCACCAGCGTATGGATCTCGTCAATAAAGAGAATAATGTTACCGTCGGATTTGATCACCTCATTGATCACACTTTTTAAACGTTCCTCAAATTCACCTTTATACTTGGCACCGGCCACCAAAGCCCCCAGATCCAGCGAGTAGACCTGTTTATTCCGAAGATTCTCCGGCACATCTCCCCGGATAATACGGTGTGCCAATCCCTCTACAATAGCAGTTTTACCCGTACCCGGTTCTCCGATCAGGATCGGGTTATTCTTGGTACGACGGCTCAATATCTGAAGCACCCTGCGGATCTCATCATCCCGTCCGATAACCGGGTCCAGCTTTCCGCTACGCGCGGCTTCATTCAGGTTAATGGCATATTTGGAGAGTGACTGGTAAGTATCTTCGCTCGATTGCGAAGTCACCTTCTCACCCTGACGCAATTCGTTAATAGCAGCTTTCAGGTCACGCTCACTGACCCCGGCATCTTTCAGCAAGGTCGAAGCAGCCCCTTTTCCGGTAAGGATCGCCAGTAAAATATGTTCCAGAGAGACATACTCATCTCCCATATCCTTAGAAATGGAAATAGCCCGCTGAAGATCATCATTCGTTTCACGACTCAGATAAGGTTCTCCTCCGGAAACTTTCGGTAAAGAGTTGATCTGCGTCTCCAGAGCTGAGCGAAGCTGGGTAATATTTACTCCCAGTTTCTGAAAAAGGAAGTTGGTTATATTCTCCCCCACCTTCATCACTCCATAGAGCACATGGAGCGGCTCAATAGCCTGTCCTCCTTTACTGTTCACCAGATTAATGGCCTCCTGTACCGCTTCCTGAGATTTAATGGTAAAATTGTTGAAGTTCATATACCTATGATTTATGTTTATTCAGTTTTCAAAAAGAAACATCCCGTAAATTGTTTTTGTTCTTACCGGAAGTTTCCGCAAAGAGCCGTTCAAAACATTTGCCAACCCTCTTTCGCTCCTGTTTTTGCAGATACAACGGTAGATTTTATGACAAAATGACACATCCCCACCCCTTTCAGAGTGAAAATATGCCATTTTTCTATCTAACAGCCGAAGCTGATGCAAACTGAGTTATTCCTTCAGACAGCGGATATGAGCGCCATATACCTCCGTGCCAACGGTACCTCTTCTAAGCCCCTCTCCCGTACCCAGAGAGATATAATAAGAGTCATCGGTACATAAGAAGTAAGCCGCCTGCTCTACAGCTGTATTTTTTACATTTATTTTTATTCCTCCTTCACTATCTATATATCCATCGGGAAGCACGGTAATACCAGATTCATTCCCGGAATCATCTGTCCAGGAATCCGCATCTTTCAGTGGTAAAGCATTAATGGTATAGTTCCGGAGCGTAACCCAATCCGTAGAAGCAGCGACCTTCCAGCCCGCAGGTGCTATATCCCCGGCAACAACCAGACCATTATAATAGAAGCCATATTCGGAAAACTCTCCGGAAGCGTGCAACCGGTACGCAGGGGCCGGCGTTTTCCCTTCAGGAAATTTATCGGTTACTTCCGTCAGGAGAGTACCGTCCCGGAACGAAGAGGTACGAAGATTGGAGGTCATCCAGCACTGTTTCCCTACTTTGACCACTCCATACTCATTCTCATCCACATCCTTCACCAGTTCCGGAGACAGCGTAAAGAACACCCCCTCCTTAGCATCCGTAGTTATCTCTCCATTCGGGCTAATATAAAAAGCAGTAAGAGGAGCCCGCTCCGCAGGAGTATATTCAAACCTATTTTCATCTTCCTGCCAGGTGATCTTTCCACCACCGGACTTACCCGCTTCTTCCATCAGGTAAAGAACCTCTCCCTCCGTATAATCCGGAGTTCCGTCCACCGCAGCATAATAGGTAATAGCTACCGATTTTAACTCTTCCGAGCAAAGATACTCCCGGCAAACCACTCCCAGCAATTCCTGTTTCGGAGAAACAATGTGCCAGATCGCACTCCGGTTAAAATCCATTGCTTCTATCTCTACCTTAGGAGTGGGCTTTGGTTTCAAATCTCCCTCTTCATAGACTGATTCCGACCAGTCGGAGATATCCGTCTCCGTAATTCCCAGATCTTTTTCGCTTTCAAGCGTAAGCGTCAGTTTCACCCGTTTATCTGCCACAAATGTGCGGTCTGCCTCATAGGTAAACGAATAACTTTTTCCATCTATAAGTACCTCTATAAAACTTTTACCGGCAGCAATTGTCTGGGGGATCATAATAAACGACCACCCCGATAAGCTATCCTCTGTGGCCACTATATCCGTATAAGGAGAAACATCCGATAACCTCGCCAAAGTAGTGAACTCCTTCTTCTCTTCGTGATACAGACAAGAGGTATACACATCTTTCATCACCACCGTAATATCGGCATTTTTTAAACTCTCCATATTATACTCCTTACCGGGCTTCACAGCAATATCCAATCGGGAGAGCCGGTGAAAGAAAACTAAATTCACACTCTCCTGCGAAGGCTCTACCGACTTTTTATAAGCCGTCATAAAATCAGACCGGAGGAACTCTTTCTCACTCCGCTGGTCAGCAGCCACTTTTACCGGTAAAAGCGAACTACCGGTAGCAATCCCCTCCGACCGGTAAGGATAATAGGCCAGAAAATTAAGAGAAGTTTGATCGTCCGGATAAAACAGTTTGGTTTCTGCCACAAATTTATTACCCTGCCACACAAAAAGAGCATTTTCCGCATACCTCTCCTCTTCCAGAGACGCAGTTGATCGGACCAGATACAATCCGATACTATCTTTTTCCTGAAAAGTACGTTCCGGTATCTTGTCGGAAGTGTCGGGAACAGGCGTTCCACGGGAGAATAAAGAGATGATTTTACTGTCGGAAGATGGCTGAGGCATACTATCCTCATAACCACACGATACACACACGATCCCCAGAAGGATCCATACAAATAAGTTCTTTTTCATAGCGAATAGAATATAAAGATTAATTGCTGATTTTTACAATCAGAC
>JAJQBG010000376.1 GCA_021203405.1 Bacteroides sp.
ATATAAAAGTTATATAAAAAAGGAAGGGCAAATGCCCCTGTTTTCTACTAATTAAAAGTTAATTTTTAACTTTGCACCCTCCATCACGGTGAACATAATGAAACAAAGATACGATAGATTTTTTATATCGCTGCTTCTCTTTCTTATTACACATACAGTCTTCGGACAGATAACTGGTGTAATTACTGATTCCCTTACCCGGGAACCCCTCTCCTATATAACCGTACATTATGAAGGTACCAATGTAGGAACTATTTCGGATGAGAACGGTAAATACAGAATAGATACCTATCCGGGACGGAATGAGATAACTTTCTCGGCGATAGGATATGATACGAAAGTAGTAAGAATTACTCCTGCTACCCGGACGCTGAATATACAGTTAACCTCTTCAGATGTACTACTGGACGAATTGGTGGTAAAACCTGGACGGGAACGTTATTCCCGGCGGAACAATCCGGCAGTAGACCTTATGCATAAGGTCATTGCCAATAAATCGGCCCAAAAGCTGGAGGAGTATGATTATTACCAGTATGATAAATACCAGAAGATGAAGCTCTCCATGAATGATGTTACACCGGAGAGTTTAAAAAAAGGAATGTTTAAACGTTTCACTTTCCTGGTAGATCAGATCGAACTCTCACCGCAGACCAATAAGCTGATCCTCCCCGTATCTGTGCAGGAAACAGCTTCTCAGATCATATACCGGAAAAATCCGAAAAGCAAAAAGACCATTATAAACGGAGTGAATACCAACGGTATCGGAGAGCTCTTTGCCACCGACGATATGCTGGGTACCGTACTGGACGATGTATTTTCGGATATCAATATCTACGACAACGATATCCGTCTGCTCCAGAGACGGTTCGTAAGCCCGATATCCAGTACATCGGCCATCTCTTTTTATAAATTTTACATTATGGATACCCTGTATGTAGGCCGGGACGAGTGTATTCACCTTAGTTTTGTTCCTCAGAATCCGCAGGATTTCGGATTTACCGGACACCTGTATGTACTGAACGACTCCAGTTATGCCGTCAAGAAATGTACGATGAACCTCCCTGTAAAAACAGCAGTGAATTTTATAGACTACCTGGATATTACACAGGAGTATGAGCAGCTGGAGAACGGTAACTGGGCATTGGTGAATGACGATATGATCGCCGAAATGTATATAGCCAAATCATTGCAGGGTGCTCAGATACACCGGACCACTAAATACACCAATTACTCTTTTGGAAAGATTGACTCCCGCATGTTCCGGTTCAAAGGAGATGTGATCCGACAGAACGATATGCTTTCAAAAAGTGATGAATATTGGGCCGAAATGCGTCAGGTTCCTCTCACTAAAACAGAAAGTATGATGGATACATTTGTAGACAGGCTTTTTGAAGTGCCCGGATTTAAATACTTTATCTCCGTTATTAAGGCGGTAGTAGAGAATTATATAGAAACGGGAACACGGGATAATCCCAGTAAATTTGACATCGGGCCCATCAACACAATGGTGAGTAGTAACTATGTAGACGGTTTACGTCTGCGTTTAAGTGGACAAACGACTGCCCAGCTACACCCTCATCTCTTTTTTACAGGATACGGTGCGTATGGATTCAAAGATGAAAAATGGAAATATGAGGGAACTGTTACTTATGCTTTCAATAAAAAGACCTTCCTACCAAGGGAGTTCCCGAAAAACAATTTATCCTTCCGTTATACCTATGATGTACAATCGCCGATGGATAAATTTCTTTTTACTGATAAAGACAATGTGTTCGTATCGTTGAAAACCACTACGGTAGACCAGATGTCGTATGTACGGGATACGGAACTGAAATATGAACGGGAAACCAATACCGACTTCTCTTTTACAGTCACTGCGAAGAACAGTAACGACGAACCGACCGGTAAGCTGGAATATATCAGGAATAATGCTGAGCATACCCGGGTAAAAGATATGACTACTACTGAATTCGGCGTAAGTTTCCGCTATGCTCCGGGTGAAACCTATATTAACACCAAGCAGCGTCGTCGCCCGGTATCATTGGATGCCCCGGTTTACACATTATCCCATACCACAGGAGTGAAAGGTCTCCTGGGAGGAGATTACACCTATAATTACACGGAAGCAAGTTTGTGGAAACGTATCTGGCTCTCTTCCTGGGGAAAAGCTGATGTTACGTTCAAAGCAGGTGCCCAGTGGAACACAGTACCTTTTCCATTACTGATCATGCCGGAAGCCAATCTCTCCTACATTACTCAGCGGGAGACGTTTAACCTGATCAATAATATGGAGTTCTTTAACGACCGTTTTGCCTCTTTCTCTCTCACTTATGATATGAACGGTAAACTATTTAACCGTATACCTCTTATCAAAAAGCTGAAATGGCGTGAAACCCTTCGTTTCCGCTCGCTGTGGGGAACACTTACCGATAAGAACAATCCTTATAAGAATGGAAATGATGACCTCTTTTTATTCCCGATGCGGGACGGAGAGATCACCAGTTTCGTTATGGATCCCAAAACTCCTTATATGGAAGTAAGTGCCGGTATTTACAATATTTTCAAAATAGTACATATAGAATATGTACGTCGGCTGAACTATCTGGACAATCCGAACATTAATAAACATGGAGTGCGCTTCATGATCCTGATGGTATTCTGATTCGTTTATAATTTAAAATGATTGTAATATGGCACAACCACTTGCAGAAAGGCTCAGGCCCAGAACCCTGGATGATTATATCGGTCAGAAGCACCTGGTAGGTCAGGGAGCTGTACTACGCCGGATGATCGATTCGGGTCGTATCTCCTCTTTTATCCTGTGGGGACCTCCGGGAGTGGGAAAAACAACCCTGGCACAAATAATAGCCAATAAACTGGATACTCCCTTTTACACACTGAGTGCTGTAAGTTCAGGCGTGAAAGATGTACGGGAGGTAATTGAGAAAGCCAAAAACAATCGCTTTTTCTCTCAGGCCAGCCCTATTCTTTTCATTGATGAAATCCATCGTTTCAGTAAATCACAGCAGGATTCACTGCTGGGAGCAGTGGAACAGGGAATTGTAACCCTGATCGGTGCAACTACAGAGAATCCCTCTTTCGAGGTAATACGCCCTCTCCTTTCGCGTAGTCAGTTGTATGTACTCAAATCCCTGGAAAAGGAGGACCTGCTGGAACTTCTGGATCGTGCTATTCATACGGATGTTATTCTGAAAGAGCGGAATATTGAACTCCGGGAGACTACTGCGCTACTCCGTTTTTCCGGTGGAGATGCCCGGAAACTACTCAATATTCTGGAACTGGTAGTAGAGGCAGATCCCGAAGAGAAAGTTATCATTACAGATGAGAAGGTAACCGAATGGTTGCAACAAAATCCCGTGGCTTACGATAAAGACGGGGAGATGCATTATGATATTATATCAGCCTTCATTAAATCTATCCGGGGCAGCGATCCGGATGGTGCCATATACTGGCTCGCCCGTATGGTGGAAGGAGGCGAAGATCCTGCCTTTATTGCCCGGAGGCTGGTCATCTCCGCAGCCGAAGATATCGGCCTGGCCAATCCGAATGCCTTGCTATTGGCTAACGCTTGCTTTGATGCCCTGATGAAGATCGGATGGCCCGAAGGCAGGATCATACTGGCAGAAACAACTATTTACCTGGCCACCAGCCCTAAAAGTAACTCTGCTTATATGGCCATTAACGACGCCATAGCTTTGGTACAGGAAACCGGGAATCAACCCGTTCCCCTCCACTTAAGGAATGCACCGACTAAATTGATGAAACAACTGGGTTACGGCAAAGATTATAAATACGCCCACAGCTACGAAGGAAATTTTATACAACAGGATTTCCTCCCAGAAGAGCTAAAAGAGAAACGAATCTGGCACCCACAGAACAATCCGGCCGAAAAACGGTTAAAAGAGAGTATGGCATCGTTATGGAAAGATAAATATAACGATTAATACCAGACTTTTGAAAACAAGTTGAACCATGAAAATAGTAGTTTTAGACGGATATACCCTGAATCCGGGAGATCTATCCTGGAAAGGATTTGAAGCGTTGGGAGAGTGTGAAATCTATGAGCGTACTTCTCCCGGGGAGTTTGCGGAGCGTGCAAAGGGTACTGATGTACTGATCACTAATAAGACAGTAATCGGTGCAGACCAGATATTTTCGCTCCCTGAACTGAAATATATCGGCATACTGGCTACAGGTTATAATGTGGTAGATATAAAAGCCGCTATTGACCGCGGAGTAGTAGTAACCAATATACCGGCCTATAGTACTCCCTCCGTAGCACAGATGGTATTTGCCCATATCCTGAATATTACCCAGCAGGTAGGTTTACATGCAGCCGAAGTGAAAGAAAAATGGCCTCGTTCGGAAGATTTCTGTTTCTGGCAGTCGCCTTTGACAGAACTCTCAGGACTCCGCATCGGGATTGTAGGATTCGGACATATAGGCCAGGCAGTAGCCCGTATAGCTCAGGCTTTTGATATGGAAGTTTGTGTATATAGTTCCAAAGAACAGGAGGATCTACCGCAGGGGATTAAAAAAGTATCCCTGGAGGAGTTATTTGTAGTTTCTGATATTGTAACCCTGCGTTGTCCGCTCACAGAAGAGACCCGTGGAATGGTCCATGCAGAAAGACTCTCCACCATGAAATCACGGGCTATCCTGATCAACACAGCACGTGGCCCTCTGGTGAATGAAACTGATCTGGCCTATGCACTGAACCAGGAGATTATTTATGCAGCCGGGCTGGATGTGCTATCACAGGAACCTCCCGCGACGGATAACCCGTTACTACAGGCTTGTAACTGTTTCATTACTCCCCATATTGCATGGGCAACCGGAGCCGCCCGGGGACGATTAATGGATCAGGCGGTAGAGAATCTGAAAAGTTTCCTGAATGGAAATATAATTAACAATGTAGCTAAATAAGAGATGAGCACTTTTTAAGTAGTGCCCCTGCTTATCTGTTGATTGATAAATAAACAGAGGCGCTACTTTTACCTGTACTTAAAGTGCAGCTTCCAGAATTTTCCGGGTTACCTCCCCGGTTACATCGTTCTGCTCTCCGAAAGCTATTTTACGTTCATTAAAGCGCCGTTCTATTTCGGCAATAGTCTCCTGACCGATACCCTCTTCATGCAGACGGGTAGTAAGTCCCAGGGAACGGAAGAACTCTTCTGTCTTTTCAATAGCAGCTTCTATACGCTCTTCCGGCGTACCCTGGTTTATACCCCACACCCGTTCTCCGTATTGAAGCAATTTACCGGCTTTGATCTCGCTTCTTACCCGCAGATTGGCAGGGAGTACAATAGCTAATGTATGGCCATGCGTCAGTCCATGTAAAGCGGTAAGTTCATGACCGATCTGATGAGTAGACCAATCTTCAGTAACTCCCATCCGTATAATTCCGTTAAGAGCCATAGTGGCCGAAAACATAAAATCAGCCATGGTATCATAATTAGACTGGTCTTCCCGGATAAGGGGAGCTATCTCTGTAAGGGTGCGAAGAATACCTTCTGCCCAGCGATCAGCTATACGGGACTCACCCGTCACAGTGATATACTGTTCCATTACATGTACAAAAGTATCTGCAATACCACAGGCTATCTGATAAGAAGGGAGGCTGAAAGTAACCTCGGGATCGAGAATAGAAAACTCCGGAAAATTTGCAGTGATCCCATATTTTTCCTGAGTCTCTTTCCGGGAAATAACAGCGTTCCGGTTCATTTCCGAACCGGTAGCAGGAAGGGTCAGAACAGTTCCTAAAGGCACAGTAGCAGTAAGGGGAGTTCGGGATAATACCAGATCCCACGGATCCTTATCAGACAACAAAGCTGCCGCGATCAGTTTAGTACCATCCAGAACAGAGCCACCACCGACTGCTAAAAGGAAATCTACTTTCTCCCTTTTCCCCAGTTCAACCGCACTTCGAATCGTTTCAACAGCCGGGTTAGGCTCAATGCCCCAGAACTCTACGGTATAGTAATCTTTTAAAGCCTCTTTTACCTGATCATATACTCCGTTTGCACGTACACTACCTCCTCCAAAGGTGATCATCACACGACTACCGGCAGGTATTTCCCGGGACAAATGTCCGATCATACCTTTTCCCATGATCAGTTTCACAGGATTCTGAAAAATAAAATTATTCATACTGTATCTTTTTTCCTTGTTAAATAACCAGGAACAAAGATACAGTATTATCCCTTTATAAACAATCAGCTTACAAAACCTACAGAGATGCAAAGTCAATAGAGCAATACAATCAGAGCAAGTACTACTCCTATTACTACACTTAATTGCCTTCTCAGGATCTCTCTCATAACTGTAATTTTCTTGTCCATGTCAACACATAAATAACGTTCTTAACACAATAGGTAACAGTCAGGTCCATATATTGTTTACCAAAGAACGGGAAAGAATTTTGTTGTATATGCAAAAAAGAGGCTGAACCCTCCCGGAACAGCCTCTTACAGTTAAACAGGTACTTTAATTCAGTAATCCACGTATCCTGTCATCAAAAGCAGACAGGGCTGCCTTTGCACCTTCTCCCATAGAGATTATAATTTGTTTATAAGGTACGGTTGTAACATCTCCGGCAGCATAAATGCCCGGAATATTGGTACGGCAGTGTTCATCAATAACGATCTCACCCATCCGGTTGGTTTCAACCAGTTCATTAAATACAGAACTGTTGGGAGTCAAACCAATCTGAACAAAGACCCCATCTAATAATACTGTACGTTCCTGACCTGTAATACGGTCTTTTATTTTCAGAGCAGTGAGCCGCTCTCCATCTCCTACTACTTCTGTAGTCTGTGAATTCAGGTAAACCTCTACATTGGGCAGGCTCCGTAGTTCCTCCTGAAGTACCTTATCTGCCTTTAACTCCTCCAGGAACTCAAATACGGTTACCTGAGCACAGATACCTGCCAGGTCAATAGCAGCTTCGATACCCGAGTTTCCGCCTCCGACAACAGCTACATGCTTTCCCTGATAGAAAGGCCCGTCACAGTGAGGACAAAATACCACTCCTTTCCCGGTATAGAAAGATTCGCCTTCAACATTTAATTTACGCCAACCCGCACCGGTGGAAATAATAAGTGCCGGAGCGGAATATACCTCTCCTCCTTTTACAAAAGCAACTTTGTTATTGCCATCCAGTTCCACTCTTTCGACATGCCGGTTCTCAAAAATATCAACCGGGTATTCCTGCATATGTCTTTTCAGTTCATCAGCCAGTTTTATACCGGTTGTCTGAGGTACTGAAATAAGGTTTTCAATACCCACTGTCTCTTTGACCTGTCCTCCCACCCGGACTGCCAGTACGGCAACCTTGAGACCTTTACGGGCAGAATAGATAGCAGCAGCAGAACCCGCAGGCCCTCCTCCTATTATAAGCACATCATACTCTTTTTTATAATCTCAGCATTACCCGATCCGGTAGATCCATATTTTTTTCAAGTTTATCCAGTAACTCTCCAAAATCGGCCCTGCCTGAGTGGATAAATTCTCCATCAGCATATACTGCCGGAACCCCTTTTATCTGAAGGCGATCTGCTTCTTCCTGATTAATAGCCCCATCTACCACTTCGTGATGAATAGAGGGATTGATCACAGCCATCAGATACTGTGTTAAAATCCAAATTTATGTTCGATTATTTTTTGTTGATTTTGTATATTTGTTTAACCGAAAGAAGACTTCGTGTGAAAACTT
>JAJQBG010000068.1:0-4722 GCA_021203405.1 Bacteroides sp.
ATATAATACAACCTGATTGTTTTGCCTGCTTCTGTGATAACGTTGCAAAGGTAAGAAAAATCCTGAAAAACAGAAAGGGGAGAAACTGGTTTTTATATATCGGATGAAGATGTAAAAGCTATCCGACATACATGTGCAGATAGCTTTTACAAAGAGAGGTATGCTATTTTTCCGGTGAGTTTTCAAGAGTCTCTACCAGAAAATCGTAGAATTTTTGTATGGATGGGATATAAGCTCTCTCATCCGGTGAATGGGGAGAACGTAGTGTAGGACCAAAAGAGATCATATCCAATCCGGGTATATTGGCTCCGATAATTCCACACTCCAGTCCGGCATGAATAACTTTTACTGCCGGTTCATTTCCAAATTGTTTTTTATAGGCTTCTTTCATGGCATGCAGAATAGGGGAGTCTATATCGGGCTGCCATCCTGAATATTCACCTGAAAGGACCACTTTCATTCCTGCCATAGAAAAACAGCATTCCAGTGAGGTAGTCAGATACTCTTTCATAGAATCACTGGAACTTCTTGCCAGGATTTTAACCTCTGCCATTCCCTCTTTAACAGATACAGTGGCCAGGTTTGAAGAGGTCTCCACTGTGTCGGGGATAGTAGGAATATATCTTAATACTCCGTCGTGGCAGGCAAATACTGCATTCACTACATTGTCCTGTATCTCTTCGGGAACCACGAAGGTGGGTAGATCGGTCCGCTCGGCTTTGAAGGTGACCGGGGTCTCTATTGCTCCATATTCTTCATTGAAAAGGGTTTCACAATAAGATGCAAGTTCCAGTATCTCTTTTTCGTTGCCTGCCGGTACGGTAATTAGTGCTTCCGCTTCGCGGGGAATAGCATTTCTCATATTGCCTCCTTCCCAGCAAGCCAGACGGGCTTCATAAGTCGCAATAGCTTCACGGATAAATCTGACCATCAATTTATTGGCATTGGCGCGTCCCTGATTGATCTCAAGACCTGAATGTCCCCCGCGGAGACCTTTCAGTATTATCTTTAGGGCTATATCCTCCGGATCCGGTTCTACCTCCTTATACTGAAGGGAAGCGGTTACATCCATACCTCCGGCACATCCGATATAAAGTTCTCCTTCGTCTTCGGAATCCAGATTGAGAAGTATTTCTCCCTGTATGGTTCCTGGTTTTAGTCCGAAAGCCCCCACCATTCCTGTCTCTTCATCGGTAGTGATAAGAGCTTCCAGCGGGCCATGTTTAAGGGAAGGGTCTTCGAGAACTGCCATGATGGCTGCTACTCCCAACCCGTTATCGGCTCCCAGAGTAGTACCTTTTGCTTTTAACCACTCTCCTTCTATGTATGTTTCTATCGGGTCTTTTTTAAAATCATGTTTTGTGTCGTTATTTTTCTGGGGAACCATATCCATATGAGCCTGCAGAATAATACCTTTCCGGTTTTCGAGTCCGGCAGTTGCAGGTTTCCTGATAATTACATTCCCGGAATCGTCTACAAATGTTTCGAGAGATAGAGCTTTGCCGAATTCTACCAGAAAATCGGTGACAGGCTGCATATAACCTGAAGGACGTGGTATCCGGGTTAAGGAGTAAAAATGCTTCCACACATTTTGTGGAGCCAGAGAGAGAATTGTCTTCATAGGCTAAGTTATTTTATTGGTAGCAGGCAACATTGCCATTGCATATATACCTAACAAAATTATTAAAAAGGTTTGGATTCCATGCACGATCAATGCGAATATTCCTGCATCAGTGGCAGATACTCCGTATAGGGTCATCATGGTGATCACTGCGAAATGCCACGGACCTGCTCCGTTAGGGGTAGGCACAAGTACTGCAAAGCTGCCTCCTACAAAAAGTACCAGACCAGCCAGGATTCCCAGATGGCGGGTAAATTCGAAACAGTAAAAAGTAATATAAAATTGCATGAAGTAGCAGAACCAGATCATAACAGTATAGAAAAGAAAGAGGTAAGGCTGCCCTGTTTTTCTGACTGACATAATACCTTCCCAGATATTACGTACGGTTCCTTTTACCCGTTCATACAGGGAAAGGGTACGTAGTAACAGAAAAAGCAGTATTCCCACCGCAAGTACACTCAGGAGAATAATATAAAATCCTGCGGAAGAGAACACAGCGGTGATGTCATTGAGATCGGCTCCTGTTTCCCGGAAGAAACTCTTGAAAACGTTCATTTGTAACAGGAGAGTTACGGCAGATATAGTGAGGATACAGAGTGTATCAATAATGCGTTCGGTCACTACGGTGCCTAATGATCTGGAAAAAGGGATACCGTCATATTTAGCCAGAATGCCGCACCGGGATATTTCTCCCACACGTGGTAAGACAAGATTGGCAATATAAGAGAAAAAAACCGCGTTCACACAATTGGATGTTTTCGGATCTGCTCCCAGCGGTTTGAGAGCGATCTTCCAGCGCCAGCCGCGAAAAACATGACTCATAACTCCGAATATCAGAGAAACTGTCATCCAGCCATAATTCATATCATGTAATAGTACTTCTCCTGCTTTGCGGAAATCAAAGTCTCTGTATACAAACCACAAAATAATAGCTCCTAAAATAAGGGGAAGCAGAATTTTGAGTATTTGGCTTATTACTTTTTTCATTTAAAAGAGTTACCTTTGTCAGCTGCAAATATAGGTAAAATCTGTCTGTATACCGGTAATAACGGATTTAAAAGCTCTTACTGATGGACCATTTTGTCCGGACAGGTATTTATTAAAAAAGTATGTTATGAAATTGATAAAACCGAAAAAGTTCCTGGGCCAGCATTTTCTGAAAGATTTGAAAATAGCCAGGGACATAGCCGATACAGTAGATGCTTATCCGGATATTCCCGTACTTGAAGTTGGTCCCGGAATGGGGGTACTCACTCAGTTCCTGGTAGAAAAAGGCCGTCCTCTTAAAGTGGTGGAAGTTGATTTCGAATCAGTAGCTTATCTGCGTAAAAATTATCCTTCCCTGGAAGATTATATCATAGAAGATGATTTTCTGAAGATGAATCTCCGGAAAACATTTGATGGTTCTCCTTTTGTACTAACCGGTAATTATCCTTATAATATTTCCAGCCAGATCTTTTTCAAAATGCTGGATAATAAAGATCTTATTCCGTGTTGTACGGGGATGATACAGCGTGAAGTAGCCCAGCGTATCGCTGCAGGGCCCGGTAGTAAAACATACGGTATTCTGAGTGTGTTAATACAGGCATGGTATAATGTGAAGTATCTTTTTACTGTAAGTGAAAATGTATTTAACCCTCCTCCTAAAGTAAAGAGTGCTGTTATCCGGATGACCCGTAATAATACTAATACGCTGGGATGTGATGAGAAGCTATTCAAAAATGTGGTGAAAACTACTTTTAATCAACAAAGGAAAACGCTCCGTAATTCTATCAAACCTATTTTAGGAAAAGAGGGAGAGTTTACCGGTGATGTTGTTTTTAATCGTCGTCCGGAACAGTTATCGGTACAGGAATTTGTGGAATTGACTAATCATGTAGAGAAAGCCCTTGCGCTGAGTAAAGAGCAGAGGGAGGATACATTTTAATGAAGGGGAAATATGACTGAGGAATTTGTTAAAACGATCAAGGAGCTGATCGGTTTGCAGGATGCGGACCAGATCAGGGATCAGATTCTGAAACTTCACCCGGCAGACCTTGCTGAACTATGTAATGAACTCAATCCGGAAGAGGCCCGCTTTATCTATCTGTTATTGGATAATGAAATGGCCGCGGATGTGCTGATGGAGATGGATGAAGATGTCCGGAAGGATTTTCTGGAAATACTGCCTCCGGAGACTATTGCCAAGCGTTTTGTTGACTATATGGATACGGACGATGCGGTAGATCTGATACGGGAACTGGATGAAGATGTAAAGGAAGAGGTTCTTTCTCATATTGAAGATATTGAGCAGGCAGGAGATATTGTGGACCTGTTGCAATATGATGAAGATACTGCCGGGGGACTTATGGGACGTGAAATGCTCACGGTGAATGAGAACTGGAGTATGCCGGAGTGTCTGAAAGAGATGCGTTCGCAGGCAGAAGAGATGGATGAGATCTATTATATTTATGTGGTGGATAATGATGAGCGTTTAAAAGGCGTATTTCCGCTTAAAAAGATGATCACCAGCCCTTCGGTTTCTAAAGTAAAGCATGTGATGAAGAAGAATCCTATTTCTGTACATGTAGATACTTCTGCTGAGGAAGTGGTACAGGTTATTGAAAAGTATGACCTGGTAGCTGTTCCTGTTTTGGATAGTATCGGCCGGTTGGTGGGGCAGATCACAGTGGATGATGTAATGGACGAAGCCCGTGAGCAGTCGGAACGTGATTACCAGCTGGCTTCCAGCCTTTCGCAGGATGTGGAAACCGATGATAAGATACTTCGTCAGACAACAGCCCGCCTTCCCTGGTTATTGATCGGAATGGTTGGAGGGATCGGTAATTCTATGCTTCTGGGTAATTTTGACGCAACGTTTGCTGCTCATCCGGAAATGGCACTTTATATTCCGCTTATTGGAGGAACCGGCGGTAATGTGGGTACACAATCTTCCGCCATTGTTGTGCAGGGATTTGCCAATAATTCGTTGGATCCCAAAAATATGCTGAAGCATGTGGGAAAAGAGGCTTTGGTGGCTCTTATTAATGCTACGATTATTTCTCTTTTAGTATATTCTTATAATTTTATTCGATTCGGGGCTACAGCTACAGTTACTTATT